>NZ_JBEBMH010000064.1:0-11232 GCF_040081985.1 Mesorhizobium yinganensis | reverse complement strand
CATGCGTCGAGCCGACAATGCCGCGCGCCCGGAAGCCGAAGCGGTCCGTCCGCATCCATCCCGGCCTTTCCCGACGGCGGTCACGCCATCCCCGACATCAGCCGAAGATCGAAATCCCAATAGCCATCGCTTCGTGGCCCGCGGGTTCGTTCCTCGGCGACTTTCGTACGCCTGCCGGCGCCCGAAACTCTTCACGAAAGCGGAACGGCTGCTATGAGATATCCGCGAACTGAGAACGGACCTTCAGCTATCAGCCCAGCACTCCCGCCTTTGCCACGCCTTCGAGCAGATGCTCCCGGTTGCGAGCGCTTGCAAATGGGAGAACGTTCAAGGCGGAAAGGGCGGTGTCGGGCAGCACGCGCGTCAGTTCGCCCAGAACCCGGCCGGCGTCCCCGAGCTGGCCCGATTGGGCAAGGCTGGCCGCGAACAGCAACAGGCCAAGCCACCAGACCGGACGCGCCTGCACCACGGCGCTGGCGTGGACAAGAGCCTGATCGTACCGGAGCGCAAGATAGTGGGCGAGCGCCAGCCCGAAATGTCTGAAGAAGATCGACGGATCGTCCGGGTTGATCTGCAATGCGATCTCGTTGCTTTTGACAGCTGCATCCGGCCGCCCGGCCCAGGCGAGCACAGTGCCGAGCGCTCCGTGCGCCAGCGAACAGTTGGGATTGATCTGGAGGGCGCGTTTCAGTGAAGTCGCCGCTCGCTCGTGCTCCGACCGCAGCAACTCCGCGCATGCCATTGCCCAATGGCTGTATTCATCTGCGTCCGCCGCCTCGATCGCGATCTTGGCGTGCCGGTGAGCCTCGTCGACCAGGTCGTTCGTCCAGGGCACGAAGCCCATATAGGCCTGGTGGTAGAGACAGACGGAAACCATGCGGTGCGCGAATCCGCTGTGCGGATCGAGGCAAAGCGCCCGTTCCGCGAGCGTCCTCGATTCGGCGAGGGATTTCTCCGTCAGACCCAGGAACTGCTGCCATGATCGCGCCAGGAGCGGGGCCACGGCGTCGGCCCGTCCGTCGAGCGCAGTTGCCCTTCCTTCGTTCAGGATGATCTGCGTCTGGACCGAGGCGACGATGCCGCTGGTGATCTCGTCCTGCAAGTCGAAAGCGTCGACTCCCTGGCGGTCGAACTTCCCTGCCCACACATGATGGCCGTTCGCTGCCTCGATCAGCTGCGCCGTGACGCGTATGCGCGTTCCCGACCGCCGCACGCTGCCCTCGAGCGCGTAGCGAACGGCGAGGTCGCGCCCCACCGCACGGACGTCGACGGCTTGATTCTTGTAGGTGAACATGGTGTTTCGGGCGACGACCCGGATCGTCTTGATGCGGGACAGGCCGGTGGTGATGTCCTCGACAAGTCCGTCGCAAAAATCTCCGAGGTCGGCATCGGCACTCATAACGTCGAAGGGCAGCACGGCGACCGAAGGCTTTTCCTCATGGGCCGTTCGTGCTTCGGTCCGCGACAAAAGTCCGCCGCGCGCCGGCAGGCTTGCTGCGGCCAGCTCTTTCAACAGTCGCTGACGCAGGGCCTCGGTCTCCTCTCCGGGCGCTACGTCGAGCTCTTCGTTCAGCGCGGCGCGGCAGAGTTCGTACTGCCGCATCGCCAGCCCCTTTTCACCGGCGGCGGCATAGGCTGTCATCAGCATGCGGTGCGAGGCCTCCCGCAGCGGGTCGAGCCCGACAAGCCGCTTGGTGGCTTCGATCCTCGCACCGCCGGTCTCATGGGCGGACAGCTTCTCGAACAGGCCGATGGCAAGGTCGGACAATCGCTGGCGCTCCGACCCGAGCCACCTTTCAAACCCGGGATCCTTTATGTCGAGATCGGCCAGCAACTCATCGCGATACAGAGTAGCGGCGCGGCGCAACGACTCGATATCATTGGACGCGCCGAGCCGCTGAAATTCGACGGCGTCGATCTTAAGGCGGCTGCGGTCGAGCGTCAGCCGGTCGTCAATGACCTGGATCAGCGGCAGGGGCAATGCCGCCATATCCTTCCTCAATGCCACCAGAGACTGGCGGAGGCTCGCCTGAGCCTGGACCTGGCCGCGATCGCTCCACAGCAATCTGACGATCCGCTCGCGCGCCAGCGACGCCGACGGCGCGAGCGCAAGTATCGCCAGCAAGGCCTTGTTTTTCCGGGCACCGACAACCACCGGCTCGAAGCTTCCATCACGAAGATCGAAGTCACCGAGTAGTTTCAGTTCCAGCATCGCTGTTATCCACGCAGCATCTCCGACGCCTTACTTCCGGTTTCGTGGCTCAAACTTTTCGGCGCGAATTGATTGTCGTTTAGCACAACTATCGCTGGCTTCACGCAAAATTCGCACTGCTTTCACGAGAGATTTCGGGTGCTGCTGTTAAATGGCGGCCCAAGGGTCGGGCAATCGAGAAGGATCGAGAGCGTACCTCAAGGTTCGCATTCGTGCGCAGCCGGACAAGTGGCTTGGCGTCGCAGCGACCGCAGGCATTCTGCGCTCGTCAATACGGGAGATTTCCACCATGACCGACACATATCAGTATGACAGTCTGGCGATCCCGTTCTTTGCGGCGCCAGGCGGCACCGTCACGCTGAAAAATCTTCTGACCCAGGCCTATGGAGCCGAGGCTTCCGGCATCACGGGGCTCAGAATAGCCTATTGGTCGGCGACGGACCTGACTGGGTCCAATTTCAGCTACTGGGATCCGACTAATACCTCGCTCACGCACGTCCTGCGCAACGGCGTCGACATCGGCGGCGGTTTCGCCAACCAGATCGATGTCACCAGCTCGGAATTCGGCAACATCACCATCGTCGCCGGCAACAACATCTGCTCCAATGTCTTCCTGGAGGTTGAATGGGCCGACAATGGAACGGACCGTGCCTTTCAGGAGCTTGCCATCAAGACCTTGCCAACCGGGCTCAACAGCACCGTATTCGACGGCACGGTTGATCCGGGCGACGTGGTTGCCGAAGCAAAGCTGATCGGGTCGACCTACAGCGGCGTCCTCAATCCCAACGATTGCCATTTCATCGCCGCCGCGGCCGCCGCGGCAGCCGGCGCCACTTTCCCGGAGCAGTTCGATCACACCCAGTCGCTTGATCCGGCGGATAATCAGGATGGCGGCTTCTGGCGGATCGTCCACCGCGGCTCGGACAGCGCCGTCGCCGACTGGCAGACGCTAGTCCGGCCGGGCGACATCGTGCGCCTGGGGTGGAGCGGCGGCGGACAGCACACGACGCTGGTGACGGAAGGACCGCGCGCGTCCGACGGCCAGATCCGCGTCGTCGACAATGCCGATACCGGCGGCACGATCGGCGAGCATTGGGTCGACTACGACAGCATTTCCATCGCGTCGACGATCACCATCTATCGTCTCTCTCCGGACCATCTCTATCTGACGAACGGCAGCGATCTCTCGGACAACATCCACGGAACGGTGTGGGACGACGATGTCCGCGGCGGGCTCGGCGCCGACACCCTCAGCGGTGCGGTGGGCAACGACACGATCGACGGAGGCGCCGGAACGGACCACCTCTATGGCGGGGACGGCAATGACACGCTGAACGGCGGCGCGGACTACGACATCCTCTCCGGCGGAAAGGGCGACGACGTCTATCGGCTTTTCGATGTCGCCTCGAACGGCTCCTACGACTTCGTCAGCGAGGATCTCAATTCCCAAGGCGGCGGCACCGACATGGTGCTGGTCATGCAAGTCGCCGGCGGCCCGACGAGCTACAGTCTCAACCATGATATCGAGAACGGGGCGAGCGTCGGCCACAACACCAACGGTTTCACGCTTTACGGCAACGAACTGGGCAACCGGCTGTTCGACGACATCGGTTCCAACACGCTCTACGGCCAGGATGGCGACGACTACCTGAATGGCGGCGCCGGCAACGACACGCTTCAGGGCGGAAACGGCACCGACCGGCTGGAGGGCACGACCGGCAACGACGTCTATAATCTCTTCGACGTGACGAACGGCGCCTACGACACCGTCGTCGAAAATGCCGGCGAGGGCAACGACACGGTCCTGGTGATGGACGTGAGCGGCAGCGTCCGGTCCTACACGATGACAGCGAACGTCGAGACGGGAGCGATCGTCGGCCACAATGCCTCCGGTTTCACGCTGCACGGCAACAGTCTCGGCAACACGATGTTCGACGACATCGGCGGCAACTGGCTCTACGGCGAAGGGGGCAACGATACGCTGAACGGCGGCGACGGACAGGATTTCCTAATCGGGGGCCTCGGCAACGACAAATATGTCCTCAACGACCGCACCGGCGGGATCTACGACATCGTCTCCGAAAACGCGGATGGCGGCGACGACTACGTTACCGTGACCCCGATCCACATCAACGGATCGCCCGACTACTACGTGCTGACCTCGAATGTGGAGAGCGGCGAGCTGCTCGGCAGCATGAATTTCGATCTCTACGGCAATTCCGGGAACAACCGGCTGTTCGGCAACACCGGAGCCAACAAGCTGACCGGTTACGGCGGCGACGACAAGCTGTCCGGCGCGACGGGCGACGATACGCTGCTCGGCGGCGCCGGCGACGACACCTACTTCCTGCAAGATCTGATCATCGGCAACGGCATCGTGCTTACGCGTTACGACACAGTGGTCGAAAACGCCAACGAAGGCACGGACAGCGTGTACGTGCTGGCGCTGGACAATCCAGATATGATTTCGGACGGCTATACGCTCGGCGACAATATCGAGAATGGCGGCATCACCGGGTCCCGCGCATTTTATCTCGAGGGCAATGAACTCGCCAATCAGCTCATGGGCAACGACGGGGCCAATACACTCTATGGTCTCGATGGCAACGACACCCTGCTCTATTCCGGCAACGGCTTCCGTGGCGGTGGCGACACGCTCGATGGGGGCAGTGGCACCGACACGGCCTCCTTCGCCAACGAGACCGCTGCGGTGACCGCCAATCTCACGACCGGCACCGCCAGCGGCAGCAGCGGCTCGGATACGCTTTTTTCCATCGAGAACCTGACAGGCGGCGGCGGGGACGACAGTCTTACCGGCAATGGCGCCGCCAACATTTTGAACGGTGGCGCCGGCCGGGATACGATGACCGGTCTCGCCGGCAGCGACACCTATGTCGTCAACAGTTCAGGCGACATAGTTGTCGAATCCAGCTCCGCCTCGGGCGGCTCCGCCGACCGGGTGATGGCCTCGGTGGACTACGTTCTCAAGGCCGGTGTGGGCGTCGAACTGCTGACGACCACCAGTTCGACCGGCACGTCCGCCATCGACCTGACCGGCAATGCGCTGGCACAGTCGATCACCGGCAATGACGGCGCCAACATTCTTAGCGACGGCGGAGCCGGCGCGGCGGACACCATGACCGGGCGCGGCGGCAACGACATCTACATCGTTTACAACTCCGGCGACGTTATCGTCGAATCCACCTCCGCTTCCGGCGGCAGCGCCGACCGGGTGAGCGCAGGTGTCGACTACGTCCTCAAAGCCGGGGTCGGCATCGAACTGATGACGACCACCAGTTCAGCCGGAAAATCCGCCATCGACCTGACCGGCAATGCGCTTGCACAGTCGATCACCGGCAACGACGGCGCCAACATTCTCAGCGACGGTGGGGCTGGTGCGGCGGACACGCTGACCGGGCGCGGCGGCAACGACATCTATCGCGTCTACAATTCCGGCGACATTATCGTCGAATCCGCTTCCGCTTCGGGCGGTAGCGCGGACCGGGTGATGGCGGCGGTCGACTATGTTCTCAAGGCAGGCGTTGGCGTCGAACTGTTGACGACCAACGGATCGACCGGCACGTCAGCGATCAAGCTGACCGGCAACGAGTTCGCGCAGGAGATCACGGGCAACTATGGCGACAATCGGCTGGAGGGCAAGGGTGGCGCGGATACGCTGCGCGGCCTCGCCGGCGACGACACCTTCGTCTTCGCCACAGCGCTCGGCGGCGGCAATGTCGACACCATCGCCGACTTCAACGTGGCCGACGACCGCTTCCTGGTGTCGGACAACATCTTCAGCGCGCTGTCGACCGGCACGCTTGCGGCGTCGGCTTTCCGCGCCAACACCACCGGGCTCGCCGGCGATGCCAGCGACCGCATCATCTACGAGACCGACACTGGCAAGCTCTACTACGACGCGAACGGGACCGGTGCCGGCGGTGGCATTCTGTTCGCGATCATTGGAACCAACCTGGCGGTGACCCATGCGGATTTTTCGGTGGCGTAGACTTTACCGCGCGCAATCCGGGCAAATCCGCGATGCCGGCACCAGGCAATGGCTGCCGGCATGCTAAACGGGAGCCGCCGGCATATTGAACGGCGTAATTACACTGACGTTGGACGGCGCTGACATCACCGATTTCGGCAGCGCGCCCTGAGCCTGCATCACATGGATGCAGGCGCTGCGCATGTCCTGCCTGAGGTCGTGGTGTAGGACAGCCGAGATGCGCCGGCTTCGCAGCAGAACCAGATTGTCGGCATCGAGATCGTGGCCAATGAAGACATGGCAGGGCCGTCGCATCTCGGCGAAGGCCTGGACGATCGCAGCATTGCCGCCGCCGGCCGAATAGACGGCAGCTATCCCTGGATTGCGTCTGAGCGCAGCATGGACGAGGTCACCTGTTGCGCCGTCGATGCCATAGCCCTCGCTGACCTCGACGACATCGATTGACGGGTACCGCTCCCGCAACACGCGGCGAAAGCCGATCTCGCGCTCTTCCTCGCCGCGAAACCGGCTGCTGCTGAGTGTGACAAGCACATCGGCTCGCCGACTGCCCAGCCATTCGCCGATAAGGTAGGCAGCAGTTTCGCCAGCTGCGCGATTGTCGACGCCGACATAGGCGTGCCGGCGGCTGTTGGGCAGGTCCGTAACGAGGGCGACAACGGGTATCCCCTCGCGAACCAGGCGGTCCACAGCCGATACGATTTCGGCGACATCCGGCGCCTTCAGGAGGACGCCGTTGCTTCCGCGGCGTCGGATCGCATCGAGCAGCGAAACAGTGTCGGCCGCTGTCCGCTTCTCGGAAAGGTGATGGCGGCATCGAAACACCGCGGGGTGAAGTGCCGGCATCTCCGTTTCCAGCGCCGAACGTACGGCGTCGCTAAAGCGCACCGGTGCTTCCATCACGAGATCAAGAATGAATTTCCGCCCAACAATCCCGACTTGGGCTCGCTGCTGACCCAGTTCCCGGATCGCCTGCTCAACCCGCCGAACGGTATGCTGGCGAACGCCTTCGCGTCCGTTCAGAACGCGATCGACCGTCGCGAGACTGACACCGGCCTGAAGTGCGATGTCCTTGGCGAGAAACGGACGAGACATTGCCAGCGAGCGCTTTTGAGGTGTTTTTGAGGAATCCAGGAGGTATTTTTCGACGCATCGCCAGCTATAATCTTGGCATCCACGTACGACAAGACCGATCGGAGGAGACGATGAAAGCCGACAACTTGAAAGAGCTTAGGTCCGACCGCGTCTGGCTCACCGCCGACTCGTGCGCCATTAACGATTTCGCCGCGATTGTTGAACGGACGACCAACGCGGCGGACTATCCGTTCGCCAGCGAGATCGTAAAGAATGCTCCGGTCTACGACGGTGCATCGATTCGCTCTGCGGCCGTGGACCCGGGCCAGCGCAAGGCGCTCATGGCAGAGTGGGTCGAGGCGATGACCGATGGGCCAGGCCTTGTCGTCCTGCGGGGCGCCTTCGAGGACACGGCGGTGGTCGACGCCGCCACGCTGGCCTTCAACGCAATGATCGCGGCAGAGAGGAGCGCCGGCACCGGCGGCGGCGATCATTTCGCCAAGCCGGGTGCCAATGACCGCGTGTGGAATGCACTCGAAAAGCTATGCTTGCGCGATCCGGAAGCTTTCGCTGCCTACTACGGCAACGATGTCATCGCCCTTGTGTCCGAAGCCTGGCTCGGACCGGCATACCAGGTCACCTCACAGGTCAACAATGTGAGACCCGGCGGCGCGGCACAGTCGGCCCACCGCGACTATCATCTCGGCTTCCAGACCACGGCAGAGATCGAACGATACCCCGTCCATGTGCATCGGATCTCGCCAGTGCTGACGCTGCAGGGCGCGGTCGCGCATTGCGACATGCCGCTGGAAAGCGGTCCGACACTCTACCTGCCATATTCGCAGACCTATCTGCCGGGCTATCTCGCGACAGGCCGGCCGGAGTTTCAAGCGTATTTTGCCGAGCACCACATCCAGCTTCCGCTGAAAAAGGGCGACGCAGCCTTCTTCAATCCAGCCCTCTTCCATGCCGCCGGCACCAACCGATCGTCGGATATCCAGCGCATGGCGAATCTGCTGCAGGTTTCATCGGGCTACGGACGGGCAATGGAAAGCGTCGACCGCACGAAAACGAGCGCCGTGCTTTTTCCGGTGCTGCGGCGGATGCTTGCCGATGGCCGGTTGAGCAGGGCAGCGGCTCGAAACGCAGTCGCAGCTTGCGCCGAAGGTTACTCATTTCCGACCAACCTTGATCGGGACCCGCCTATCGGCGGCCTTGCTCCAGAAAGTCAGCAGGCGCTTGTCAATCGCGCGCTGGACGCAGGATGGGAGCCGGCGACCTTTAACGAAGCTCTTGAGCTACAGGCTTGGAAGAAGCTGACTTGAGCAGGCGGTCAACCGACAGCGCCTGCCGCTGGTAGAACATCCCACTCCGGAAGCTGCCTGAGGGCCACCGGGAGTCTGCCGCCACCACCGCAATGTCGAGCACGATGTCGCTGCAGAAGATGTCCGCTTAAAGGAACGCGAGAAGCCAGAGGGAACGACCGCTTTGGTGAAGGGTTTAGGGTGCCGGCAGGCGTACGAAAACCTCTCATGCAGGAACCCGCGGTCCACAGTCGATGGCTATGGAGATTTCGAACAGTGCCCGATGTCGGCGTCGGCGCGGCCGCCGCAGGGAAGTGCGGAGGTAAATGCGGATAGGCCGGCAGGAATGAAACCTTCTGATTTTCAAGCCGTTGTCGGCTGAATGTCAGGGGTTGAATCCAAATCGAAATCGGTCACCGGTGCCAACCCACGCGGTGCCGGGAAGGCACGTCCCAAGCAGTGTTGCCAAGAGCATCCTAGCCAGGAGAACGTATCACCTGCCGAATTCATGCCTGAAGTCGACGGCCAGACCGCGCCGCCGCCCGAAGCTGTCCAACCGGATCCGGGGCTGACGCCTGAGCAGACCGCGCAGGCGCTTAAGACATATCTGCTCAGGCGTTTCTGGATCAGTGCGCGCGGCTACTGGAGCCTCGGTGGCGATCGACTCGCCTGGCCATTCACGATTGGGCTACTGATCTTGATATGCGTCAATGTCGGCTTCCAGTATGGGATCAATGTCTGGAATCGCGTGATTTTCGATGCCATTGAGCAGCGTAATTCCAGCACGGTTTATTTCCTGAGCGGCGTATTCGTACCCCTCGTGCTCGGCAGTGGAAGCCTTGTCGTTGCGCAGGTCTACGTTCGCATGACAATTCAGCGCCGCTGGCGTTCCTGGGTGACCACAGCGGTAATCGCGCGTTGGCTCGCAAGCGGCCGCTATTATCAATTGAACCTTGTCGGCGGCGATCACCAGAATCCAGAAGCCCGCATATCAGAGGATTTGCGAATTGCCACAGAATCCCCTGTCGACTTCGTCGCGGGTGTCCTCACCGCCTTTCTGTCGGCCGCGACCTTCATCGTGGTGCTTTGGACGATAGGCGGAGCACTGAGCTTCACGATCGATGGTTGGAGCATAAGGGTTCCCGGTTTCCTCGTCATTACGGCTGTAATCTATGCCGCTATTACCTCGATTTCGATGGTGGTCATCGGCCGTCATTTCGTCCATCTCTCCGAAGAGAAAAATCAAGCGGAGGCAGAATTTCGCTACACGCTGACGCGCGTGCGGGAAAACGGCGAGAGCATCGCATTGCTCGGTGGCGAGGAAGAGGAGCGCAGCGGCATCGACAAGACGTTCGGCCATGTGCTGAGGCAATGGGCGTTGCTTACAGGCCAGCACATGCGCACGGCCCTTGTATCGCAGGGGTCGAGCCTGTTTGCCCCGGTTGTGCCGATTTTGCTTTGTGCTCCGAAATTTCTCGAAGGCGGCATGACACTTGGACAGGTCATGCAGGCAGCTTCCGCCTTTGCCATTGTGCAGGGCGCCTTCGGATGGCTTGTCGACAACTACCCGCGTCTCGCCGATTGGAACGCCTCCGCACGACGCATCGCCTCCCTCATGATGTCGCTCGACGGGCTCGAGCGCGCCGAACAGAGCGACGCCCTGGGACGCATCGGTCGAGGCGAAACCAAAGACGGAACGATACTCAGCCTGGACAATCTCTCCGTTACCCTCGACGACGGAACGTCCGTGGTCAAGGAAACAGAGGTCGAAATCGAACCGGGCGAGCGGGTGCTCGTGGCTGGCGAATCCGGTTCAGGCAAGAGCACGCTTGTAAGGGCCGTCGCGGGCCTGTGGCCCTGGGGTGGCGGCAGCGTCAATTTCCACTCCAACAAGCAGCTGTTCATGTTGCCACAACGGCCCTATATCCCCTCGGGCACGCTTCGCCGGGCGGTCGCTTATCCCGCCCCCGCCGACAAATGGACGATCGAAGAGATCAATGCCGCGCTCGATAAGGTAGGCCTCACCTATCTCGCCGCAAGGATCATGGAAGATGCGCCCTGGGACCAGACCTTGTCGGGTGGTGAAAAGCAGCGGCTCGCCTTCGCACGTCTGCTTTTACATTCTCCCGATATCGTCGTGCTGGATGAAGCAACCGCAGCGCTTGACGAGAATGGTCAGGGCAAGATGATGGAAATGCTCATTCGTCAGTTGCCGAAAGTCACCATCATAAGCGTGGCGCACCGCGCCGAGCTGGAGGCCTTCCACACCCGCAAGATCACCCTGGAGCGGCGCGTAGACGGGGCCAAGCTTGTCAGCGACATTGATCTTGTCCCGCGCAAGCGTAGGCGGAACCTGTTCGCACGAGCCTTGTGGGGCTCCGGTGGCCCCGATCGAAAGCCAGCCTGAGGATATCACTCGAACGGAAGCGGCCCTACGAGCATCTAGGTCTCGTGGACAAAGGGTAACCAAAGCTTGGCTGCTGCGATGGCGACGAAGCCAAGGTAGGATTCCTTTGTCTTGTCGTATCTGGTGGCGACGCGGCGCCAGTTCTTGAGCTTGTTGAACAGCCGCTCGACCAGGTTTCGCCACTTGTATTTCTCAGCATCGTATGGCGCGGGGTCCTTGCGGTTGCGCT
>NZ_JBEBMH010000063.1:0-11823 GCF_040081985.1 Mesorhizobium yinganensis | reverse complement strand
CGCGAGGAAGGGCTGACGGTTCGCAAGCGCCGGGCGCGGCGACGCGCGGTGGGCACGCGAGCGCCGATCCTGGTCGAGGCGAAGGCGAACGCGCGCTGGTCCCTTGACTTCGTGCACGACCAGTTCGCCTGCGGGCGGCGCTTCCGGGTGCTGAACATCGTCGACGACGTGACGCGCGAATGTCTGGCCGCTATCCCGGACACATCGATCTCTGGTCGTCGGGTGGCACGTGAACTGACCCACCTGATCAGCCGTCGCGGCAAGCCAGACATGATCGTTTCCGACCACGGCACCGAGTTCACCTCGAACGCCATCCTCGCCTGGTCGAAGGATCACCGTGTCGAGTGGCACTACATCGCGCCGGGAAAGCCGATGCAAAATGGCTACGTCGAATCCTTCAACGGCCGGATGCGCGACGAGCTCTTGAACGAGAGCCTGTTCTTCGGCCTCGACCATGCGCGCAGCGCCATCGCCGAATGGAGGCAGGACTTCAACACCGCGAGACCCCATTCCTCACTCGGATACCAGACCCCGGCGGCCTTCGCCGGAACCCTCACCGCAACCGGCTCCAACGCTGCGCTCATTGACGGCTTCGCGTCTCCGCCGGTTGCTCAACCCGCGCCCTACGGCGTAACAGAAACGGCCAAGGCTCTAATCGCCGATGGATGACAGTTCAGTGGCAGGTCAGCGCTTCGCAGCGATTTCCACGCCGTCTCGGTGAGGAGCGCCGCGCGCCGCTCGAAGAATAGCGCGCAAACCCGGCGCTTGCTGGCGCTGGCGGCGATCTATGATGGGGCGAGCCGAACGGAGGCCTCGCGGATCGGCGGGGTCACGTTGCAGATCGTCCGGGACTGGGTGGTGAAGTTCAACGCGGCCGGTCCTGACGGGCTGATCTGATCGATCGGAAGGCGCCAGGACAGCCATCGCTCCTCAATGCGACCCACCGCGCGGCGCTGATCGCGGCGATCGAGCGGGGCCCGATACCGGCCGTCCACGGTGTCGTGCGCTGGCGGATCATCGATCTGGCCCAAATGTTGTGGGACGACTTCTCGCTGTCGGTATAGCGGCCTACCTTGAGCCGCGAACTGCGTGCGCTCGGCTACCGCAAGCTCTCGGCGCGGCCCAAGCACCACACCCAGGATCCAGATGCGATCGAAGCGTTCAAAAAAGGGGCTTCGCTACCGACTTGGATAAGGTCAGAGCGTCCCTCCCGCTCGGCACACCGATAGAGATCTGGTTCCAGGACGGTGGGGGCAAGAAATCGTGGATGGACCCGCGATTTCCCGCCGAACAGGATCGGGCAGAAGAACAAGGTCACGCGGCGATGGGCGAAGCGGGGAACCTGACCCTCAGCGCCGCATGATCAGCGCACCAAATCCGCCTACATCTTCGGCGCGATATGCCCGCAGGAGGGCAAGGCCGCCGGCCTCGTCCTGCCGTTCTGCAACACCGACACCATGAACCTGCACCTGGCAGAAATCGCACTGCACGTCGCGCCCGGCGCTCACGCCGCGCTGCTCATGGATCAGGCCGGTTGGCATCTGACGCCGAAGCTCGAGTTGCCGGCCAACATCTCGATCGTCGCGATCCCATCGAAAAGCCCGGAGCTCAATCCGCAGGAGAACGTGTGGCAGTTCATGCGCTACAACTGGCTGTCGAATCGCGTGTTCGGCTCCTACGACGAGATCGTCGACCATTGCTGCGACGCCTGGAACAAGCTGGTCGAGCAGCCCTGGCGCATCATGTCGCTCGGCCTCCGCGAATGGGCCCGAGGGTTCTGATCATTGAACCTTGGTATGAGCCCCTGATTGCGCAGCAGTTTAGTCGTTAGCCTCTTCGCCTCGATGACGATCTCAGTAACCGCCGCAATGTTGCAGCGTCTGAGCTAGCCATGCGCGGAGGCTCGGGCCAGTCAGACATCACCGGTGGTGACGTGGTGAGACGGCCGCCGAGCTGATTCTGCTGGACGAAATACGCTCGCCCAAGGCAACGATGCTCGTGAAGGGTGCCTGGGACGGAACCTAAGCGACTGCGGCCTTCTGCAAGATTCGGGCTTCGCGCACGAGCGACGACCAGTCCACTCCCAAAGTGGCGACGAGATCACGCGCGTCCCTCTCCTCGATGCCGGTTTCGCACACCAGGCGTCGTATCAAATGTGAGAGCCGCAATATGTCGAGTTCGTTGGTCATCTACATCACCTCCACCACGGCAAAATACGAGCGTTCAGTCTCTGGACTGTGGCGACACCAACGCATCATGTTTCACGCTGGCCAAGAACGCCGCGCCGACTGCCACCGGCTTCTTTGCCTCTCCGGCCATGAGCGCTACGCAACTCGGGCACGTCACACCGGCATTTCCGAAACTAGCCTCGCCAGCGGGTACGTCGCCATTGCCGCACCGCGGCCACAGCAAACGCCCATCCGCGGGTGTTTCCGACCCTTCGACCGCGTGAGTGATGCCATCGGGATCGGTCCAGCGGATGCCTACACCGTAGACTTTTGCGAGTTCGTTGGGGGTAATGTCGCTGGTCATGATGCTCTCCCGTCACATGAAGACAGGATCGCCGGGTCATAACCCATTCCGCCCTGGTCCCGGCGAACCTTCATTCCCGATTTGGCACATCGGGGCCAGATAGGGACTGGCTACCTCATACGTTGCATAAGCCGTGCCAACAAAAGTTGGACTTGTAGCCGGTTCGGCGTTTGGGCACGATCGCCTATGGTCCAGTCGGACGACCTTCGCCAGGTGATGAGACAGGCTCGGGCATTACTGCTCGTGGGTGGGCCTATTGATGCCACCTCGCAAAACAAGCTGGCAAGGAAAGCTACAGCGTTCATCAAGGACAGAAACCGCGCGGCACGACTGGCCGAGCAATTGGCGGTAGCCATCAGCTTCCACCACATGCTGGCCGAAATGAACCGGGAACCCGTCGGCCCCTGCCGGGAAGCTCTGAGCATCCTCGACGAGATCGAAATTGTCAGCGGCTAGCCCCGTTAAGCCCGCCAGATCACGCGCTGGTCATAGACAACCTTGTCGAGGCGCCTGATTTTAAAGGGGAGGCGGAAGGCACGCAGCGGTCTATGCCCAGGGCAAAACGGCCTTGGCGAGGGAGTCCAAGTCAAGGCCAGTGACTTCGTGATTGATAGTCGATCTTTCATCCGGGCCGTGTCACTCACCACAGCGCCGTGATTCCGCTCAACGCGATTATATTCGGAGAGGCTACCTACGGATCAACCGACCGACGAATATTAGGATGCATGCGCCGATGAAGCCTGCGATGAGATAGCCAATCCACCCGCCCAAAGCGATGCCGAACACACCGAGGAAAGCGTTGGCGACAATAGCGCCCACGATGCCCAAGATGATGTTCATAAAGATGCCGGTGTTCGACTTCATGAACAACTCGGCGAGCCACCCCGCCAATCCGCCGATTATGATAGCAGCGATCCAACCGACTTGTGCGTCTTCCATTTTTATCCCTCTCGCGCGAAATTGCGCCGACGGTAACGCGGCTGCCTCACGCGAGTTCCTCAGCGCCTGACCATCGCAAACAAAACCACAGCGCCGATGAGCGCGATCGTGGCAAACACCTGCAGGCGGCGCGCCCTTAGCACCTCGGCTTCAAATACGCATCGGCAGGCCGGGTGCCGAACTCCCATGGCTTCTGCTCGTGGGAGCGCAGTTTGGTGACGCGGCTGCGGGAAGCCGGGGAAAGGCCGAGTTCGGCGGCGTATCTATGCATGATCTCCAGTTGCTTGTTGGCGACGGCTTTGGTTTGCGCTGGGGTTTTGGACCGGGGTCATCTTCGCTGTCGACGAGATAGAGCTGCGGTTTCGGCTTGCGTCCACGCATCATGGCCTGCTGAGACGCTGCCGCGGTCGCTCGCTGCACTGGAACTCGTGCTGCTTGTCGACATCAGCGAGATGCTGGAAGAAGCGGCGCAGCACAGAGGAGCGGCCCAGCGAAGCGACGGTGAAGATGGCCGCGATCATGCCGTCGGTTGCCAGTGTCGTTTCGATGCCGAACTGCGGAAAGGCAAGCCGCTGCACCATGATGGCGACGATGTAGCCGGCGATGACGTTGGCGAGTGCCTCGAGGAGAGAACCCATACGGACTGGCTACCGTGGAGTGGCGGTGGAAGCGTCGTCATGACCGGACCTCACAATGAGCCCGGTCAGCATCGCCAAGCCGCTCCGCCCGCACCTGCTCAAAGCTTTGGCTGGTTGCCTCCAGCATCGCGGCCTCGCCGGTAAAATCCTGCCAGCGGGTGATGGTCACGTCGACATAGGCGGGATTGAGTTCGATCGTATGGCAGGCCCCGCCGGTCATCTGGGCACCGATGATGGTGGTGCCGGAGCCGCGGAAGGGTTCGTAAACGGCCTGGCCGGGCGAGGAATTGTTCTCGATCGGCCGCCTCATGCATTCGACCGGCTCCTGGGTACCGTGACCGGTCTCGGATTTTCTGTGCGGGACCTGCCACACCGTCGTCTGCGTGCGATCGCCGGACCCGTGATCCTTCTTGCCCTTCCTGACCGCATACCAGCAGGGTTCATGTGCCAATGATATCGCCCCGGCCGATCACCAGGCGGGTCTTGTCCCACACGATCTGAGAGCGGATGAAAAAGCCGCAAGCCTCCAAGCTTTCGGCAACTGTGGCGGCGTGCAAGGCGCCGTGCCAGCCATAGACGACATCGCCAGGGAAGAGCGCCCAGGCTTCCGTCCAATCGGCACGATCATCATTCAGCACGGTGCCGCAGGCGAGATCGACATGGGCATGGTCAGGGAGTTGGCTGCGCCATGCCGGGTCATAGGCGACGCCATAGAGTGGATCACCACGCACAGATGCGGCCTCACGCCGGCAAGCACAAGTTCCACATCGGCCGGTATTAAGCCGCTCGGGAGCGCGCGCTCAGTAGCGCTGAAGCGAGCCGAGCGGCTTGCGGGCGGTCATCGATGTTCGCCGGTAGGGTCGGGTTGTTCAAGACCAACCTGATTCGAAGGAACGAGCGATGACCGACGAGATGATGAACCTGCGGACGCTTGTAGAGAAGACCCCCGACGCCGATGTGCTGCGCGAGATGATCGGCTTTGCCGCCGAGCGGCTGATGGAGCTGGAGGTGGGAGCGGCGACGGGCACCAGCTTTGGCGATAGGTAGAGATTGGGAGACACGGGCCGGTACGGTAGAACTGCGCATACCCAAGCTCAGGAAGGGCTCCTACTTCCCGAGCTTCCTGGAGCCGCGGCGCATGGCCGAGAAGGCGTTGACCGCGATGTGGTCGTTCAACGCATCGACGTCTTGATTAAACGGCATTCGTGCACCGGCGAACATCTCAGGGCCGGATCGAGCGCCCGAGGCACCTAATCCGGCCAGCGCAAGGCACCGGCGGAGTCTTTGCGCGCCGACTTCATGGCGTCGGCGGGACGCTCAGCGTTCAAGACGGCCCGCAGACGTTCGGCAACTATCTCTGCCTCACCATCGTGAAGATTGCACGGATCAAGGAAGAAATGGCCGCGCTCCACCTCGTGATTGCGAACGATGATCGGAGGCGATCCTGCCGCCAGCGCCGCGGCAAGGCCAGCGGCGGTGAACCCGCTCTCAGGCGAAACAAAGACCTGAAGCCGGTCGAGCGGATTGGCGGTTGGATCGGGAGTGATATGCACAGCGATACCGGGCAGATCCTGCAATGTGCCTTTCCAGAGATGCAGCGCTGCTTCCTCTCGCTTCCGGATGCCTATGTGGTCGCGCCGATCCCAGGCTTCCAGCGCCGCCATGGTGCCGACAATGCTTTCCTTGCCGACCTTCATCGCTCGCGCAACACCACGATTCTGGAGATAGGCGGCCCGCACAAGATCCTTACGGCCGGTGACAATACCGCTTGTCGGTCCGCTAAGGAATTTGTGCCCGCTATAAATGACGAGGTCGGCGCCACGCGCGAGAAAGCCGCGCAGGTCGTATTCGGAGGCGGCGTCGACGATCACCGGGACGCCCTTGGCGTGGCAGATATCACAGAACTCCTCAAGCGACAGCATGCCATATTGCACCGTGTGATGCGCAACGACGTAAAGCCCTGCCGCGGTGCGCTCCCGAATCGCTTCCCGTACATGGTAGTCCTGTGTCACGCTAGCCGTACCGGCCGGCACGATCCTGGCCCCGGCAAGCCGGATCGACTGGTCGATCGGCGCGCCATAGTTGACGATATGGCCGAGCTGAACGATGACTTCGGACTTGAGGCCTTCCGTGTTGTCCGGCAGTCGCTCGATCGCGAGAAGGTTGGTGCTGGTCATCGCCCCGGCTATGGCCATGGTGATGCCGCTGGCGCAGCAAGCCGTAATGAAGCCGGCCTCGCCACCCGTGACACGCGCGATGACGTTGCTTGCGGCGCGTTGCAGATCGTCCATCTCCACCCACTGCGAGGCGATTTCCGCCATGGCGGTGATCGCTTCCGGGACAATGATCGAAGCGCCGAGCGCCGTCATCGTACCGGAAACATTGATGATCGGGCGAAGGCCGAGCCGTTCGCGAATTGTCATATTGGAGCGGTCGGCGGAACAGATCGTCATCTCTAAGATCCCTTTGTAAGACGTTAGGCGGCGATCTCGATGACCGCCTCGATTTCGACTGTGATATTCCCCGGCAAGGAACCGGCACCGATCGCCGAGCGGGCGTGCCCACCGATACCATCAAAGACGTCGGCGAAAAGATCGGAACAGCCGTTGAGCACTTTCGGGTGATCGCTGAACGTCGGGACAGCGTTGACAAAACCGAGCAGCTTGACGATGCGCACAATGCGGCCAAGGTCGCCTACCGCTTCGTGCATGACAGCGAGCAGGTTTAGGCCGGTGAGCCGGGCATGGACATAGGCTTCTTCCACCGTGACGTCCTCGCCCACCTTGCCCGTACAGAGCGTGCCATTGGCGCGCAACGGCCCCTGGCCGGACAGGAAGATCAGCCGTCCGCTCCCGGCGTGGGTGACGAAGTTGGCGATGGGCGTCGGCGGCACGGGCAGAGTCAGGCCCAATTCGGCGAGCCGGATATATGGCGTCATAGGAAGGCTCCTTGCGACAGCTTTCGCTGTCTAGTGTCAGAAATGCGAGGCACGGAACCGTGCCAGGAAACTGCGAAGGCGTTCGTTGTCGCATTCCGCCGCTAGAATCTCGGCAGGCGGGCCAACTGCACTGACGCCGCCATCCGCCATGAAGACGATGCGGGTCGAGGCGTCGCGAGCAAACGCCATTTCGTGAGTGACCATCAGCATCGTCATGCCGTCCTCGGCCAGGCTGCGCACGACCTCGAGCACCTCTCCGACCAGTTCCGGATCGAGCGCGGAGGTTATCTCGTCGAGCAGCAGAATTTTCGGCTCCATCGCCACGGCGCGGGCGATGCCGACGCGCTGCTGCTGGCCGCCGGAAAGCTCGGCTGGCAGACTGTCGGCCTTATGGGCGAGTCCGACCCTACCCAGCCAGTGCTCGGCAATGGCGCGGGCTTCAGCATCAGTCTTGCCGCGCACCTTGCGCAAGCCAAGCATGATATTGCCGGCCGCCGTCAGATGCGGGAACAGGTTGAAGCTCTGAAAAACCATTCCGGTCTCAGCGCGCATCGTCGCCAGATCGCGTTCGCTTCGACGCTGGCGTGTTCCAGCCTGGCGAAAACCGACTTCCTTGCCGTCGATGCGGATGGAGCCGCTGTCGTAACTCTCAAGGAAGTTGACGCAGCGCAGCAGCGTAGTCTTACCGCTGCCAGACGGCCCGACGATCGTCACCACCTCACCGCGCATCACCTGCAGACTGACGGAGCGCAACACCGTGACGGCACCGAAGGATTTGGAAACGTCGGAGATATCCAGAAGCGCCGGGCTGGCGTGCGAGGTGATGGGCATCTTGCTATTCCCGGATGAAGGCGAAACGCCGCTCCAGCCGCCGGCTGGCCAGCGAGAGGGCGTAGTTGACCGCGAAGTAGATCACCGCGCCGAGGATATAGAGCGGCATCGCCTCGTAGGTGCGACCGATGACCTGGTTGATGGCCTGCATCAGGTCGGTGATGCCGAGCAGCGAAACCAGCGCGCTGCCTTTCACCGCATCTGTGACGCCATTGATCCACGGCGGCAGGAAGCGCCTGAACGCCTGCGGAAAAATGACGTAAGCCAATCGCTGGCGGAAGGTCAGCCCGATTGCCATCGCCGCTTCGGACTGCCCTTTCGGGATGGAGCCGATCGCTCCCCGCAGATATTCAACAACCTGCGCCGTCTTGAACAGGGTGAGCGCCAGCACGGCCGCCCAGAAGGACTCCAGATGAATCCCGACGGCAGGCAAACCGTAATAGACGAAGAAGATGAGCACCAGGATCGGGATGCCCCGTATGGTATCGCTGAAGATGCGCACCGCCCAGCGCAAGGGCGATGGACCATAAACAAGGCCGACGCCCATCATCACACCGCTTACCAGCGATAGCGCCACGACCAGAAACGACACCCACAACGTCACAGCAAAGCCCTGAGCCAGGAAAGGCAAGGCGTAAGCGATCTGGCCGAGCATGTTAGCGCGCCACACTGAACCGGCGCTCAACCAGCCGAAGCGCGTAAAGAAGCGCATAGCCGGTCAATAAATACATCGCCGTCACGACGAGATAGACCTCGACGATCCTAAAGGTGTTGAAGTTGATCCACTGGGCGCCGTAGGTGAGTTCGGGCACCGAGATGACCGACGCAACGGACGTATCCTTGAACAGCGATATGAACGTGTTGGAGAGCGCTGGCAGGGTTATCCGCAGCATGGTCGGCAGACGGACATGGAGCAGCCGTTGCCAGGGCGTCAGGCCGATCGCCTTGCCGGCATCGAGTTGTCCTCGCGGAACCGCTTCCAGTCCGGAGCGAAACACCTCGACCAGATAGGCGCCGCTATAGATAGACAGCGTCGCGACGAACGAGGTTTGCGCGCTGTAAGCGATGTCGATCACGGTCGGCAAACCGTAGAAGACCAGATAGACGAGCAGGATGAGCGGCACATTGCGGATGAACTCGACATAGGCCGCGATGACAGTCCGGACCACGCGTCCGGCCGACACGTACCACACCGCCAGAACCAGCCCGATGACGATCCCGATCGCTATGGAGATGACGGCGAGCTCGAGACTGAGCAGCAATCCGTCCCAGAGCTTGTCGAAAAAATGCCGCCAGATCAGGTTGAAATTAAGGGTATAGCCCATGCTTGTCCGTCAATATCGACCACTGCCGAGGAAGGCGGAAGGGCGCTGGAGGCCCTTCCGCCAGCTAAATCAGATGATCGGAAAGCCAGGATGCCGCGCCGGCGGCTCCAACCCAAAATAGTCCTTGAACGCGGCATCGTAGAGCGAATTCTCATGGCCGAACATGGCGATAGTGAAGGTCGCGTTGACGAAGGTCAGCCAGTCAAGATCGCCTTGCCGAAGTGCAGCGCCATAGAGCATGCTGAACCAGCTCTTGCCTGCGTCGAAGTAGCGGTCCGGATTGCGCGACGCGAGCCAGCGCACTGTAGACAGATCGACCGCGGCGGCGTCGACGCGCTTTGATTCCAGGGCCTGCAGCACGTTGGCTTGCGTGTCTATCTGCATTACCTGCGCCTCCGGCATGACAAGATGCACGTTTTGCTCGGCGTCAACATTTTGAAGGATGGAAATGCGTGTCGCGGCGCCTCCGGCAAGCAGCTTGTCGAACGTCTTGTTCTCGGCGGTCGGAAGGGTCAGCAGAGCGACGCCTTCGACGTAATAAGGTCTGGAAAAATTGACCAGTTGTGAGCGCTGCGCGCTCATGGTCATGAACTGGATGGTGATGTCGACCTTATTGGTGGTTACGTTCGGAATGCGTTGTGCCGGATCCTGCATGACGAAATCGACCTTGGTCGGATCGTCGAAAAGTCCCTTGGCAAGAATGCGACCCATGGTGATGTCCATGCCGACCAGTTCGCCTGCATCGTTTTCGAAGTGCCAGGGCGCGTTGGTGCTGCCGGTGCCGACGATCAGCTTGCCTCGATCGAGAACGGTGCGAAGCAGGCTATCCGGGGACGCCTGGGCTGCCGCCTTCTGAACGTCGATCGTCGTTGCTGCGCTTATTACCCCGGCTGTTGCAAGCCCGGCCATTCCCATTTTCAGAAATTCACGCCTTTTGGATGTGTCGTTCACGGCGACCTCCTTCGTGTTGGTTCCCCTTGCACGAGCAGTACATGCATCGTTGAAACGAACACGGTTGTCTCTTACAAGAGACGCATGTACCCTGTACAAGACAGATACTAACATCGGGAATCGACAATGCAAGACGGTAATGCCCTGACAGCCCGGCCGAACATTGATCAGGACGAACACAAGGTCTCAGGCTCCCGCGAGAAGGGTCTCAACCGAGTGCTCCAGATATTTGAATTTCTTCACGGTACCCAGCGCGCGATCGGCATCGGCGATATCGCCAAAGGTGTGAATGCACCGCGCTCGACCACCTATACCCTTGTGCGCTCGCTAGTGGACGCAGGCCTGCTGGAGACGACCGGCGACGGCAATCGAATCTATTTCGGGAAGAAGATCTATCTCTACGGTATGGACTATGTGCGCGGCAACGACCTCCTCAGGAGAGGACGGCAGGAAGTCGACAATTTGTCACGCGAGACCGGCGAGACTTCTGAATTATGCATGCTGCAAAGCGGCCGTTACACGATTGTCCATTCAAGCCCGGGTACCAGACCATTCCGGATCAGCTCTGCCACAGGTTTGCAGATACCGCTCCCATGGACTGCATCGGGGCGCTTGCTTCTGGCGGGTTTCGAGAGGGCTGTGATCGAAGAGATGATGTCTGAAGACGATCTTATCCTGCCGGACGGTCGCAAACTGCTGCTTGACGACTTCATTGCTGATATCGCCGTAGCAGAGCGCGCCGGCTATTGCGTCACGTCCGGCTTGGTCGATGCCTACACCAAATGTCTTGCCACGCCCATCTTTTCTGCGCCTGGCAAGGTCGAGGCAACGATTTGCCTCGTGGTTCCTATCGACACCTCGGAGGATAAAACCGGCGAACTCATTGCCCTGTTGCGCGAACGCGCTGCGCGGCTTTCGATCGCGGATGAAAGGTTTTTGCCGAGGTACTGATACCAACGGCCCCTGAGGTGACTCAATGGGCATTGAACGAAGCCGCTGAGGGGGCATTTGACGCGTGGGTTTGCGGTTGAGGGTTCTGTTTTGAACGATTGCGGCTGTTGAAGCGGAATCTTGGAACGGGAGCACTGAGATGGTCGAGTTCTTCGCCGGCGCATGATCGAAAATATGACGATCCGCAATCTGCCGCTCGGCGCTCGCTGCCGCCGGCGTCGACAAGCGGGTGACGGTGCACACGCTCAGGCACTCCTTCGCCACGCAACTGCTCGAACAGGATGTCGACATCCGCGTCATCCAGGTCCTGCTCGAAGCAGATACATACTGCCCACCAACACCCGATCGAGGGACGGATCTTCTATCCATTTCATCTGGCTAGGCTATTTCGTCGACCGTGAAGAATGAAGCGGATCAGGCTGGGCGAGATTTTGTCTGGCAGTTGATGGCTGCGATGAGCAGGCACAAAAGGTTCCTGAACCAGTTGAGCAGGAGCGAGAAGTTGTAGCCTGCGGCGGCGAGGATGGCGTTGATGGCGTCGCCGTGCTCGCCGGCGAGATAGTTGCGGCCCATGCGGTGCTCGGCCTTGACGTGTCCGATGACGGGCTCGATTGCCGAGCGTCGGCGCATCTGACGCTTGATGGCCGGTGTGACACGGCGTTTCTGGGCGGCGGTGAAGACCCTGAGCTTGTGGCTGTCGGGTGCGTTGTGGCCGCGG
>NZ_JBEBMH010000062.1:0-13114 GCF_040081985.1 Mesorhizobium yinganensis | reverse complement strand
TTTTGCGACAACGTGATCAAAGGGATGGCGGCTCCGCAATACGCTCGGTCCCACGCCGGCGTTGTGAAGTCGACAGCCTTCCTTTCCAGCTTCGTGTTGGCGAGCCTTCAGAGCTGTGAAAGTCGGGGACTGTCGCATCTCTAAATTGCTCAAGTGTCGCATCTCTATATAGCTGCTACAACAAAAAGTCGCATAAGATGGATTATGGAACTCATGCATCACGAAGGACAACGAAAAGCAGTCGGATTGTCGACCGCTCGCGCCCTCAAATTTCGTCGCGCCGCCTATGCGGCCCGTGCTGGAAACAGCGGCGCGATCAGCCTGATTCCATAGCGACTTCCAGTACCAGCCCGTCATAAGCCGGCTCGACATGCGGCGGTGTTTCGGCGAGCACCGTGGCATAGTCCAGCGGCACGTGCATATGCGTCAGCACAGCGCGTTGCGGGGCAAGCTTCTCGATCCAATCGAGCGCTTCGGCGAGCGAAAAATGGCTGGGATGCGTACGGTATTGCAGCGCGTCGATGACGAGTAGGTCGAGATCGGTCAGCCGTTCGGCCGTGCTCGGCGGGAAATTGCTGACGTCCGGACAATAAGCGATCGGACCGATACGGAAACCGAGCGAGATGATGTCGCCATGGATCTGCGGCAGCGGTTCGAAGGCCAGTGCTCCACCTTCGCCCATGATGATCACCGGTTCGGCATGGTCGATCCGGTGCGCACTGAGGATCGGCGGATAGGAGCTTCCGGGCGGCGTCTCGAAACAATAGCCGAAGGCCTGCATCAGCCGGTCCAGCGTCGGCTGATCCGCATGGATGTTCATGAGATGCCGCTGCTCGAGCATGTAGCCGCGCAGGTCGTCAATGCCGTGGATATGGTCGGCATGGGCGTGTGTGTAGATCACGGCGTCGATGCGCGTGACGGCGGCAGCCAGCATCTGCTCGCGAAAATCCGGGCCGGTGTCGATGACGACACGGGTAATGCCACCGTCGTCGGCGATCCTCTCGACCATGGCGGCCGGACGCGTGCGGCGGTTCCTCGGATTCGACGGATCGCAGTTTCCCCAGTCGCCAGTGATACGCGGCGTGCCGGGCGACGAGCCGCAGCCGAGGATGGTGACGCGCAGTCTTGATCCCACGCCTATAAACTCGCTTGCGGAGGCTTCGGCATCTTACTGAAAAGGCGAAAGAAATTTCCGGTGGTGATTTCGGCGATGTCAATCTCGCCGACGCCGATCGTCTGGGCCAGAACGGCGGCGGTCTTCGCCACATAGGCCGGCTCGTTGCGCTTGCCGCGGAACGGCACGGGCGCGAGGTAGGGCGCGTCGGTTTCGAACAGCAGCCGGTCGCGTGGCACGTCGCGGGCGATCTCGCGCAGTTCGTCGGAGTTCCGGAAGGTCAAGATCCCGGAGAACGACACGTAGCCGCCCAGCTCGACGCCGGCCATGGCGAGCTGCCGCCCGGACGAGAAGCAATGCAGAACGAAGGGGAAGGCGCCCTTCCCCGTTTCCTCGCGCAAGATCGCTTCCATGTCGTCATCGGCAGACCGCGCGTGGATGACCAGCGGCAGGCCGGTCTCGCGTGCCGCCGCTATATGGGTGCGCAGGCCCTCTGCCTGGGCGGGACGCGGCGACTTGTCGTAGTGGTAGTCCAGCCCCGCTTCGCCGATCGCCACCACTTTCGGATGGTTGGAGAGCCGGACGAGGTCTTCGACGGTGATGTCCAGTTCCTCATCGGCATTGTGCGGATGGGTGCCGACAGAGCAGAAAACTTCAGGAAATTCTTCAGCCACGCCAAGCACTTCCTGGAAACGCTTGACGCGGGTCGAGATGGTGACCATGCGGCCCACGCCGGCGTCGAGGGCGCGCCGCACGATTGCTGCGCGCTCTTCGGCGAAATCGGGAAAGTCCAGATGGCAGTGGCTGTCGACCAGCATCGTGTCAGCCTTCGGCAGCCTGCTCGACATAGCGCGGGAAAACGCCCTGTGGTGCCGGCAGCGGCGTGCCGGACACCAGCGCATGGGTGTCGCCAACATGCTCGAAACCACGCCCATCAGCGGGTACCGCCAGCAGGTCCAGCAGCTTTTCGGCCGAGGCGGGCATGAAGGGTTGGCAGAGCAGCGCCAGTCGACGGACCGTTTCCGCCGTCGTGTGCAACACCGTCTCCATGCGCGCCGGATCGGTCTTCTTCAACGCCCACGGCGCTTCGCCGGCAAAATAGCGGTCGGCCTCGGCGACGACCGCGAAGATCGCCGCCAGCGCCTGATGGATCGCCTGTTCGCCCATCGCCTTGCGCGCAATTCTGAGCGCCGCTTCCGCCTGACCCAGGATGGCCTTGTCCGCTTCCGTCAACTCACCCCGCTTCGGCACCACGCCGCCGCAGTTCTTGGCAATCATCGACAGCGAACGCTGCGCCAGATTGCCGATGCCGTTGGCAAGGTCGGCATTGGTGCGCGCAACGATCGCCTCGTGGCTATAGTTGCCGTCCTGGCCGAACGGCACCTCGCGCAGCATGAAATAGCGCACCTGATCGAGCCCATAGTGATCGACCAGCGCGAATGGGTCGATGACGTTGCCGACCGACTTCGACATCTTCTCGCCGCGGTTGAAGACGAAGCCATGGCCGAACACCCGCTTCGGCAATTCGATGCCCGCCGAAAGCAGGAAGGCCGGCCAGTAGACCGTGTGGAAGCGGGTGATGTCCTTGCCGATGACATGCAGGTCGGCCGGCCAGTAGCGCCACTTCTCGGCACCGGTATCGGGATAACCCACGCCGGTGATGTAGTTGGTCAGCGCGTCCACCCAAACATACATCACATGCGCCTCGTCGCCGGGCACCGGGATGCCCCAGTCGAAGGTGGTGCGCGAGATCGACAGGTCTTTCAGACCCGATTTCACGAAGCTGATGATCTCATTGCGGCGCTCAGCCGGGCCGATGAAGTCCGTCTGGCTCTCATAGAGCGCCAGCAATCGGTCCTGATAGGCCGACAGGCGAAAGAAATAGCTCGCTTCCTCGACCCACTCCACCGGTGTGCCTTGCGGACCGTACCGGACGCCATCGGGGCGCACCTCGGTCTCGTCCTCGCCGTAATAGGCCTCGTCGCGCACCGAATACCAGCCAGCATAACCGCCCTTGTAGATGTCGCCATTGGCGGCCATCGCCTTCCAGATCGCCTGGCTGGATTCGTAATGGCGCTTTTCGGTGGTGCGGATGAAGTCGTCGTTCGACGCATTCAAGGCCTTGGCCATGCGCTGGAACTCGGCCGCGTTGCGATCCGCCAGCTCGCGCGGCGAAATCCCTTCCTTGCGCGCCGTCTGCAGCATCTTGATGCCGTGCTCGTCGGTGCCGGTCAGGAAGAAGACATCCTTGCCGTCGAGCCGCTGGAAGCGCGCCAGTGCGTCGCTGGCAATCAGTTCATAGGCGTGGCCGATATGCGGCCGGCCATTCGGGTAGGAAATAGCGGTGGTTATGTAGAATTTTTCGCGTGACATGATCGTGCGTCGCCAGCCTAGAAGATACGAATTTTGAGGGTGAATAGCGCAACGGAACGGCAGCCGCCATCCCGGCCGGATGCGGCGTCACATTCGAAGCGTATCGTGCAGGCGCAGGATCATGTTCAACGTATGCTGTTTGCGGTCCAGATTGTAGGTGTCCGTCTCGCTGATCGCAATGCGCAATTCCTGAAAGACGCGCGCAAAATTGCCGGCGCGGCCGGTTTCGCCGGTTTCCGCTGCCCTGCCCGCCGCCTGCGCGACGATGTCGAGCAGATGCGCGTTCATCAATTGGAAGCGGATCTCGTTGTCACGGCCGCTCACGGCATCGGCCAGACGATGCGCCTTGACGAAATCGAAGTCCGCACCGCCGACCAGCAGATCCACCGTGTCGGCAATCTCCAGCCCGCCAAATTCGGAGAGCAGTACGGCATCGCGCACGCTGCCCCCTGCCCGCTCCAGCAGCGCGGCTCTTTTGCCGGCATCGTCCGGCAGCGGCATGCCCAACGCCGTCAGCACGGTCTCGACCTCGCCGGCCGAAGGAGGCTGCAGCCTGATCATCTGGCAGCGCGAACGGATGGTCGGCAGCAGGCTGCCGGGCGAATGGGTGATCAACAGGAACACCGTGCGCGAAGGCGGTTCCTCAAGATTCTTCAGCAAGGCATTGGCAGCATTGATATTCATGTCGTCTGCGGGATCGACGATGACCACCCGGTAACTGCCGTCATGCGAGGTCATCGACAGGAAGCGGTTGACGCGGCGTATCTCGTCGACGGTGAGAAGCGTCGCGAATTTTTTGGTCTTGTCGTTGAAAGGCCGCGTCAGATGCAGGATGGCCGGATGTGCGCCCATGGCAATCTGGCGGAACAGGGGCGATTCCGGATCGGGCCCGGCAAGCGTTTCCGGCGCCGTTTCATGCGCCGGATACCGCAGCAGATGGTAAGCGAGATGATAGGCCAAGGTCGCCTTGCCGGTGCCGCGCGGGCCCGCAAGCAGCAGCGCGTGCGGCAGTTTTCCGGTCCGATAGGCCGCGGCAAGCGTCGCCGCCGCCTCGGCATGTCCGATCAGCGCCGGGTTCTCCGACGGTTCGGCGATGCCCTCCAGCGTGTCATGCTGTTCCGGCGCGATGCGCTCGAACATCAGCCGGCTCCTCCGGTTTTCCGCTCGGAATTGGCGCGCACTTCGAGCGCTGCGAACACGGCGGCCGTCACCACGTCGTCCACCTCATCCTCGCTGGCCCAAGCATCGATGACGATGCAGCGATCCGGTTCCTTTTCCGCGATTGCCAGGTAAGCTTCGCGCCGGCGCTGGTGGATTTCCAGCGTCTCCTTCTCGAAACGGTCCGCCTGGTCCGTGCCCCTTCGGGCGGCGGCGCGCGAGAGGCCGGCCTCGGCATCGATGTCGAAGATCAGCGTCATATCGGGCATGACGCCGTTGACGGCGACATGCACCAGCGTCTCGACCAAAGCGGCATTCTCGTCGCTACCGGCACCCTGGTAGACCCGGGAAGAGTCGAGAAAACGGTCGCAAAGCACGATTGCGCCGCGCTCCAGCGCCGGGCGGATCACCTGCTCGACATGGTCGGAGCGGGCGGCGGCGAACAGGATCGCCTCCATGCGTGGCCCGAAAGGCTCGGCCGCGCCGGAAAGGATGACATGGCGTAGCGCTTCCGCGCCCGGCGAACCGCCGGGCTCGCGGGTCACCAGCGTATCGTAGCCTTTGCGGCGCAGCTTTTCGGACAGCCGCCTGATCTGCGTCGACTTGCCCGCGCCCTCGCCGCCTTCAAAGGTTATGAACAATCCGCGCGCCAAATCGGCCGGCCTCGCTCCGAATCCTGCCCCTTCATAGGGTGTGGCGACGGATAGGTCCACCACGGCGCCCGAAACGCGCTGGAACGTTTGCCTGTTCGCGAACGCGCCCGGCCACCTGGATTTAGCGCATCCAGCCTGTCAGAAGTTCTGCTACGGCATCCGCGGCGCGCCGGTGTAGAGAGCCCTGCCCGACCGTTTCGGCGGCGTAGAGCGGGATTTCCTGGCTGAGTGTTTCGCCGACCCAGATGTTCAACCGGCCGACTGGTGCACCCTGCTCCACCGGAGCGGCCAGCGGCCCGTCATAAACGATGCGAGCCGATACAAGACCGGTATCATCGGCCGGAACGAAAATCGCGACTGGGCCTTTGGCCGTGAGTGAAACCGAGGATTTCGCACCGCCATAGACAGCTGCTTCTCCAACCACTTCTCCGGACGCGAACAGGTCGGTCTTGCGCAACCCGTCCATGCCCCAGCCGAGCAGTTTTCGGACTTCCTCCGAGCGTTCACCTTCGCTGGTCATGCCGCTCATCGCGATAAAGACGCGCCTGCCGCCACGGCTGACCGAACCGACGACGGCAAAGCCGGCTTCTTCCGTATACCCCGTCGCCAGGCCGTCGGCGCCGATGTTCATGGCAAGCAGCGGGTTGCGGTTGCGCTGGCGGATCTTGTTCCAAGTGAATTCCGGCTGAGCGTAATATTTGTAGAAGTCCGGATAGTCCCGCCAGATATGCATTGCGAGTTGCACGAGTTCGCGCACGGTTACCACTTGTCCGTCCGCCGGCAGTCCGCTCGCATTCTTGAACACGGACGTCTTAAGGCCGATTTCGCGGGCGCGTTCGTTCATCAACTCGGCGAATTTATCCTCGCTGCCGGCCATGCCTTCGGCGATGATGATCGCACCATCGTTGGCCGATTGCACGATCACGCCCTGAATGAGATCGCCAAGCCGGATCGTCGACTTCAGCGCGGCGAACATCGTCGATCCGCCGGAAGGCGCGCCACCGGTGCGCCAGGCGTTCTCACTGACGGTGAAGATATCGTCGAGTGTGAACCGCCCTTCCCCAATGGCGTGGAACACGACTTCCATCGTCATCAGCTTGGCGAGTGCAGCCGGCGCGACTTTTTGATCCGGTTCCTTGGCGAAGAGGACCGTGCCGGTCTCGGCGTCCACCATCAAGGCTTCCGATGCCTTGGTCTCGAACGGTTCGGCGGATGCGAAAGCAATCGGCAACAGCGCAGTAGCGATTGCGATAGCAAACGATCCCAGCCGCATGCCTGTCATAACGGAGCGCGTGCCATGGCGCCAGACAGCGCATCAGCGTCGATCACGCCCAACTGTGATGCGACGCCAGAGAAAGGCTCAGTCGCGGACGGCGATGGCATCCGGCGCGCCATGGTCCCAGGCGGCTTCGAGCAGATCGTCGAGCGAATTGCGCCCGTCCTCGTAGAGGTTTACGGAATACAGCGCCTCGCCATCCGTGGTGGAGGCGTCGAGCGTCGTCCGGCCGAAGGCGGCCAGCGCCTGCTCGACACGCTCGGCGTCGGCCCTGTCGGTGAACGTACCGGCGGCGACAAACGGCTCGGATGCCTGCATTGCCTCGTCCACGGCGGATTGCTTCCATGAAGCAACATCCACCGCTGTCGTGCGCGTACCATCCAGGGCGTCGAAAGCGCGCGTTGACGACGCGCCGCCGTCCGGCGCGTAGGACATGGTCGCCATCGCCATCTGGGTCTCGATGATGTTCTCGATCGAAGGCCGCTCGGGCGCGATCGGCCCGAAGGCCGGTAGCACGATATCGCCACCGGTGGACACCGATGCTGTCATCACCGGCTCCACCAAGGTCCTCTCGGCGGATGCCGGGACGACATCGGTAAGCGTGCCCGGGAAAGCCGCGGCCGGCTTCTCGCCGATCTTGCCGCCGCTCGGCGTCGATCCATTCATGGCGATCATCACGCCCGTCGGCAGGCCGACGGACGGATCGGGCACTTTGTTGCCGGGCTGGTACGAGGCGAGCAGATATTTGTCGTCGTGGCCATCGAGCGGCGCGCGGCCGACATATTCCACCTTCACCTGAGCGGTGCCGGTGTGGGAATAATCCAGCATGTCGGCGGCTTTTTTCGACAAGTCGATCAGGCGGTTGTTCGAATAGGGGCCGCGGTCGTTGACCCGCACGATCACGGAGCTGCCGTTTTTCATATTGGTGACGCGGGCGTAGCTCGGCAGCGGCATCGTCGGATGTGCCGCCGTCAGATGCGTCATGTCGTAGATTTCGCCGTTGGCAGTGAGACGGCCATGGAAGGCATCGCCATACCAAGAGGCATAGCCGATCCGCTTATATTTCTTGTCTTCCTTGGGATAATACATCTTGCCGCGGACCATGTAGGGCTTGCCGGTCTGGTCGCGGCCGCCACCACGCGGCAGGTTCGATTTCAGGTTGCTGACACGCGGGCTGGCCTTCACGCCCCAGATCGATTCGGCGAAATATTCCTTGGATCGGGCCTTGGGACCGACCATCGACTTCGATTGTTCGCTGGCGCACGAGGCTAAAAAGCCAGCGCAAAGAGCGATCACAGCGACGGACGTTGCGCGACGGAGACGCGGGCGCGCCAGAACTGCCATCCAGAATGTCCCCAACACCGACTTCATTTCACGCCGGTTCCGCCCGTTTCCGCTTCTTGCCGCGTGGAATGCGATCGGACCCGAAAAATCCCCGCCCCTCTTGTAAGCAGGAACTTCTTATTATGCGCTTAATTGAATGTGTTCGGAAACGGGCAGGATTATGGCCGGCAGCCGTTTGTCCGCCGCAAAGTGTTTGCATTCGACAAACCACTCGATGGGCAACGCACATGCAGGTCAGGCGGCTTCTTTTGCCTGGCCGGCCTCGACTGCTGCAAAGGCGCGGCGCAGCACATCGGACCGCGCATCCGGCCGGTTGGCATCGGTCGACAGGATCTGCCGGAAACGCCGCGCACCGGGCTGGCCATGGAACAGGCCGACCATGTGCCGCGCCACATGCGGCAGCCGCCCTCCCCGTGCGATATGGGCATCGGCATAGTCGCCCATTGTCTTGATAATGGTGCCCAGATCGGCAGGCGGCGCAGCTTTGCCGAGCAGCGCATCGGCACCGAGAAGAATCGCGGGCGTGTGATACGCGGCGCGGCCGAGCATGACGCCATCGACATGACGCAGGTGGTCCTGTGCCTCGCCCAGCGTCTGCACGCCGCCGTTGATGCCGATGAATTTTCTCGGCAGCCGCTGCTTCAACCTATAGACACGGCCGTAGTCGAGCGGCGGGATGTCGCGGTTCTCGCGCGGGCTGAGACCTTGCAGCCAGGCTTTTCGCGCATGCACCCAAAGTGCATCGGCGCCGGCGGCAAATACTCCTTCGGCCAGCGCGTCGAGAGCCTGCTCCGAATCCTGGTCGTCGACGCCGATCCGGCATTTTACCGTAACCGGAATGCGGACGGCGCGCTTCATCGCCGCGACGCAGTCGGCAACTAGCTCCGGCGTCTTCATCAGGCAGGCGCCGAACGTACCCGATTGCACCCGATCCGACGGACAGCCGCAGTTCAGGTTGATCTCGTCATAGCCGAAACCTTCACCGATGCGAGCGGCCTCCGCGAGCTTCGCCGGATCGGACCCGCCGAGCTGCAAGGCCACCGGATGTTCTGCCGGGTCGAAACCGAGCAGCCGCTGGCGGTCGCCATGGATCGCGGCGTCGGCGACGATCATCTCGGTGTAGAGCAATGCGCGCGCCGACAACTGGCGATGGAGGAACCGGCAATGGCGATCGGTCCAATCCATCATAGGTGCGATAGCCAGTGTAGGTGCTTGATTTTTATACATTTTTTCTTTAGTATCAGGACGTTGCACGGTTCCGTGTGCACTCCGATTCACGACAAAATACGACGCCTTTCGCCACTTTTCGATCTCTGACTGCACACATAGCGCACACGAATATGGCCACGTTCACCAAACTTCCTTCCGGTTCCTGGCGAACCCAAGTCAGGCGCAAGGGGAAGTACGCCAGCGAGACATTCCTGCTCCGCGCCGATGCTGAAACCTGGGCTCGCGAGACAGAGCGTCGGATCGACCGCGGCGAACCTATACACTCTGATCGGTCTGCCACAAAGACGTTCGGTGGCTTGATCGACATTCACCGCCAAGATCTCGCCGAGGTTGGCATGATGATCGGTAGGTCCAAGGAGGCCAGTCTCGAGTGCCTTCGCAATCGACTGGGCAAGCTTCGACCGGTCGAACTCGATCGCGAAAGAATCATCGCTTTCGCCAAGGAGCGAGCGAAAGAGGGAGCGGGTCCCGTCACTGTCGGTATCGACCTGGGCTACATCAAAACCATCCTGACGCACGCCGCCGCCATCCACGGAACAGTCGTCTGTGCCGAGGCACTGGACCATGCACGCATCGCGCTCCGGCGCCTGGGGCTCGTTGGCCAGGGGAACGAGCGGGACCGCCGGCCCGCGACGACCGAGATCGACGCCATCGTCGCGGCGCTCGAGAACAACCCGAGGCAGGTCATTCCGGTCGGTCGTATCGTCCGTTTCGCGATAGCAACCGCTCTGCGCCAGGACGAGATCGCCAGAATTCGCTGGGAAGACTACGATCCGACCGGAAAGATGCTGCTCGTCCGTGACCGCAAGGACCCTCGTCGGAAAAGTGGAAACCACCAGAGAATTCCCCTCCTGAGCGTCTCCGGTTACGACCCTTGCGCACTGATAGAAGAGCAGCGTGACGCTCAGGAGCGATCATCGAAACGCATCTTTCCATACAATGGCCGATCCGTCGGAACGGCTTTCCGCCGCACATGCCAGGACCTGAAGATCGTCGACCTCCGATTTCATGACCTGCGTCATGAGGCGACCAGCCGCCTCTTCGAGGCAGGTTTCACGATCGAACAGGTAGCACTCGTCACGGGACACAAGGATTGGAAGATGCTGCGTCGCTACACCCACCTCCGGCCGGAGAGGCTGCACGAAATTGCACGTCGTGATGCGGCGTAAGCATGCCATGCGAGGGTTAGCTCGCGATCAACGCGCCTTTTGAGAAAGCTTCAAGATCGATACTTTGTGTTGTATTCTTCGTGCGTAACGGTATCTACGACGTGGTGACGATGGGATTACCGTAGTCGCGCGCGATGAAGGCGCGCGATGAAGACAAGATCGGTACGATGACTAAAGAGGTTCCACATTCGCCTTCAGCTCGTTCAAGTCGAGAAATATCTGTCGTGAGCTTAGAAGGCCGACGGGGTTCCGAAACCTCTTGACCTGCGGCGATGTCCCGGCGACATGGTAGACGCGACAGAGTTCGTATCGGTCGCCCGCCGCGACCGCCTTCTCGAACTCGCGGCGCGGCCAGATGAAGCGCCCGTCCGAACCAGTGGTCGACTTGACCTCGATCCAAATCATGCGACCCAGGTCATCGATCGACCTGATGTCGTGATCGGCCCCCGCATCCGCCTGGGACGTCCAGACGACGTGATCTTCGGGTCGCTCGTGCCCGAGCTCGCGCACGCGCTTGAGCTCGAGCTCGTAGACAATCTCCTCGCCCCGTCGTCCAACCATGTAGTCGCGCTCGACGTCAGCCGGAGTGGGAGGTTGAAAACTGGAGTAGCTGTAGCCCTGCCCTTGGCTCCCTCCGGCTCTCGGCTCGATGGTGGTTCCCTTGAGCTCGCGGACCGCCGGGTTGACCTCGTCCAGCGGTGGTAATGCGAAAGCCTGTGGCGGAGGCGCCGGCGGCGGAACCACGGGTGGTTGCAGAAGCGGCGAAGCCCGAGGAAGCTCCGGCGTCACGGCCGTCGCCCGACCCATGATGTCGGTGAACATGTCGGCGAACGCACCCTCAACGAGCTCCTCGCGTTCCGTGCGATCCCAATCGTCGCCGTCCGCCTCGTCGCCGAATGAGTCGGCGATCGGATCGGCGCCCACTACGCCCTGTCGGGCCAGGTAGACCCCTATCTCTCGCGCGTTGCGGCAGATGAATAGCGGCACGACCATCGCTGAGAACTGGCGAGCGTCCGCTATGTCGGCATGGCCCGTTAACTCTGCCAATGCCTGCGCTACCCAGCTGGTATATGTCCAACCGGGTTCTCGGTCGGACGATGCCAAGCACACCGTCTTGCAACCCGACTTCAACGGGTACGGAGACGCGGCCCCCGTCAAGCGCGTATTCCCGGTGGATACTCTCGAACACCTCGATTCCTCGGATAGAGCCGAGGCGGACCTCGAATTCCTCGGCGGAACAGATGCGTCCATCGGGCCACGAATACATGGCCAGCCTGTGCACCGCCTCCCGCATCGTTGGTTCCTGGAGGCGTTGCATAAGCTCGTGGCGCTGATGCCCGGCGAACCAACGTTGGACGGCCGCCGGCACGCCGAACTCGACATGACCGGCGCCGCATACGCCTGTGAGCCGGCTGAGCCCAAGCGATCGGTAAAAGGCGTGCGAGCGTTCGCTGATGTCGGCGATGCCAATTCCCACGTCGCTGGTGTCGACGACATCGGCAAGTGCGCCGAAATCGTTCTCCACCAGCCGGCCCGCCTCGACATCGTCGAGCGCGTGCAACCTGTGCCGGCGGTCCAGCAGGCACCTCACATCTGAATCGAGGCCCGCCGGCAGCCCATAAGTGCCCCGCAGCTCGTAGGCTTCGAAAAGCTTACGCCGGATGCGGACGTCGACGGGCGTGTCGGTACCTTGATGCTTTCCGATCCACTCGAAAAAGCGCTGCCAGTGATGGTCAGTCGGGATAGCGGGGGCGCCAAGTGCGACGTAGGCGGCCACCAGCGTTCTCGGTCCACGGACGACCGGGACCGCGCCATCAAACAAGCGAGAAACCAAGTCCCCCGCAAGCACTTCGGAAGGCATATGATAGTGTCCTTCGACCCACAGGATCCTGCGGCCTGCCAAGCTCGCCCGAAAGTCGCGGTTGCCTGCCGCGATCTGTGCGAGGAGCGCGTAGAAATACTCAGGACGTGGGGGCGCTCTCCCTTCTTCGCCAAGCCTGTCCAAAGTCTCGTTGATGGCGTCGGGGTTCGGGGAGTCCTGGACCTCGAGGCGAGCATACAGCGCCGATCGATTCCCGCCCACGATGCGGTCGTCACCAACGCAGAGGCGATTGAGCTCGTTCGCTGTATGGAGCGCTCGCGGCTCGCTAAGGCTCCCGGCAGCGTTGCGCAGGAAGCGGATCGAAGCGAGCCTCCTTATAACCGACTTCGTGAGAAAGTGCTGACGGCGGTCCAGCTCGTGCTCGAACTGCTCGGCGGCGTCGGGATTGGAAGTGATCCATTCCGCCGCGGTGACAAGATCGTCGCCACCGAGATCGGTGGGGATGCGGAGAACCGTGGTCAGATTGTCACGCCGCCGGAGCGCGTCCGATGGTCCGCTCAGGGCCTTAAGAAAAAGGCTGCTTGATTGGCCCCGCAGGATCCTCATGGCGTATGGGGCAGTCCAATTGCCGCGGTGGTCTCGCAAAACGGGACTGCGCCTTACGGCTGACAGCACGAGCCGTCCGAGCTTCCCATCGGATGCTAGCACCCGGGCCTCAACCGCTAGCTTCTGCTCCTCGGCCACGTCTCCGGCGGTTGCCTGGTCGCAAACGGACCTGATTGTTGATTTCCGCGAAGAACTGACCCGGGGTTTCCACTGAGAACTGACCCGGGTGGATGATGGGTCTGGGTCAGGTCGGGGTCAAGTTTTTGGTTTTCTCCTTCGCGGGTTTGACGGGTTTTGCCGAACTGTTCCTGAAGCGGAAGCTGTCGTTTCCGGTCTCCAGGATATGGCAATGGTGAGTTAGGCGATCGA
>NZ_JBEBMH010000061.1:0-13261 GCF_040081985.1 Mesorhizobium yinganensis | reverse complement strand
AAGCGCAACCGCAAGGACCCCGCGCCATACGATGCTGAGAAATACAAGTGGCGAAACCTGGTCGAGCGGCTGTTCAACAAGCTCAAGAACTGGCGCCGCGTCGCCACCAGATACGACAAGACAAAGGAATCCTACCTTGGCTTCGTCGCCATCGCAGCAGCCAAGCTTTGGTTACCCTTTGTCCACGAGACCTAGGTCGCCGGGCTGCCCTAGATTGAGCAGCACCGGCCGGGCATCATGCAGAAGCATGAAGACCCGCGTCGGTCCGACGGCGGTCACAAGATCCAGATCGGGCATGCGGCGTCCGAGCAACGGGTGTCCCTCGCCAAGGTCGTAGCGGATGTCGAGGCTTGACATCGTCGCCGTATACCACCTGCGGGGTACATCCATTTGCATCACCTGCGCCATCATCTCGCGTAGGGCATTCGTCCGCTCGTCGCCACGGTTGAGCGCCGTCAGCGCCAGGGTTTGTTTGAGCAAGGCCGCTCCGACCGGATGCCGTTCGGCATGGTAGCTGTCGAGCAGGCTGGCCGGCGAGATGCCTTTGACCACCTGCGCCAGTTTCCATCCCAAATTGACCGCGTCCTGCAGGCCGATGTTCAGGCCCTGTCCGCCAACCGGAGAATGCACATGGGCGGCGTCGCCGGCCAGCAACACGCGCCCTTTTCGGTAGAAGGTTGCCTGTCGCGCCGCATCGGTGAACCTCGACAGCCACGTGACGTTGTGCACGCCGAAGTCCGATCCGTAAGCGGCGACAAGTGCTGTGCGAAGCTCTTCGAAAGCGGGGTTGTCGCCCCGTTCGAGTTGTTGCTCCGTCACGACGCCGCGGACGCGCTTGCCATCCTCCAGCCTAACAAGGGCATAGACGCCTCTTTCACCATGACGCATACCCAATGCCGGTTCGTCCGCCATATAGGCTTCGAAAATCAGGTAGCTGATCGCCGGGCCCCGTCCGGGGAAATCGATGCCGGCCATCTTGCGGACTAGACTGCGACCGCCGTCGCACCCGACAAGATATTTCGACCGCAATACCCGTCCATCGTTCAACGCGACAACGGTGTGCGCGTCGTCCTGCACGAAGTCTGTTACTTCGCAGCCGCGATAGGTCTGCACCGCCAATTCTGACGTCCAGTCGGCAAGGCCGCGCTCGATCTTTTCCTGCCAGAGCGCGAGCGTGTAGTTGTGGCGTGTCGACCGGTCGCTCGCGTCAAGAACGGCTCCTGCGAACAGCACGACATAGTGCTTTTCTCCTTGCGACACGAAACGGTCGGCGATGCCGCGCTGGTCGAGGAGTTCGATCGCTCGGGGATGCAGCCCGCTTGCACGTGAGCCCTCGACGTCCTGGTTTATGCGCCGTTCGACAATCGCCACATCCACACCTGCCAGTGCCAGTTCGCCCGCCAGCATCAGCCCGGTTGGGCCGCCGCCAGCGATCACGACTTCATGTTCGGATGAATACATTTGCGACCTTGCAGATTAGCGATTGGGCCGATCTTCTAGGCGATTATCAACGTCTTGAAGCAAGGCGGTCGAACGCCTTATCTATGAAAGGTAGATAATGTCGCTGTGCGACATACACCTCCCCCTCAGCCGCAATGTCGAAGCAAAATCCTAGCTCGTCTTGCGTGACGAATGCGAGACCATGTTGCTTCCGGCGTGGCCACCGCGTAGCGCCTAGCGTTGCGATCGGAAAATCACGAGACCACCTCGGATGGTATAAGCCACGTCGGCAAAGGCCTCGATACGGCTTGCTGGATCGGCCGCAAGCACAGTCAGGTCGGCGTCCATACCTACCTCGATCTTTCCCTTGTTTCCGACGCCGAAGCGTGAGGCGGGGGTCGTCGTGAGCGATGCCAGTATCTGCTCGAAAGACAGGCCCGCTCCTTGCATCAGCTGATACTCTTTGGAGGTGTCGGAAGTCTGGATATAGCCGATGTCGGTGCCGAAAATGACGTCTCCGCCGGCTGCTGCAAATGCGCCGAGCTGTTGCTGTGCGAGCGCGATTGTCTGCTCGACTTTTTCCGCTGGCAGCCCGTGCGCTTCAGACTCAACTCGCCACAGGCCGAGCGTTGGGATGAGCGCTATGTCGTGCGACGTCAGACGTTTGACTAGCTCTGGTGTCCAGCGTTCCCCGTCGTCGGGGGTCGTATGAGCCAGAACGTCGACCCCGCTTTCGATCGTGACGTCGAGGCCTTCCTGGTTACTCGGATGAGCAAATGCGGGCTTGCCGTGCCGGTGGGCCTCGGCAACCACAGCTTTCGCGTCGTCCAGAGCCATGGGTAGAACGCCTGTCTCGCCGCCTATGATTGCGCCGGCGAAGATTTTTACGCCGTCCGCGCCAGCCTCCAGTTGCCGGCGTACACGCTCGGACGCCGCATCCGGCGTCCCGACCTCCATCGAGGGCAGGCCTTTCAGGAGTTCACGCAAGTAGATCGGCGTTCCATCGTTTGGAAAGAACGGCGCGTCGACCGTCAGGATGTTCGGGCCGCGCACTTCGCCGCTTTCGATGCGACGTCTGAGGTCGATCGCTGCTCCGGGGAGCGAGGCGATATCGAACACGGTCGTGAAGCCCCACCGAGTCAGCATCCCTTCCAGTTCGTTTGAGAGCGCCTCGGCGTTTTCCTCCGGCGGCAGTGCCATCGACGGCAAGAGCAGATGGACGTGGCTGTTCCAGAGTCCCGCAACCACCACGAGGCCGTCCCCTGAAATTGTGCGGTTGGATGGACCTGCTTCGACCTGATCGGAGGGACCCACGGCGGCAATCACGCCGCCACGCACGACCACGGTGGCGTCGGGAATGGCTGGAGCATGGGGAGACGGGTAGACCTTGGCTCCGACGATCACCACGTCCTGCGCAACTGCCGGTGAACACAGCAGGCATATAAGCGTAGCCGACAGCACGCCGCTGTGAATGGAGGCCGTTCGTTTCAGAAAATTGAGCATGGCAGTTCCTTCAAGCCGCAAGCAAAGAGTTGACGACGTCACCCTGTTGCCGGTTCACGCGGCGGCACGCGTAAACGTCAGGTGCGTCACCCCGCTGGGCGAAGAGACAGCCTCGACCTTGTAGTCCTTCTCGACGCCCTCAAGTCCATCCCAGAGGCGTTCGCCGCGCCCGAGCAGGATCGGAACCACCACGACATGCATGTGGTCGATCAGCCCCGCGGTAAGGAAGTCCCGGATCATGGTTGCCCCGCCTCCGATGCGAATGTCCATGCCGCCCGCAGCTTCGCGAGCCGTTGCAAGTGCTTCGGCAGGCGAGGCGTCAATGAAATGGAACGTCGTGCCGCCCTCCATCTCGATCGGCGCACGCGGGTGGTGGGTGAGGACAAACACCGGCGTGTGGAACGGCGGGTTCGGCCCCCACCAGCCCTTCCACTCCGGGTCCTCATGCCATCCGGGATAACCGAACTTCCCTGCACCCATGATCTCGACGCCGATCCCGGGCGCGAACTGCCGCAGAAAGGCGTCGTCGACGCCCCGCGTGCCGCCGGGCTCTCCAAGCATCTGGTGCCACCATCGGGTCTCGAACATCCATTCGTGAAGCCTTTCGCCCGCATGTCCGAAGGGTGATTCGAGGCTGAGACCTTCGCCGGTGGCGAAACCGTCGAGCGATATCGAGATGTGCTGGACACGGGCAAGCGACATGGCGCGTCCTCCTTTCTTATTGCTGATGAAGGGCCGGCTTGTCTGGGCTCTTCCTCCCCGGATTCGACATCGCTACTGGTTGATCTCCGGCTCGACGAGCTTCGCGAGCTTGCGCAAAGATTCCTGCCAGCCGAGATAGCAGGCCTCGGCGGGGATCATGTCCGGCACGCCCTGTTGCTCGATATTCACCTCGGTGCCAACCGAAACGGCCTTCAGGTTCACCGTGACCTTCATCTCGCCCGGCAGGTTTGGATCGTCGAAAGCGTCGGTGTAGACGAGGCGCTCGCCCGGAACGAGCTCTAGATAGGTGCCGCCGAAGGCGTGGCTGCGGCCTGTCGTGAAGTTCCGAAAAGACATCCGGTGATTGCCGCCGACCTTCGCATCCAGCTCGTGGACGGTGCAGAGAAACCCGTATGGCGGAAGCCAACTCGCGACCGCGTCGGGTTCGAGGAACGCGCGATAGAGCTTCTCGGTCCTGGCGGCAATGACGCGGTGTAGACGGATCGTGCTGGGCATGGGTTTTCTCCCTGTGGATCGGTTTCATCCGGGTTGTCCGGCTGTGTCCGATGGGCGTCATTCGCGCCCGCTGTGGTAATGACGAACGGGCTGGCCGGAATTCGACATCGCACAGGGATAAAATCCGGAGCACCGGCCTGACCGTCATCGGTCAATCGCCCGTCTTGGATATTCGAGCTGCATGGCAACCACGTTGGTGGTGCGCTCTCCGTAGCGCGTCGCAATCGCGTCAAGGACGAGGTCGAGCGCATGGGCCGGCTTCCGGTCCCGAAAGGTTGACACGCGCCTCTCTTCGGGCCAGTCCGCTTCCGCCCGGTCGGGGATGACGCGGACTCCGTTCATGGTCACCACCGCGTCCGACGATATGGCATAGGTAGTCGCATTCGACCGGTAGGTTCGCGACCAGGCGTCGGCAACAAGGGCAAGCGATACCTCGTCCATGCCCGGCTCGAGCCGGATGCGCACCTCTTCCCGGTTCCAGAAGGCCATCCGATTTGCGAGCACGGTCATCGCAAACGGACGGGTGAGCCTGAACGCCCCGCTCGCATGCCGCGCGTCCCATTGCTCGAGGCCGAGATCGCGCGCGACCGCTTCCGCCTTGCTCCGTCCGGCGATCGCCTCGATCAGCGTCAGCATCATCGGCATGGACGCGGTGATGCCGGTCGTCGTCGCGACTGCGCCGTCGACCACCAGCCTTCGGTCGGCGACGTACCGGACCGTGGGAACCTCGTCGCGCAGCTGCTTAAGGAAATACCAGTGTGTCGTCGCCCTCCTGCCGTCGAGCAGCCCGGCCGCGCCAATCACGGTGGCGCCGACGCACACACTGACGATGGTCGCGCCCTTTTCCGCCTGGCTCCTGATCCATGCCAGCGCAGCGAGCTCGTCGTGTGGTTCCATAGCGGGCACTATCACGTAGTCAGCGCCTTGCGGATGCCCGGCGTCGAACTCCGCAATGGTCGCATCCGGCTCGACCTTGAGCGCCGGATATAGTGTCACCGTACCCGGCCCGGTCGCCAGCATCATCACGTCGGCGACGTCGGCCCGCCGCAGGATGCCTGGGGGCATGAGGTAGTCGGTCGTCTCGGTGGCGTCGTTGATGCCGATGACGGCGATCAGAGGCCGCTCTCGCTTCGGCGGCTTCAGTGCCGCCAAAGTGGCGTCGGTCTCCTCCTGCGGCACCGGCGGCGTCTCTGCCGCCGCTGTCGCTGCAGGCAGGCTCAACACCCAGCCGCCAAAACCGGCCAGCGAAAGGAAGACGAGAGCGACACCACTCCAGATGAACCAGGATTTCGACAATGACACGGCGTCTCCCGCGGAACGGGAAGCGGCTTTCGGTCGGTTTGGCCGGCCTTTCCAGCAACTCCCATCGGCTGAGCCGAACACTAGCGGCGGAGGCGTCTGGCAGAAATGACAAAGAGATAGTAATTTCTGCCAATGCACGATATCGTCTTCATCGTCTATCCGGGATTCGAATTGCTCGATGTTTCGGGGCCGGCATCCGTCTTTAACGGGGCCAATCGCGCCCTGAACCAGCGCGAAAAGCCCGCCTTCTACAAGATCTTGCTCGCATCGGCCCATGGCGGCGCGATCGAAAGCAGCAGCGGCGTTGTGCTGGAGACGCGCCCGGTCGCAGGGATTCGGCCGGAAGAGACAGGGACCGTGCTGGTCGTGGGAGCGGAACGAGAGCAGCTTCTGCCTGCGGTCGCGGACAGCGCCCTGCGCGCTGCGATTCCGGCATTGGCCGTGAAAGCGGAGCGGTTCGGCTCTGTATGCTCCGGCGGCTTCGTCCTCGCGGCACTCGGGCTGCTCGATGGCCGTCGCATCTCGACCCATTGGGATTCCTGCGAGCCTCTTATGAAAGCCTTTCCGAAGGTCACGGTCGATCCCGAAGCGCTCTATGTCGTCGACGGTCGGCTCTGGACATCGGCCGGGGTGACCACGGGCATCGACATGGCGCTGGCGATGGTCGCGTGCGACCTCGATGCTACAATCGCCGGCGAAGTTGCGAAGCGGCTGGTGCTCTACGCCCGGCGGCCCGGCTACCAGTCCCAGTTCAGTCCAGTTCTCAAGGCGCAGGCAAAGGGCGACAGCCCCTTCGCCGACCTCATCGGGTGGCTACAGGCCAATCTCGACTCTCCCCTGGACGTGCCGTCGCTCGCTGCCCGCGCCGGCCTGACCGAACGCACCTTCCATCGCAGGTTCATCGAGGCGACTGGAGAAACGCCGGCGCGGTTCGTCGAAATTGCCCGCCTTGATGCCGCTCGAATGCTTCTGTCACGCGGGCTTTCGCTGAAGTCGGTTGCGGCGCAGGTCGGGCTGTTCCCGACACCGCGCCTAGCGCAAGCCTTTGAGCGCCGCTTCGGCGTCGCCCCACGCCTCTTCCGCGACATGCACGCCGCGCTATGAGCGCTGAGAGGCGACTTCGGAGGCGCGTTGTTGACTGGCGACTTAGGAGCCTGCAGCGGTGCAGAACGCCTTCCGTCCGCTTACGACCTGATCTCGGTCGTTCCAAGGTCAACGACGGCTTCTCTAAAGCCGTCGTTCTTGGCACGCCCAGCTGTCAGCGTGGCCGGACACCAACCTGACAGGCGGCTTTGCAGTAAGCATTTTTAGAAGCGAAACTAGCTTTAGAATTTGCCGGCGAGATTGAAGAAGAAAGCGTTCCCCTTCATCCGGTTTTCCACTTCGATTTCGTGCGCCCACTTCAGCGTCAAGTCTATTTCCTTGCCTTCACCGAATTTGGCCTTGTAAGTCGCCAGTGGCCCAATCGCCAGAGACCGTCCCTTGAAGCCATCGTCACGATTGTTGGCGAATGTGCTGTCGTCGTCCTGGATCTGGTAAAGGAACCCCACCAAAATCCCGACACCGAAATTTTCAGTCACGTTCTTGGTCATGGATAGATCGAGATGCGCTACAGCGCCGCTATAATAGTCCGTGTCAGAATTCGTGGTGTTGATATCGACGCCGAAATTTCCCGAGAAGTCCAAGCCATATTCCGGCACCAGTCGGGTGAAGGCAACCGAGGGTGTGAACGTCCAGTAGTTCAACCCGACGAAGGCAATGTCTCCTTCTGTCCAGACGCCCGTCGGAGCGGTGATTGTAAGCGATGTCGAAAGCCAAGTGTCCATGGAATCGCTGTGCCAGCCAAGCACCACGGGAGCGAACGCAACGTCACCGATCCCACCGACTTCCTGGATCACTTCCAGAGGTCCGACATCTGCCTTTGCTCTGGTCCAACCGACCGGAAGCAAACCCTGAACGGCGTAGGTCCAGTTGCCCGGCAAATCGATCTCCGGAACGTAGACCCCCGCGAGGCCTGTAACCCAAAGATCTGCTTTAAGGCCGAGGGCTATGGAGCCGTCGCCGAAAGGCACATCGCCGGACGCTCCGCCATGATAGTAGATATTCGAAACGGCCCAGTAACCGCCTGGGATGGGCGGCACTATGCCAGCTCCCGGCCCGGCAAATGCACCGGGGATGTATCGTCCTGCGGCTGCCTCGGTGGCCTGTGCCTGTGTTCCAAGGAACGTTGAAGCCATCGCGATGGCCACGCCCCAGGATGCTCGCCCGATCATCTCCGTGTTCAACATCAGGATCAGCCTGCCTTCTCTACGGGAGGCGGCGTCCACGAGCCGTCCATGACGGCGGGCTTCGGCCAATAGGCGCGCACGTAGAGTGAAAAGTCGCCTTTCGGCGCCGGCAGCCAGTTGGCGCGCGCGACCGGATCGGTCGGCTCATCGGCCTGCACCATGACGGTGAGCGAGCCATCATCGGCGAGCTTCAAGTCCTTGTTCTTGGTGCCCACGGAGAAGCGGTTGATCGGGTTGGCAATGAAGAAGTGGTGCTCGTTGTAGATCGACAGCGACCAGAAGCCGTTCACTGGCGGCGTCTGATCCTTCGCGAACGTCACCGTGTAGCGGTTGGCGCTGCTCAGCCGTGCACCCGAGGCATCGAGATCCTGATAGAAATACTTCGTCTCGTCGGGTGAATTGACCAGGATGTTCGACTTAGCGACGGCGGTCCTCGTGAAATAGTCGACCCCAAACGCTGACTCGTTGGAAATCGTGCTCCAGTGATGCGGAAGTTGCTGGCCGTAGTTGCGGAACTGGAAAAGTGGGTTCACCAGCTTCTCTTCCGCATCCTTGGCCGCCTCGACCATTACCTGCTTCAGTTGAGGATCGTTCTCGGCTGCCGCGAGCACCGCAAACACTTGAGCGTAGCGGGCTTCTTCGCCGGGCAGCGGCGGCGCATCGGCGAGCACCGCCGGCAACTCGTCGAAAAACTTGTCGGGAAACACCCACCGCGTTTCCTCTTCGCCTGGCGGAGCGCCGGGAACCTTGGGCAGCTTGTTCCACTCGATGCGTTTCATCTCTCCGTCATAGTCGGCGAGCGGATACATAACGATTCCGGTCAGGACATCCTGAATTGCCCGCTTGTCTTCCGGGGTATCGTCCTGGGCGATACGTGGCGCGGCGAGACCCGTGCTGCTCGACGCGCGAAACACCCTGGTGATGCCCTTCGGGGTTTCACCACTCCAGTCAGGGCCGACCAGCAGGTAGAAGCCGGGCGTGGTGCCGTGCATCTTGCCAAGCTGCGCAAAGCTGTCGGTGCGCAGATCGACGATCTGGTAGACCCAAAACCGATCGCCGAAATCCGGCACCTGGATGACGACAGGGGAAATATCCAGCGCGAGCAGGCCGAGGCCGTAGACCACGTCCTGGTTAGGACAGGCGACATTACGCTCTTCCGGATTGACATAGTCCATGAGCATGGTGAGCTCGTTGAGCGGAGACTCGAGGAGCGGGCCAGCGTACCTGTGCTCCTTCATCTTCGAGAATGCGAGCCGCCGATTGTACATGTTTACCAACGGCCAGGCCCAGAAGAAGGCGTCGCGAGCGACGTGGGCGGCATAGGCCTCTGTGATCTTCACGCGCGCATCAGGCCCGGGCGGCAGCGCCCCGCCCCAGCCGGGCGACGGCGGCAACGGTTGCGGGTTTAGTTCCGAGGCGTGGGCCGTCCCTTCGCCGCTCGCGCCGACCACAGAGGCGGCGGCAAGCGTTGCGGTGCCGAGCAGCATGTCTCGACGGTTAAGTATGGCAATGCTGGTCATGGCATCCTCCTGTCTGGTGTTCGGCTAAGCAGCTTCGCTGATTGTCTTGAGGGCGCGCCACACCGTTGTGAACATCACGACCGCGCCCGCGAAAAAGATCGCGATGAACAGCGCCTGACCGAGCAGCCAGGCGTTTTTTCCGATCGCGACGGGAGAGTAATAATAGCCCGGCCAGATCGCATCGAAGACGAAATAGCCGGGATAGCCGACTGCGAAGACGCCTAGCAGCCCAATCACGCAGAGCCAGAGCGCGCCGGAGCCTTTGGCGTCATCCACCGATCCTGCACGGTTTGCGACCATTGACGTCAGTCCCAGCGCCACCATGCCGAGCCCGCCGGCCTGAACGGCGGCGACCGAGAGCGTCCATGGGCAGGCCCACCAGAGGGTGATGTTCTGCATGAAAAGCTCGCCGGTCGGCCAGCGCGCGCCGACGCAGTAGTGGGCGACGATGCCGAAGGTCAGGAACACGCCGAATATGAAGAGGCCGAGCCCCCATTTCGCGAAGCGCGCGCCGATTTGCATGACACGCTCCTTTCGCTAGTTCACCTTCTCGACGTCGGGAAGAGTCCAGACCTTCTTCTCAAAAAGCGCCTGGGTCGGCGAATAGAGCCGGAACAGCAACTCGAAGCCGCGTTGCGGGTCGGTCGGCACCCAGTTCGACTCCTTTCCTTCCGGCGCCTTGGGGCCGAAGAAGATGTCCGTCGATCCATCTGGGTTCGGCTGCACTTCCGCGGCATTCGACGCGCGGCTGGCACGGTCCATGTTCTTGACCAGCGCATGCGTCTCGCGGTCGTAGACCGTCACCGACCAGTACAACTCCACAGGCACCTTCGGCGGCACATGCAGGCGGTAGCTCTTGTCGCCAGCCAGCGGTTCGCCATCCTTGTCTTTGTTCGCGATAAGGTAGGTCTGTGCCGTGCCGAGGCGCTTTATGCCGATATAGCCCATGCTGTAGGTGAGAGCGCGATAGTCGACAGGATAAATGTCGGTCTCGGCGTATCCCGAGGATCCCGCCTTGACGAGATCGGGAAAGGCCGGAACGGCCCAATGCGCGGTGGGGAAGAATGGTGGGTAGCCAGCCTCATACATCTGATCGAGGAAGGCTCTTGCCTCGGTTGCCGCGTCGTTCAGGATCGCAGTCGTTTCGGCGTCCGGAGCGAAAGGCTTTCCTTTCTCTATCCCGATGAACTTGAGCTGATCGATCATCGCCTTATCGCGGGTCAACCACGGCTCGCTTTGCACGATGCGATCCAGCGATTCGAAGAAGCGGATGTCGTAGGGAATGGTTGAATCGTAGAGCACGCCGTTGGCGTCGGTGAATTTCGTCTCCGGGGGGCTTGCCTCCTGTGAGAGCGGATAGACCTTGAGCCGCTTTCCGTAAGCCACTGCCTTCTCGATGTCCGCGTCGCCGTGACTCGCAAGGTTCGAGCGCAACAGCGCATAACCGCCGAATGTCTCGGATTGGACGGCTATGTAGCCGTCGGGTGCCTTCCCCTGGTAGCCGGGGGGCAGTATCAGGTATTTGCCGCCGGCTCCCTTATCCTCGCCGTAAGGTCCCGCGTCCTCAAGTGGCATCTGCCAGACAGTGTCGATATTGGCGGCGAACGAGCCTCCCTCCGCCGGCGGAACGTCGATCACGATCGGCCCCGCTTCCTTCGTGTCGAAGAAAACCATGAAATAGATCGCATCGGGATTGGGCGTGAGCGTCTGGTTGTGCCAATCGACGGGGCGGGACCAATATGTAACCTGGTTCACCGTGCCCTCAGTCTTGGTCAACATCTCCTGCAACATGAGATCGTAGTTGACGGCAGGCATGCCCCAGATGACCGCTTCGACTGCGCGGCGCTCGATGGCTCGCCGCTGCAATTCGTCGGGTGCAAGGCCCTGCGCCTTTGCCGTGCCAATGGCGGCGAGGAGCGAAAGCACGGTAAGGATCGTCTTCAGCATGATCTTGCCTCCTTCGTTCACGGTGCGACAACCGTCTTCCAGTCGTCCCTGATGCTGACCACATGGAAGCCGTATCGTTTCGCCGCGTCGAGCGAGTAGTTGTCGGGCTCGGAGTACCCGAACTCGCGCTTCGCATCGTCGTGATTTATGAGGAGTTGAAAACTCGGCCCCGTGCGGTCCTTTGACCAGCGCATCATGGCGATATCGCCTCGGCCACCCTCGTTGCCCCCGACGAAAACAGGCCGCACTCCAAGAGCAAGGTTGATTGTGGGCGGCTTGCCTTCCTGGTCGTTCAGGTGGTCGATTGTACCGTCGAACACCAATACCGTCTTGCCGTCGCGCTCGTCCAACCTGGTGCCGGAGGTGGTACCCATCACCCGCTGGGGAGGTATTCCAAGCATCTCCATCGAGACGGCGCGTGTGAACAGGATCGGACTGCCGGTGCAAATCCAGTTTTCGAAGCCGTTTGCCTCCAGATAAGACAGCAGCTCCGCCATCGGCTTGTAGACGGCACGCGTGTAGGGAACACGGAACTTGTCATGAGTCGTTGCTTTCATGAGCGGAAGAATGCTCGCAGAAAACTCCTCCGTCGTTCGACCATCGGTAACAGCAGCGATCAGATCGTTCAGACCTTGCTCACCTGCATTGTGCAATGCCGCCGCATCGCCTTTCAGGAAGGCTGAGATCGCCGGCTTGTCGGCCAGGATCGGCTTCTTTTCGACCGCATGCTTAAGGTCAGCGGCGAGCGGGATGACCGCGGCCGGTATCGGCTTCTCTGGAATAAGGGTCCCGTCCATGTCGAAGACGGCGACGCGTTCATCGTCCGGCACGAACTCCGGTCCGCCCTGTTGCGTTACCGTCGTCACGAAATCGATGATCGCCATTTTTGTGGCTGTGTCGTTCCATGAGGGCAGCGGGTCTGCGCCGGCAACGGCGACGGTCGCGATCAAAGCAAAGACGAGCGAAGAGCACAGCCTGCGATACGGAACAATGCTGAGCAACATAAGTTCTCATCTCCTGGGTGCGGCTCATGGCATGTGGCACATCTCCTTCGAAAGGTAGAGCATCTCCTGTCGCGGGTAATCGGCAAACCGTGCCAACGTATTGACGATTTGTGCCAACGAGCGCTGAATGGGAGGGCTTGGCACCGTCGCGGAGGTCACTGTGTCAACGATTATGCCCCACGTTCGTTTTTCGACCGAAGAATTGCCCGCGAACATGCAGTTCGAAGCCTGGCAAGAGCAGCCCTACGCGTTTGAGGTCAGCCCGGCAGAAGACGAGTGGCCAAAGTCGTTTGCTGCTGAAGTGGATGTATACGTTTTCGGCTCCTCTTTGATGTTGCGCGCCAAACAAGGCGCACAACGATATGCGATCAGCCACGACCGAGCGCGCAAGGGAGGACGAGATCTCTTCCTGTTTACATGCTATGAGCGCGGGGAGTATCGAGGATGCGCTGGAGCGGATGAGATCAAAGGAGGAGCCGGCGACATTCAGGTGCTGGACCTCTCCCAAACCATGAACACCATCGAAACCTCGTCCGCAATGACGGGCGTCGCAATCTCGCATGATGCTTTGCGACAAAAGCTCGGTACCTTGGACAAGCTGCATGGTCTTGATCTGCGACAGACCACCGGGGCGTTCCTGAGCGATTATTTTCAACTGTTGGTACGACGGCTGCCAACCATGTCGGAACAAGAGGCCGCGGCGACAGCTGAGGCGACGATCGATGTCATCGCGGCATGTGTGCGACCGACGCAGCAGCGCATGGCGCCGGTTGCAGCGCAGGTGCAAAGCGTCCTTGTTGCTCGTGCAGAAAAGTTGGTGGAGCGACATCTTGAAGAGACTCAACTGTTGATTTCCGCGAAGAACTGACCCGGGGTTTCCACTGAGAACTGACCCGGGTGGATGATGGGTCTGGGTCAGGTCGGGGTCAAGTTTTTGGTTTTCTCCTTCGCGGGTTTGACGGGTTTTGCCGAACTGTTCCTGAAGCGGAAGCTGTCGTTTCCGGTCTCCAGGATATGGCAATGGTGAGTTAGGCGATCG
>NZ_JBEBMH010000060.1:0-15068 GCF_040081985.1 Mesorhizobium yinganensis | reverse complement strand
ATCCGAAAGCCTGGCTCGCCGACGTCCTGGCTCGTATCGCCGATCTTCCTGCCTCTCGTCTGTACGAATTGCTGCCCTGGGAGTGGGAGCGTCTGCGCCGAGCCGATGTGGTCGTCGATCAACAAGCCGCCTGACCTTCACGCAACACCATCATAGCTTCGGCACCGCTCGCGCCAGCCAGCATCTTCTGCGGTCCCCAGCGTATGCGTACGTTTCCTGCCTGTCGGCTGTGTATGCAGCCAGGTGAGGATTCCACGTCCAATCAGCTTAGGCCAACTCGCAGCTTTGCGCCTGTGTCGGGCTTCGAGATAAGGTTTCCCAACGCTGTGAGCGGACCTCTTGGCTATGGCTAGCGCGGTCCGTATCCCCCATGAGCAAGCGCCTGGGATTATGTTCTGTGGCGCGGCGTTCTGTCGCCCAGATATCTTCAGCTCAATGGGGCGAAATTTGCGTGGGCGCTGATCAGCCAACGATCTTTCTCTAAACGGAAGACCGAAAGGCGCGGCGAAATTCCGACAATAGCCTTTCCTTCAACAGATTGGTCAGTTTCAATGCGATATCTGATGACCATTACATTGCTATCGCCAGTCGCGACAATATCGCCAAATTGTGGGCGAGTCATATGTTTAGGCAGCGCCCTGAGATAGCCAGCTTTGTCATGACCGCTGCCGTCCGAGCGCAAGATCTGATATTCAGGGGCAAGGACCGTCTCGACCACCTCAGGTTTTCCGGTAATAAGCGCGTCGAGCCATGGATCGAGCGCCCTGTGCGCCTGTTCCTCGGACAGTTTCTCTGCTCCCCTTGAAGGTTGAATGCCAGCGAGCGCCGAAAATCCAGCCAAAACTGCGATAGAAAACTGTCGGCGATTTGCCATACCCTTCCCCTCTGTGTACGGACCAGCGAATTTATGACGATCCGCTGTCTATAGAGGCATACGGCTGCATAAGCATCCCAAGATTTTCAACCAGCGGATCGAGGCATGGAAAGCTGCGACCACTTGACATTCTCGATTGGCGACCCTTGGCGCATACTCTTCCCAAGAGCCGCTATAAGCGTCGATTGGCGGCAAAGCATCGTCTTCATCCTACACTTCGTCGGAGGTGACCGTGCGGCCTAGCTGCCCCTAACGTTCCTGTGCCGACAACTGTCCGCTGCCGATCGTGATCTCTTCTGACGGCGATTGTCCTGAATGAGTCGGCAGTCAAATGGCAGCTTTGGCCTAACGCGGCCACTGGTGTGATCCGAGCCGAGCATCGCAACCTTGGAAACGGTGAGGCTCGCCAATTCTGCCAGGGCAGTATTGGGAGCGTCCCGACACCCGCTACCACGGTGTCGAAGGACACTACGTTCCATCGATGAGCGCGACTGTCGTCGCGCTGCACCAAGCGACACCGGTTGCGGTCCGGATGGTGATGCCCTCCACCTCATACCGGCTGTGAATGATCGTTCCGATCGCATCGGGAATGGCGCTGCCAAGCAGTCGCCTTCGATCACCGTGACCTCGGCCCTGGCCTCCAGAGCGATAGCGGCCCGAGCCCGATGAAGCCGCCATCGATGATGCCGATGCGTGCGCCCGGCGTCAGCAGCGGTACGATCGCCAGCGCATCACGGCGCTCGCCGCGTTCCGGCTTTCCTTTACGGTCTGAGCGATGTCGGGGATGGTCGTCATGGGGCTGGTGAAATTGTCACAATCTGGCGGCGTCTCGACCTCGCCGCTGGTGAAGTCGAAAATCGAAGCATGCTGGGAGCGCTCCAGTGCGTTCGCTTGCATAACGCAGCCTGCCCTATCATGGCTACCTCGATCTTCTTGCGCAGGCTGGCTAACCTATCGACCATTTGACGTGTCATGCAACATGCGGTCGAGTTCGACCCGAAGTCGATAGGCGAATATTTCGCAACCGGCCACAAAAATGCGGTCGCGTTGGCTTCAGGTAGAAGCGCGGTGAGTCGTCCTGTCGACGAGACTGCTGGGATGGAGATGGCCTTGCATGGGCCTATCATGGTAATTACCGGAGTGACGCTACGTTCGCCGTAAGTGTATCGAAAAATCGGCGGAAACTCTCGAATGTCTATCGCAACGGGCGAAGGCAAACTGGAACGGCGGCTCGCCGCGATCCTGGCCGCCGACATCGCCGGCTATTCGCGGCTGATGGGAGCGGATGAGGAAGGGACCCTCCGCGATCTGAGGGCGGCGGACGAGGAGGTTCTGACTCCCCAGACGGCGCAGCACCAGGGGCGCATCTTCAAGCGCATGGGCGATGGCTTTCTCGCCGAATTCCCCAGCGTGGTGGAGGCGATGCGCTGCGCGCTCGCCATTCAAACCGACATGGCGGCGCGCGCGGCCGCGAGCCCAGGCACGCGCAAGCTCGCGTTCCGCATCGGCGTGCACCTGGGCGATGTCATCGCCGATCGTGGCGATGTGTTCGGCGATGGCGTCAACGTGGCCGCGCGCCTACAGACGCTGGCGGAGCCGGGCGGTATCTGCGTGCACCGCTCCGTGCGGAACCAAGTTCGCGATCGCTTGCCCGTCAAGTTCGTCGATATGGGTGAAATCGAGGTCAAGAACATCGCCCGACCAGTGCGGGCCTTCCGAGTGGCGATTGAGGGCGCGGGTGGAGCCGAGGTCGCCCCACGCTTCAGGATTAAGCTCGCTCTCGGGGCTATCGCCGCGGCACTGGTCGCGGTCGTCGGCTTGGCGGCTGTAGCGTTCTGGCTGAGCGAGACGCCGCGGCCGGATGCCGCGACCGATCCGGCGGGTGTTGGCAAGCGTTCGATCGCGGTCCTGCCCTTTGCAAATGCAAGCGATGATTCCGAACAGGACTACTTCGCCGACGGCCTGAGCGACGGGCTTATCACCCAACTCACCGGCCTCTCGGGCCTGTTCGTCATCGCCCGCGGCTCGGTTCTGCCGTACAAGGGAAAGGCCGTCAGCCCTCAGACGGTCGCCCGCGAGCTGGGCGTCCGCTACGTGCTCGAAGGCAGCGTGCGCAAGTCTCAGGATCGCCTGCGCATCAGCGCCAACCTGGTGGAGGCCGACACTGCCCAGCAAATCTGGGCCAAGCAGTTCGACCGGCGCCTTGCCGATATCTTCACCGTGCAGGACGAGGTGATCAACGAGATCGTCGAGGCGCTCGCGGTCAAGCTCACGTCGGCGGAGGCGGTGGAACTGAAGCGCATTCCGACCCGCAACCTCGAGGCCTACGATTGGTTTCTGCGCGCCGAGGCGCAAAGCTACTATGTCGTCGACGCTACGACGCAAGCGCGAGCTCTGGCTGCCTATGACAAGGCGATCGCGCTTGATCCCTCCTTCGCCGACGCCTATGCCGGCTACGCGCGGACATCGGCGGAAATCTGGCGAAGCTTGGCAGACCTAGTCCTTTCGTCGACGATCGCCCGAAAGCGCGCCTACGAGGCCGCCGGCAAGGCGCTGGAGCTCGATCCCAACAATGCCCGCGCCTTCGCGGCGCTCGCGGTCTTTCAGTTGGCCGACGGCCGCCACGACGACGCTATCGCCTCGGTGCGGCGAGCCGCCGCGCTCAACCCCGGCGATGCCGAGGCCAAGGCGAGCCTTGCCACGGTGCTGGCCTATTCCGGCGATCTCGACGAGGCGGCGAGCGCGATTGCCGGCGCGATGCGTCTCAATCCCAAACCGCCGCCCGGCCTTCTTCAGGTTGCGGGCACGGTACATGCGCTGGCGGGGAAATACGAGCTGGCACGGGCTGAGCTCGAGACCGTGGTCGCCGCCTGGCCGGCCTCGGAGAACACCCACGAGTATCTGGCCGTCACCTATGCCGGGCTTGGCCGAACCGACGAGGCGCGCAAGCACGCGACCTTCCTGCAGAGTCTTCCCTACGCCAATCTGGCGGCATTTCGCCATCTTTATGCCGGCTGGTTCCGTAATCCGACAGATCTTGCGAACTACCTCGCCCTGCTCGCCGAGGCTGGCATTCCCGAATGGCCTCGCGACTACCGCGTGAATGAGCAGGCCCGCATCCGCGGCGAAGCTTTGGCCGCCTTGACCGTAGGACGCGGCTGGCGAGGCATCGCCGTGGTCCAAGGCAACGAAAAGGCGCCGTTCTTCTTGCAGATTACCAAAGACTTGCGGGTCGCCTATCGCGGCGTAAGCACATTTCTGACTGGGGTGGCGCGTATCGAGAATGACCAGCTCTGCCTGCAGTTCGAGGCTAGCTTCCGCGGCCACTGGCAATGCGGCGCAGTCTATGCCGACAAGAGCGCCGATCTCGACTACGCGCTGGTCCTGCCTGACACGCTGCGCTTCTTCTCGGTAAGATGATGCCGAGCTTTACCCATCTCCCCACGGGGCGCGGGAGATGATGGCGCGAATCGCGCGATGAGGGGAGGTCAAGCTGCTTGCCTGTCAGCAGATACACGTCGACCCAGCCTAAACCTGCCCTCACGCGTGGAGGAGGGCATCAATCCTTCTGGAGGTTTGGAATGTTATGTCCTACTTCTGCAACTCGGCGTGCACTTCCGGCCAGTTGGCCTCCGCCTTTGGCCGGTTGGCGGCGAGATCCTCAAAGCTGGCCCCTGCGCTAAGATAGAGCTTGCCATCGATGATCTGCCAGACCTCCGGTTCGATATTGACTGTCATCTCGTGATAGGCGACGCCCTCGCTGCACAGGCCGCCATATTGGGGCGCATAATCAAGCGGGCTGGCATCGAACAGCCTGCGGTTTTCCTCGCTGGCGAACTGCCAGGTGGCGCCGAGCCATTCCGATTGGATCTTCTCCGAGCCCTTCACCGCACGCTTTTCTGTGAAATAGGCGACCGTGTCGTAGCCCTCGATGGCAACGTTGCCGAAATAGCCGGTGTTGATCTCATCGGCCTGCGCCGGCACGGACCAGACGACAACGATGCAGAGACAAGTCAATCCGATATGTTTCATATCACTCATCCTTTCGCATAACGGCTCATGGCGGGCTCGCCGTCTCGGCGGCCATCTTGAGGCAGTCCCCACTCCACAGACCTGCCACTTTCGCCGGCTGGCACTGGCTTCCCCTCTTCAGCAGAAAAGCGATCGTCTCCTTGCGCGCCTTGAATCCTGCGCGGGTCAACGCAGTGTAGCCATGCCGTTCGGTCGCTTCTGCATCGGCCCCGGCGGCCAGCAACATCGCCAGTATGTCGGGATGGTTTTCCTCGGCTGCGACGATAAAAGGCGTTACCTTGAAGCGGTTCTCAGCGTCGCTGGGCAATGCCCCTGCGACCAGCAACTGTCGCACGCATTCCGCACACCCCGCATAGGATGCGCCATGCAACGCCGTCATTCCCCGGTTGTTCCTTGCCACGACATTCGCGCCTCGTTTGATCAGCATGGCGACAGCTTCATTTTGACCAGCGAGACAGGCAACGACCAGCGCAGTCTCGCCGGTCGAGTTTTTCTCCTCAATAGCGTTGCCGCCCTCAAGCAGGGCCTTGAGTGCCGTCGTATCTCCGGAGCGCGCCGCATCGTGAAGCGGCCCGGCCGTCGCGGCTGTAGCCATCAATCCGAACCAAAATGCCAATGCAGACAGTAGTCTAGCGAGCATGTCGGCCCCCACCTGGGCTACAGAATATTAGCACGTGTGCCGCTTCCCGTCGAGCCTGGCGCTGGCTCTTCTCTCACCCTCGGTTGACCTTCGTGACCCTGGTCGGAACGAGTCCGAACCCGTGTCTGGAATCCCGTTAGCAATTCCACAGAGTGCCTCTATTCGCCGAAACCGCTATAATACCTTGGTCGTCCGCGGTTGATGGCGGATTTCGACGAAACGCGGTGGCACCATGGGCCCATCAAAGTATCTCCGTCGCCTCGTATCGAACATAGTCGAGTTCGGCACCCGGAGCTACACCGGCGACATTGCAAGAAGGTTGCGAATATTCAATGGGCTGAATGCCTTTGTTGCGGTAGCATCATTTGCGAAGGCACTTCAATATGCCGTGCATGATGTCTCTCTCTACCCGGTCTCCATTACGGCGACCACGGCCGGTTTACTATTATTTGCCAGCCCGCTTTTCCATCGATGGAACGAGATCATTGCACCGGTCTATTTTTGCATTGTTGTTTCGGTCGACTTCTTCGTCATTGGGATGTTGAGCGGTTCCTCCGCCGGCTCTCAGTACAATCTGTTGGCTGCACCCGGAATCGTACTCGTGTTCGGGTCGCGTCGGTTGGCCTTGAGTCTCGTGATGGCGCTATTGCTATTCCTCACGTTTGTTGCAATCGATGTGGGAGCGCCTGTCCTGGGACAAATTGCGCCGATGAATGCGGCGTTTGGAGAAAGGAACAAGATCATCTCGATCACGACTGCAGCAGCGATCCTCTTCGGTGCGATGGCTTATGCGCTAAAACTGGCGGAAAGCGCCGAAGAGGCACTGTCGCGGGAGTATCAGCGATCCGAGGGGCTCCTGCAAAACCTGATGCCGGGCTCGATCGCAGCCCGCCTTAAGAAAAACCCGGATCAGATCATCGCCGACCATTTCGAAGACGTGACGATCCTCTTTGCCGACATAGTTGATTTCACGCCGCGCGCCATGCGGCTTGCACCGGCCCGTGTCGTCGGATTGCTCAACCGTGTGTTTTCCGAGTTCGATCGCCTAGCCGAGAAACACAAGCTCGAGAAGATCAAGACAATCGGGGATGCCTACATGATCGCCGGCGGCATGCCTGATCAATCCAGCGGACATTGCGCTGCGGTGGCAGAAATGGCCCTCGACATGCTCGACAGTGTAACGCAAATCGGGCCCGAGCTGGACGAGGATCTGAGGCTTCGAATCGGTATACATACCGGGCCGGCGATTGCTGGCGTTATCGGCACCAGGAAGCTGTTTTATGATGTATGGGGAGATACGGTTAACACTGCGTCCCGGATGGAGTCGCAAGGAAGCGCCGGCAGGATTCAAGTGACCGAAAACACGAGGCTGGTGCTGGGCTCTTCTTACAAGTTTGAATTCAGAGGCGTGGTGGATGTGAAGGGCAAGGGGCCGATGTCACTCTACTATCTCGAAGGACGGGAACCATCGACTGTGTGAACCGCGTACAACGATGTACGCGCAGGGACTACCGTGCGAAGAGGCCTGTACTCGGATTGCTTTTGGGCCGGTCACTACTCTGGAGCTGGGGAGTGCAGCTCGGTGTATGCGATCAACGGGCACTTGGCGCAGGTCGCGCTCCTTCATAGATGGGGCATCTGTGGCACCTCGCTCCAACACCATTCGTCTCGGCGATATTCATCGCCTCCGGCGTGCGACGTCCATTCAGCGCAGACTCTCGATCGGCACTGGGTCCACGTCGGTGTAGTCGACATTGTCGCCGGCCATGGCCCAGATGAAGGCGTAGCTGGAGGTGCCGGCGCCGGAATGGATCGACCAGCACGGTGACACCACCGCCTCCTCGTTCTTCATCACGATGTGGCGGGTCTCGTCCGGCTCGCCCATCAGGTGGAACACGCGTGCGTTCTCGGCGAGGTCGAAATAGAGATAGGCCTCCATTCGCCGGTCGTGGATATGGCAGGGCATGGTGTTCCACACGGAGCCGGGCGCCAATTGCGTCATGCCGACCACCAGCTGGCAGGTTTTCGCGCCTTCCGGATGGATGAACTGGAAGATGGAGCGCTCGTTTGAGGTGGCCTGATTGCCGAGATCGACGCGCCTGGCGTCACCGATGCGGATCAATTTTGTTGGATGGCTCGCATGGCCAGGCGCGGATATCACGTAGAATTTCGCAGGTTTGGCCGCGTCGTCCGAACCGAAGGTCACGCTGATCTTTCCAATGCCGACATAGACCATGTCGCGCGGACCGGTCGCAAATGTCTCGCCATCCGCCGTCACCGTGCCGGCGCCGCCGATGTTGATGACGATCAGCTCGCGGCGGTCGAGGAAGTTGTGCGTCCCCGTCTGCTTGATGGGTTCGAGCGCCAGCGCCTGCGCCAGCGGCACCGCGCCGCCGATGATCATGCGGTCGTAGTGCGTGTAGGTCAGCGCCACCTTCCCGGGCCGGAACAGGTCCGGCATCAAAAAGTTCGCACGCAATTCGTCGGTGCCCATGGCCGCCGCCGTCATCGGGTCGATGGCGTGGCGGATGTCGATTTCGGTCGTCGCGGTCGCAGTCTTCCGGTCCGTCATGTAAGCACCACGTATTCCGTCAGTTGGCCGATGGTTGTGTCCGCCTTGGCGACGTCGAACACTTTCGTGCCGTGGCTCATGATCACGAAGCGGTCGCACACCTGGTAGGCGTGATAGAGGTTGTGAGTCACGAGCACGCTGGAAACATTCTCGGCCTTGAGCTTCAGCACCTGGTTGAGCAGCGCCTCGGTCTCGCGCACCGAGAGCGCCGAGGTCGGCTCGTCGAGCAGCAGCACGCGGCGCTTGAAGAACACGGCGCGCGCGATCGCCACGGCCTGCTTCTGGCCACCGGACAGCTCGCCGACCAGCTTGTCGGGTGAGTCGATGCCCGAAATGTGCACGGCCGACTTCAGCACCTCCATTGCGATCTCGCGCATCTCCGACTGCTTTAGGAAACCCATGCCGTTGATGCGTTCGCGGCCCATGAAGATGTTGCGCGTAATCGAAAGCGAATCCACCAGCGCGGTGTTCTGGTAGATCGTCTCGATGCCGGCATCGGCCGAGTCCGTGCGGCAGGCGAACAGCATCTGCCTGCCATCGACCGAGATATGGCCGGATGTCGGCTGATGGATGCCGGAGATCAGGTTCACCGTCGTCGACTTGCCGGCGCCGTTGTCGCCGAGCAGGCCGACCACTTCGCTCTCGCCGACATGGAAGGACAGGTTCTTTAGCGCCGTAAGCGCGCCGAAACGCTTGCTGACGTTGTGAAGTCCGAGAAGGGGAGCGGCAGGCATCAGGCGGTCCCCTTGCGTTCGATGAGCTGGTTGAGGATGGCGGCCCCGACGATCAGCGTCGCGATGAACATTTCGAGATAGAAGCCCGGCGCGCGCACGAGCAGCAGCACGTTGGTGATGGTGTGAATCAGCAGCACACCGAGGAAGATGCCGATCACGGAGCCGCGCCCGCCATTCAGCGACAGGCCGCCGATGACGCAGGCGGCGATCGCTTGGAGTTCGAGGCCGGTGCCTTGTCCGGGCTGGACGCTGCCGACGCGCGACGTGGCGAGGATGCCTGCGAAGGCCGCCATGCCGCCGGCGATGGCGAAGGCCGCCATCTTGATGCGCTTCACGTTGATGCCGATGGCGGTAGCGGCCGCACGGTTGCCGCCGGTCGCGAATACATGGTTGCCGAACCAGTGATTGTGCAGAAGCAGATGGAAGACGACCACAAGAAGGATGATCCAGATGAAGGCCGCGTTGAGCCCGAAGAAGGTGCCCGCGAACAGCGCGGAGAAGGCCGGCTCCGGATCGAAGCGCACCTGCACCGCGCCATTGTAGAGCAGCACTGCGCCGCGCCAGAACAGCAGCCCGCCCAGCGTCACAATGAAGGATGGCAGGCCGAAGCGCAGCGTGATCATGCCGTTCAGCATGCCGATCGCCACGCCGATCAGGATCGCCAGCGGCGCGGCGATGAACGCGCTCATACCGTTGCCCACCTGCACCGCCATGATGATGGCGGTCAGTGTGTAGACGGAGCCGATCGACAGGTCGAACTCGCCGGCGATCATCAGTATGCCCGCGCCAAGCGCCAGGCAGCCGAGCACCGGCACCGCCTTCATGAGGATGGTCAGGTTCTGCGGCGACAGATAGCGGAAATCGTCGGGATAAAGCAGGCCAGCGGCGATGCAGGCGATCTGAATCAGCGCGAATACGACGAAAATCGAACCTGCAGGCTTGGCCAGCATCTGCCTTGCCAGCGAACTCCTGGCCGTGCGGGATCGGACGGCGTCGCCGTCGGTCGACGAGATGGTCAAGGCCGGTGCCCTCATGTCGGGAATAGGATGCGACCCTCCGGCTTTGCGGGCCGGAAGGTCGGACGAAGGCGTTCGATCAGCGATAGGTGCCGATCATCGGCTTCACCGCACCGATGCGGTTCTTGTCGAGGAAGGCGCCCTGGCCGGTGTCGACGTCGGTCGGGGTCAGGCCGTACTTCTTGGCAAGCGCGATCTGGGCGATCGGATAGAAGCCCTGCAGATAGGGCTGCTGGTCCATCGTCGCGAACATGGCACCCGATTCGACCGCGTTGACGATTTCCACCGCCAGGTCGAAGCCGCCGAAGGGTATGTCGACGCCGGCGTCCTTGATCGCGCCCGCGCCGACCGTCGAGGTAACGGAGCCGGTACCGAAAACGGCCTTTACGGTCGGGTTGGCAATCAGGAACTGCGCCATGATGTTCTGCGCTTCCGCCAGGTCGAGGCCCGACTTGACGGTCTCGACCTTGATCCCCTTTTCGCTCATCGCCTTCTCGATGCCGCCGCCGCGCGCGACCGCGAAACTGGCTTCCGGTATCTCGCGTGGGTTGAAGACCACGTCACCTTCCTTCAGCCCGAATTTCTCGATCATTCGCTGCCCGAGCTCATATCCGGACGCGAACTCGTTCATTCCGACATAGGCCTGGCGGCAGTTGCCGTTGGCGCCTTCGAGATCGTCATTGTTGAAGCCGATCACGACGATCCCGGCCTTCACGGCGTCGCAGATGCTTTTGTCGAAGGCATCCGAGCTGGAGATCGCCACCGCGATGCCGTCGACGCCGGCCGCGGTCGCCGCCTCGATCAGGTCGTTCTGGCGCACCGGATCGTTGTTCGCGTACTGCACGTCGAGATCGACACCGAACTGCGCCGCCGCGTCCTGCGCACCCTTCACGACCGGGTTGAAGAACTGCACGCTCGGGTCGAGATAGATGATCATCGTCGCCTTGACGTCGGCGGCATGGACCGCCGTCGACAGGAACGTTGCGCCGATCGCCGCGCCCAATAACTTCCTGAAGCTCTGACTAGCCATAGACTTTCCTCCCATTGATGGATGTCGCCGCCCGTTTTCCTCCCGGGCGGATTCTTTGAAACGGTGCTACCCGTTGAACCAGCGCGCAGGTGTGCCCATGGTGACGTGGATGCCTTTCACCTGCGAATATTCGTCAAAACCGTAGCGGCCGAGCTCACGCCCGAGGCCGCTTCTTTTGTAGCCGCCGACCGGAAGCTCCGGCGTGCCGTCGATGACGCTGTTGACCCAGCAGCGGCCGGCGTGCACGCGGCGTATGGTCTGCATGGCGTTTTCGAGGTTGGTCGACCACACGGTGGCCGACAGGCCGAACTCGGAATCGTTAGCGAGCGCCACGGCCTCGTCCGCCGTGCGGAACGCGATGGTCGACAGCACCGGCCCGAAGATCTCCTCTCGCGCGATCGACATGTCGGGCCGCACATTGCGGAACACGGTGGGTTGGTAGTAGAGCCCGGCGCCTTCGCCGGCCATGTGGCCGCCGGTCAGCAATTCGGCACCAGCGCTTTCACCCGCGCGCACATAACCCTCGACCTTCGCGATATGCGCCTTCGAGATCATCGCGCCGATGCGGGTGCGGTCGTTGAGCGGATCGCCGTAGGGAACTTTTGCCGAGATCGCCAGCACGCGGTCCATGATCTCGTCGCGGATGCTCTCCTCTACCAGTAGGCGGCTGCCGGAAATGCAGCATTGTCCGGCATTGTGATAGACGCCGTAGGCTATGCCGTCGGCGGCTGCGTCGAGATCGGCATCGGCAAAGACGATCTGCGGCCCCTTGCCGCCGAGTTCCAGCCCGACGCGCTTCACCTGTCTTGCGGCGATCTCGGCGAGCAGCGTGCCGACGCGTACCGAACCGGTGAAGGCGACCATGTCGACGCGCGGGTCCTCGGCGAGGATCTGCCCGGCCGGGTTGCCATAGCCGGTGACGACGTTGAAGACGCCGTCCGGAATGCCTGCCTCGCGTGCCAGTTCGGCCATGCGAATGGATGTGCCCGAGGTGAATTCGGATGGCTTCAGCACGACCGTGCAGCCGGCGCCGATCGCCCACGGCGCGCGCTCCGAGGCGATGATGAAGGGGAAATTCCACGGCGTGATGATGCCGACGACGCCGACTGGCTCGCGCAGAACGAGGCCGAGGCGGTTGTCGCCGATGTTGTTGAAGCTGTCGCCCTCCTGCCCGCGCGTCTGACCAGCCGCATAGGCCCAGAGGTCGGCGCAATATTCGATCTCACCGCGCGCCTGGAGAATCGGCTTGCCCACTTCGAGGCATTCGGCCAGCGCCAGCTCGTCGAGATTGGCGAGGATCAGCTCGGAGACCTTGTAGAGCAGGCGCGAACGCTCAGCGCCCGACATGCGCGGCCAGGGGCCCTTGTCGAAGGCCTCTCGCGCCGCGGCTATGGCAAGCTTTACATCGTCCGCGGATGCGTCGGGCCACCTGCCGACGACCATGCCAAGATGTCCCGGGCTTTCCCGCTCAATGGCTTTCCCACTGGCTGCGTCGACAGACTTACCCGCCACAAGCATCCGGTAATCTGGCCTCCCTTTCAGACGCTGATCATCGATCCGAGGGGTGATGAAGGTATTTTCAATGTTCATTTTCAGGCCAGAGCGTGTGACGTCTTGTATGGTAGCGTATGTAAGTATGGTACGGTATGGTAGTTGCCGGACGCTGTCAATGTGCTAAGAAGCGATATGAACATTCAGTCGCTGAAGATCGAAAAGGGCGCCGAAACCGGCGACAGCACCGCGGCTCAGGTGGAGCGAGATCTTCGCGAAGCGATCATCCGGCTCGAATTGAAGCCTGGTGCCCGTCTCTCGGAGCAGGAGATCGCCGACAGCTTGGGCGTTTCACGTCAGCCCGTTCGCGAAGCCTTGATCGCGCTAGCCAAATCGAAGCTGGTCGAGGTGCGCCCCAAGCGCGGCACGGTGGTCGTGAAAATCTCGGCTCGTGAGATGATGGAAGCGCGCTTCGTTCGCGAGGCCATCGAGACTGCAGTCGTTCGGCGGGCTTGCGAAACGTTCGACCCCTGGGTGCGGGCCTCCATCACCGGAATTCTGGCCAGACAACAAGCGGCCCGGGAGACCCAGGACTACAACCGCTTCCGCCGCGAGGACGAGCAGTTCCATATGGCGATCGCCAACGGCGCGGGATGCGGCATGGCGTGGAGCGTGATCGCCGATATCAAGGCGCACATAGACCGGGTCTGCAACCTGCAACTTCGCAAACCCGATTCGATGGGAAGGCTGATCGAAGAGCACGAGGCGATTGTCCACGCAATCGATGCGCGCAGTTCAGACGCAGCGGTGGAAGCAATGCAATCTCACTTGAACGGGATTCTTGCCGATCTGCTGCGTATCGAGGCCGAGAATCTGACGCTGTTCGAATGAGGAGGGCAGCGTCATCGTAGCTGCCGTTGCCTTTCAACGTCAGTCCAAGTGTCGTTCCGGCTTGAGCGTGATACCGGATCTGCTTGTATCGAAATTAATATACGCGAACACTCTTTGAGGTTCGCTTCCAGCGTTTGGTACCTGCGAGAACATTTTCGCTCGGGAAACCGGACATTGCAGATTGCCCCTCATGCGACTTGAACTGGGAACGTCAGCTTCGCGGCTCGTTCCCGGCGGTAGGCTCCAAGATCGATCAAACTCCTTCTCGACGGGCGTGGACAGAGGGTCACACATCTCCAAGATGCTGGTTACACGAAATATCTCCTAGTGGATGGAATCTAACACTTGGTGCCCACGTTTGACGGCGGCGATGATTTCGTCGTGGTCGGCGGTCCAGACAAAAGGTTTGGGTTTTTGGTTGTGCTCGGCGAGGAAGCGGTTGATTGCCGCCTGAAGGTCGACGACGGAGTGGAAGACACCGCGCTTGAGACGCCGCTTCGACAGCTTGGCGAAGAAGCCCTCGACGGCGTTGAGCCATGAGGACGAGGTCGGGGTGAAGTGGAAGGTGAAGCGCTGATGGCGGTCGAGCCAGGCCCGCACCTTGGGGTGCTTGTGAGCGGCGTAGTTGTCGAGGACGACGTGGACGGCCTTGCCGGCCGGCACCTCGGCGTCGATGGCGTTGAGGAAGCGGATGAACTGCTGATGGCGGTGACGCTGCATATTGCGGCCGATGACGGTGCCGTCGAGCACGTTGAGGGCCGCAAACAGCGTGGTCGTGCCGTTGCGCTTGTAATCGTGCGTCATGGTGCCGAGCCTGCCCTTCTTGAGAGGCAGGCCGGGCTGGGTGCGATCGAGCGCCTGGATCTGGCTCTTCTCGTCGACCGACAGCACGATGGCGTGGGCCGGCGGATCGACGTAGAGGCCGACGACGTCGAGCAGCTTGTCGACGAACTGCGGGTCGTTGGACAGCTTGAACTGGCGCCAGCGGTGGGGCTGCGGGCCGTGCGCCTTCCAGCTGCGGCGCACCGCGCTGGCGCTGATGCCGGCAGCTTGCGCCATCATGTCGGCAGTCCAGTGCGTCGTCTCGCCGAGTGGGTCCTGCACCGTCAGCGCCACCATCACGCGTTCGGCCACGGCGGGACCAAGCGGGGGAATGCGCGAGGGCCGCGTCTTGTCGTGCAGCAGCCCCTCGAAGCCTTCCTCGGCAAAGCACTCCTGCCAGCGCCACACGCAGGTCTTGGACTTGCCGGTTTACCGCATGATCTCGACGGTGCCGGGTACCCATACGCTGAGGACCGCAGAAGATGCTGGCTCGCGCGAGCGGTGCCGAAGCTATGATGGTGTTGCGTGAAGGTCAGGCGGCTTGTTGATCGACGACCACATCGGCTCGGCGCAGACGCTCCCACTCCCGGCGAAACGATAAGCGAAATTCCTGTGCGCATACGCTAGACTCGCACGCGCGCTCTCGAAACGGAATCCGAAATCGGACCCTTATGTTAGGCGAGAACCACTAGTTGCCAGTTTCATTGATTTCCCCCTGGCTCGATCCGGAGATAATTCACTAACGTCTTGTGACAATGGCCGACTATACCACGTGACCTGAGACCCTGAACTTCCTCCAGATTTGGGTAGAGTCCGTCGATCATGGAGACGGATGATGCGACCTTCGAGGTTCACGGAAGAACAGATCATCGGGATGCTGAAGGAGCAGGAGGCCGGTGCGAAGACGGCGGATGTCTGCCGCAAGCACGGCATCTCGGCTGCGACCTTCTACAAGTTCAAGGCGAA
>NZ_JBEBMH010000006.1:0-305358 GCF_040081985.1 Mesorhizobium yinganensis | reverse complement strand
GCTTCTCTTCGAGGGTATAGGACTTGCGCCGGCGTGCGGGCGCTGTCTCGCCCCGAAGATCCCCGCCAATCATTCCGTCCAACGGGATCGTGTCCATTAAGCCCCACTCATGGACACCATCTTCAGCATCCCGAGCCCGATCGTTAGCCGATCCGAACACCACTACGGAAGGCGGTCATGACCGGGCGCTTACGATCGTCGTGGCCTTGCCGCCGTTACGCCCGCGCAAGCCAAAGCCGGCGATGTTGCGAGGTCCCCGCGCCTTCATGCCAAAGGGCCCGAAGAAACGTCCCAAATCCACCCCGCGTGCATGGAACCTGCCGCTGCTCGATCCGCCGCGGCGTCTGTTCCACATCCCCCGCCGCGCTGTTCCCGCCCACGCCGCCCCGCGCATCTTGGGCCTCGATTTCAACGCGACGTACCGCCCGCTGCCTCCCCCTCCGTCGGCGGACGACCCCATCAACGCCGCCCGTCTCGGCCAGCGCCTTGCGGCGCTCGGCGCCGCGCTTGACGATCTGCCCGGCCAGGCACAACGCTTCGCCCGCTGGAAGGCGCGGCGCGACGCGGCAATCCCGCGGGACGGTCCCGTCACCCGCCGACGCCTCTCGCCGCTGCGGCGCGGGCGTCCGCCCGGCGGGCGGCTGTCCCGCTACGACCCGACTGCGCCACATCCCGACAGAATCCGCGAGGTCGACGAAATCCTGGCGCACGCCCATGCGCTGGCCGTCTACGCGCTGGACCCTCCCGATACCTCATGACGCGACCGGCCGGCCAGGACGCGACAAGCGAAGCAGCGACAGCCAGCGCGGATTTTCCCCCGCCTGGCAACGATCCGTGCTGCCTGGCAGAACCGTTGCTCGTCGCTCGGTTAAACCGGCCGGCCGCCTCCGGACTTTGCCTCACTGAGATAACGCTCCGCCAGCGTCGCCCAGTAGCGGATGCCGACAGGCAGCGCCGCGTCGTTGAAATCGTAGCGCGGGTTGTGAAGCTGGCGCGGCGCCGCTTCATTTTCATGGCGCGACCCGAGGAAGACGTAGCAACCCGGAGCCGCACCCAGCATGAAGGCGAAATCCTCCGCGCCCATGACGGGCTGCATCGCGGCGTTCACGGCCGCCGAAACCTCCTTGGCAACCGAAGCCGCGAATTCGGTCTCGTCGGCGGTGTTGCGCAGCACCGGATAGCCGCGCTCGAAGAAAAATTCGTGGCTGGCGCCGCCGGCCTCGGCGGCATTGCGCACGATCCTTTCCAGCCCGGTCTCGAACTGGTCCCGCACCGCGTCGTTGAGCGTATAGACCGTGCCGCGAACGATGGCCTTGTCCGGCGTCACATGCACGCTTTGCCGGTCGGCCGGATTGCCGCTCTGGAACTGCGTGATCGACAGCACGACCGGCTCGGCCGGATTGACGTAACGCGCCTTGAAGGCGTGCATGTCCTGCACGATGCCGGCCGCGATCAGCAGCGGGTCCGCCACGCCGTATTGCGTGGCCGGATGGGCAAGCGCGCTGCCGATGCGGAATTCGAACGTGTCGATGGAGGCCAGCATCGGGCCGGGCCGCATCGAAAAGCTGCCGAGCGGCGCGGACGGCAGATTGTGCAGCCCGAACACCGCCTGCACCGGAAACTTTTCGAACAGGCCGTCCCTGACCATGAAATTGCCGCCGCAACGCTCGTCGCCCGTCTCCTCGGCCGGCTGGAAGATGAAATGCACGGTGCCGTCGAAATCGCCGTTGCGGGCGAGGTGCTTTGCAGCGCCGAGCAGCATCGCCATGTGCCCGTCATGGCCGCAGGCATGCATCTTGCCGTCCACCGACGAACGGTAGTCGACCGCGTTCTCCTCATGGATGAACAGCGCGTCCATATCGGCGCGCAGGCCGACGGCGACGGGGCTGGTGCCTCGCCTCAGCGTCCCGACCACGCCGGTCCCGCCCAGTCCGCGATGCACATTGATGCCGAATTCTTCAAGCTTCGCCGCGACGAAATCGGCGGTGCGGTGCTCGTCGAAGGCGGTTTCGGGATGCGCATGAAGATGCCGCCGCCACTGGGTGGCTTCTTCGACGAGGCTGTTGTCGAGTGGGGTCGAGCTCATTTGCGCTTCCTTCAATTGCGGCAACTCAGGGGAGGTGCCGGGGACAGTTTACTTTCTTTCCGCAGGCAGGCGGTGCCGCCGCAAGGTTCGTGCTGGCGGAAAAAAGTAAACTGTCCCCTGTGGTTACCTGACCCCGCACCAGTCGATCACACTCGCCGCGATGACCTTTGCGCTTCTCACCAGCGAGTCGATGTCGACATATTCGTCGGTCGAATGGAAACCGTCGCCGGCCGGGCCGTAGATCACCCCGTCGACGCCGGCGCCGGCATAGTGCGCCGCGTCGCAGACGGCGATGAAACCCTTCATCGCGGGGGCCTTGCCGGCGGCCGCCGCCCGCTTCATCAGCGAGGCGACCAGCGGATGGTCGGGCGCTGTGTTCATCGGCGGGAAATGCAGGCCGCCGAGGTCCCAGTCGATCTTGATCGGGTTCTTCCTCAGCCAGTCGTCCATGGCGCAGAAGCTGGCGACGAACGCCTCGAAATCCCGGCGGTATTGCTTCGAGGTCTCGTCCGGCAAAAACTTCATGTCGAGGTCGAGCACCGCCGCGTCGGGGATGATCGCCGGGTTGGTCATCACCGTCGGCAGGCCGTTGGCGCCGAGGCCGGTGCCGCCCCACATCACGCCGATGTTGATGGTGTTCATGCCGGCGGGCAGCAGCGGATGCGAGCGGGCGCGCACGCGGTTCTGCTCGAACAGGTGCACCGCCTCGATGAAGCGCGCGGCGATGTCGATGGCGTTGACCGCCGGCGCCAGCCGGTCGCTCGTGTGCTGCTGCGGGTAGATCTCGTTGAAGCGGAAGGCCGAATGGCCGTTGCGGCCGCGAATGGTGACGCGCGCCCACTCCAGCCCGCCCTCGGCGGGATGCACATCGCCCCAGCTCGGCTCGGCCACGAGGATCGCCTTGGCGAGCTTGCCGCGCCTGACATTGTCGATGGCGCCGCCGCCGCCGGCCTCCTCGTCCACCACCGAGTGGAACGCCAGCCGCCCGTCGAGTTTTATGCCGGCGCGGTTGATGGCACGCATCGCCGCCACGCAGGCGGCGACGCCGCCCTTCATGTCGATCGAGCCGCGCCCATAGAGCTTTCCGCCGGCGATCTCGCCGCCGAACGGATCGACCGTCCAGTCCTTGAGCGCACCGGTCGGCACCACGTCGATATGGCCGCACAGGATCAGGCTCTTATCCTCGGAGCCGGGTTTCTCTCCGATCAGGTTCGGCCGGCCGGGCAGGGCGTCGAACTGCTCGGTGGCAAAACCCTCGTCCTTGAGGATCGGCTCCAGCAGCTTTTGCACGTCGCCCTCGCGGTTGAGCCCATCGGCAGTCTCGAATTTCGGATTGACGGACGGGATGCGGACGAGGTCGCGCGTCAGGTTGATGACGAAGTCGCGGTCCTTCTCGATGAAATCCTGCAGCGCCTTGATCGTGGCTTCGGTATCCGGCATGGCATCCTCTTTCTGGTCGCGGCCTCAGGCGGCCGGCTGGCATGTTGCGACGATGGGTTCCAGAATGGCGGCAAGCCGGCCGGCCCAGGTGGCGATGCCCTCAGGCGTGTCGATCAGGTCGTGTCTGATTTCGATCAGCACCGCCGGGTTGCCGCGATCCGTCCCGTGGACGGGAATTGCGTAGTCGCCCTCGCGGTCGATCCGGTAGGGCTCGTTGTCGCCCACGACCAGGGCGGGGTCGGTACGCAGCGCGGCCAGGAATTTTTGCGCCAGTTCGCCGCCGTCCTCATGCAGCACGCCGATATGCCAGGGCCGCGCCACGCCCAGAAACACCGGCGTGAAACTGTGCATGGCGACAATCAGGTTCTTGGCTGCTCCGCGCCGGTCGAGGAATTTTGCAATCGCCTCATGGAACGGCTCGAACATGCGCTCGCGCCGCAGTGTCCGCTCGGCCTCGTCCAGCCCTTCATTGCGGGGAATGCGCGTCGCTTCCGAGATCACCGGCATGCTGGTCGGCACGCCGAACGGCCGGTTCAGGTCGACCAGCAGACGCGAATAGGCGCCCAGGAACGCCGGCGCGCCGAGCCGCGCGGCCAGCGCCCGCGTCACCTCGGCCGCGCCGATGTCCCAGGCGATGTGGCGCCGGAGTTCGGACGGCGCGACGCCCAGCCGTCCGTAGACGGCCGGAATGTGGTTCGACGCATGGTCGCAGACCAGCACCAGTGGCGAGTTCGACCCGGCATTCACGATCTCGACCGGCTCGGGCCAGTCGGCCGTCGGGGCTAGAGCGGTTTGCATTCAGTCGGCCTCATTCCGCCGGTGATGGCTTGGGCTAAGGTCAAGGGCTTCGTTGCAGGTCGAGCTAGTGGCCCGGACAAGACGACGCCCGATGGATTTGACCCAAAGCGGCCCGGTGGAATGGGGTCGAGTGAATGCAAACCGCTGTGGGGCAGGGGCGGTCAATAGCGGTCTCCATAGGCCGCGCAGATATCCGCCTTTTCCTTGCCCGCCATCAGCGCCAGCTCGGCCAGCTTCACGGCGACAAAACTCTCGATGAGTGGCGCCGGGAACCAGCCGCGAACGGTCTCGTCCGCCGTCAGCGCCTCAAGCGCCGCCTCCAGCGTTTCCGGCAGCCGGCGCAGGCCGTTTGCAGCGAGCTCCGTCTCGCTCATCAGCGTCGGGTCGCCCGACACGATCGGCGGCGCCAGCAGCTTCTGCTCGATGCCCGCCAGCCCGGCCCGCACGATGCCGGCCAGCGCCAGATAGGGATTGGCGGTGGCGTCGGCCGCCCTATACTCGATGTTGAATTGCCGCGCCGGGTCGCGCCCGCCCATCGTCACCACCGGGCAGATGCGCAGCGTCGCCTCACGGTCGCGTTCGCCGAGCCAGGTGTAGGAAGAGCTCCAGTTGTGCGGCGCCAGCCGGTAATAGGAGGGCGGGCTGGAGGCCGTCAGCACCGTCAGCGCCTGCAGATGCTTGAGAACGCCGGCGCAGAACGAGCCAGCCGCTTCCGACAGTCCGCCGGGCCGGCCGCCGTCATAGGTCGCCGGCCTGCCGTCGGCGTCGACCAGGCTGAAATGGATGTGCACGCCGTTGCCGACGCCGTCTAACAAGGGCTTCGGCGCGAACGAGGCGCGGCGGCCGAGGTTGCGCGCCACTTCGCGCGTCACCTCGCGGATGACGATGGCGCGGTCCGCCGCCGCCAGCCCGTCCGTCGGCGCGTGCGTCACCTCGAACTGGTCGTTGCCATATTCGGGAAGCACCATCTCCGGCTCAACCCCGGCCTCTTCCAGACAGGCGGCAAGCCTCGGCCCGAACACGCCAGCGGCGCGGAAGGCGGTCACCGAGAACGCATGCCCCGGCACGCGCGCCGGATCGGCGACGCCGGGATGCAGCAAAAACTCCTGCTCGAAGGCGGCGACGACCGAAAGTCCGGTGGCCTGCTTCAGCGCCGCCAGCGCGTCCTTCAGTTGTGTCCGCGTGCAGCCGGCCCAGGGCGAACCGTCGAGCTCGACGATGTCACCCATGACGAGGTCGAGCGGCGTTTCGCCACCGGTCGAATTGGTCGAGAACCGCGCCGGCAGGTCGGGCACCAGCCTGACGTCGCCCGCCGATCCCCAGGGGTTCTCGCCGGGGATCGAGTTGAACGGCGTGAGGCACAGGTTCGCCGGCACCCAGCCAAGCCCGTTGATTGCCGCCTTCTGCAGCCGTTCCTCTGTCACCGGCCGGCCGCGCGTGATGCCGGCGAGGTCGGTGGTCACGACATGGGCGAGCGGGGTCATCGTGGCGCTCACGCCTCGCGCCCCAGCGCCTCGAAGCGTTTTGCCACGGTCGCCGTGTCGGCCACCCAGCAATAGCCGCCGAACGCCTTCAGCGCGCCGTCATGCCGCTCCTGCGACGGGGCGGCGCAGGCATCGGACACGCAGGTCACGAGATAGCCGCGATCGGCCCCGTCGCGCACCGTCATGTCGACGCACTGGTCGGTCAGCATGCCGCAGACGACAAGGTTGCGGATGCCGAGGTTCTTCAGGAGATAATCGAGGTTGGTCGAGTTGAAGACGCCGGACGAGGTCTTCGGCAGCAGGATCTCGTCCCCGACGGGCGCCAGTTCCTTAGGCGGCAGACCCTCCTTCATGCTGGGGGGAATGTGGATCGGCGTCAGCTTGTGGTCGAGCGAGCGGTCGCGGCCGTCCTCGGTCAGGCTCTGGATAATGGTGTGCAGCACCTCTACCCCCGCCTCGCGCGCCGCCTTCAGCAGCTTGACCTGATTGGGGATCGTCACCTCGCGCGTCTGCTTGTAGATATAATGGTCCGGCCCACGGTCGGCATGGTCGGGGTCGAGCCCGGGTTCCAGCCAGATGCGCTGCATGTCGACGAGCAGCAGCGCCGTCGCTCCTTTCTGAAAAGGTTCGTCTCTGCGCGGAAGCTGGGCTTTGGCGGTCATGAAAACTCCGGAAATGTCATGATATTTTTACCGCCGGCGGTGGCGGAATGCGGTCGCCGGGGCTCTTGGCGCGCTCGGCGTCGTCGCCGCCGTCCAACGTGACGGCGTTGGCGCTGCGGATCGCCTCGATATCCTCGATGCGGCCCCTGATCGACGCGCCATGCAAGCCGAGCGCATGCGCCAGCACCGCCTCGATCTGCGCTACCGGCGTCGCCAGCGTGTCGAAGGGCGAGTCGGCGTCGATCGCCGCCACCATCGTTTGGTCGGCAAACTCGGCGATGGGCGACAGCCACGGATCGGTGAACAGCAGGATGCCGACGCCGCGCTCATGCGCCTGTCGGGCGAAGCTGACCACATCCGCCTGGTAACGGCGGTAGTCGAACACCACCAGCAGGTCGCGCTTGCCCATGTCGATCAGCACGTCGAAATCCGACGGCGAAAGCTGCTCGATATCACGTACGCCGCTGCGCAACTGAACGAGGTAGCCGGCCAGCATCGAGGCGATGTGTCGGCTGAAACGGCCGCCGAGCAGCACGACCTGCCCCTTGGCCTCTATGATCATCGACACCGCCCGCGTGTAGGCCTGGGACGGCGTCTGGGTTCGGGTACGCTCCAGGCTTTCGGCGACCGAATTGTAGTAGCCGAGCGCCGTCCCCCCGCTGGAATTGGCGGGCCGCTTGGCTTCCATCATCAGCAGAGGCGAATGCAGGCGCGACTCGACTTCCTCCAGCAGCTTCGACTGGAAATCCGAATATTTTCCGTAGCCGAGCTTGATCATCAGGCGCATGACCGTCGGGTCGCTGACGCCGGCCTGGCGCGCCAGCCGCGTCGCGGTGCCGAGGCCGGACATCGGATAGTCCGCCAGCAGCGCCTGCACGATCTTCTGCTCCGCGGAGGTCAAAGCCGTCTCAGTATGCGCCAGTTCCTCCCGGATAGACACCGCTGCTCCCGCGTCTCCATGCTGTTGACGAAGAAATTACAAGATGGCTCAGGATTGTCAATTTTGGAGATTTTTCTACACGCCGCTTTCGACTGTCTAATTACCTTGCGACCCAGAACGCGCGAGTTGCAACAGGCGAGCGTCGCCTGGCCCCTTGAACTGTTGGTTAACCATAAAACGGTTCGTAAACCATTTTTGCCTACCGTCTGAAGAGGGGCAAGTAGCGAGTCCAGGGGCAACGGGTAGTCTGAATGATCGTTTCCAATTTTCTGAAATGGGTCCACACGGCGCGTGTCTCCGAAAGGGCCTATGCGGCCGGGCTTCTGGCGCGGGCCTTCATCGAAAATCAGTTCTCGCTGGAGGACCGTTGCGCCGCCGAGTCTGCCTTGACGCTGCTGCTCGACGATCCGTCCTGGAAAGTCCGGCTGGCCATGGCTGAAGCGTTGTCGATGAGCCGTCACGCGCCCTTGCAGATCATCAGCGCGCTGGCTTCGGACCAGCCGGAGGTCGCCAGCCTGATCATCGGCCGTTCGCCATTGATAACCGATCTCGACCTGATCGACTGGGTGGCCTCCGGTTCTTCGGCAACGCAGGTGCTGATCGCCCAGCGTTCCGCGATATCCATGTCGGTGTCTGCCGCATTGGCCGAGGTGGGGGAGGCGGATGCCTGTTTGGCACTGCTTGCCAATCCGGGCGCCGACATCGCGTCCATCAGCTTTCGCCGCATCGCCGAGCGTTTCGGCGATTCAGCACCGGTGCGCGAAGCGATGATTGGCGACAGCCGCCTGCCGTCCGATTGCCGGCATATGCTGCTGGTCAAGGTCGGGGAGGCGCTGAGCCGCTCGCCGCTGGTCTGCGCGCTGATGGGCTCGGCGCGCGCCCAACGGATCACCCGCGACGCCTGCATAAAAGCCTCGATCACCGTGATCGACGGCACCCGGCCGGACGAACATGTCGCCCTGATCGAGCATCTTCGCCTGCGCGGCGATCTGACCGCCTCCTTCCTGATCCGCGCCGTGGCGCATGGCAAGATCGATTTCTTCGGCTCGGCGATGGTCGTGCTGACCGGCCAGGCGGAACATCGCGTGCGTTCGCTGCTGTCGGGCGGCGGCGATGGAGCGGTCGCGGCGCTGATGCGTGGCGCCGGGCTGGGCGCCGCCACGCATGGTGTGATCATGCGAGCGCTGAAGATCTGGCGCGAGGTGGCGAAGGGCAAGCAGGTCGCCGGCGTGCAGGAAGTGTCGTGGCTGATGCTCAGGGAACTCGGTGGGCCGAACGCTGAGGGCGAACTGGCGAGTTTGCTGAAATCCATCCATCTCGACGTGCTGCGCGAAAATGCGCGCGACCACGCGCTGGCGATCGCGGCGGCATAGGTGCCAGGCAAATCAACTGATGGGAGCGGCCTGCTAAGAGAAAAAATGCCGTTTTGGCGCGAGCATCGGCGACGCGCGTTCGCCGAGCGCCTCCAGTACGGAAATCTCACACACACGGCAGAGCCCGTCCAGCGCGAGATCGTTGGCCTCGGTGCCGAACGGGTCTTCCAGTTCCTCCGACAGGGCATCGAGGCCGAAGAAGGTGTAGGCGATCAGGGCGGTGAATAGCGGCGTCGCCCAGCCGGTCGATGGCACCAGGCCGAACGGCAGCAGCAGGCAGACGACATACGCGGTGCGCTGTAGCAGCAGCGTATAGGCGAACGGCAGCGGCGTTCCCGCAATGCGCTCGCAGCCGGCCTGCACCGCCGCCAGCGACGACAGCCGCTCGTCGAGGATGCGGAAGCCGATCGGATCGATGGCGCCGTCCTTGCGGGCAGCGTTGATCTGCCGGCCCATGCGGCGCACCAACTCGTCGGCGCGGTTGGCGTGGCGCGCAAGGCCGTCGGCCTCTGAGCCGATGAACGCCTTCGTCTCCGTGGTTGCATCGACCTTTCGCAACTGGCCGCGCAGCGCATGGCAGAAGGCGAGCGCGTTCATCAGCAGCGGACGATGGCGGTCACGGTCCTCGATCAGCGAAATCGCGCCGCGGGAAAGATTGCGGATGTCGAAGACCAGTTGGCCCCAGAGTTTCCTCGCTTCCCACCAGCGGTCGTAGGCGGCGTTGTTGCGGAAACCGAGATAGATGGAAAGCGTGATGGCGATCAGGCCGAAAGGCGCGATGTTGAAGTCGCTCATGTCGAGCGCCAACCAGCTCACCAGTTCGACGACCAGGACAGAGTAGGCGGCGAAACCGATGATCTGCGGCAGGATGCGCGGAACGATCGACCCGTGCATAACGAAGAAGAGCTGAAAAATGTTCGGTCTCGGCCGGACGATCATCGGTCTTTCAGTGCGTTCTTCGAGGCTCGCCCGTTGCTGTTTGCTCTAAAGCCCCGACCCGTCGTGCGGGCCCTTAGGGGCGTAGGCGAGCAAGACCAAAACATCGGCGGGCGAGCGTCGAAGGATGCACTGAAAGCGGGGCATCTCAGATGTCCAGCTCTTCCGTCTCCGCGAACTCCGCGCGCTCCTGGATGAAGCGGAAGCGGGCATCGGCCTTGGTGCCCATCAGCGAATCGACGGCGGTTTTGGTGCCTTCGGGATCGGTCTCGTCGACATCCACGCGAAGCAGAGTGCGCTTGCTCTTGTCCATCGTGGTTTCCTTGAGTTGCGCCGCCATCATCTCGCCGAGACCCTTGAACCGGCCGATCTCAACTTTTCCGCGCCCGGTGAATTCTGTCCGCAAGAGTTCGTCCTTATGCGCGTCGTTGCGGGCATAGGCGACCTTGCCGCCCTGGCGGATCGAATAGAGCGGCGGCACGGCCATGTAGAGATGGCCGTCGCGGATCAACTGCGGCATCTCCTGGTAGAAGAAGGTGATCAGCAGCGAGGCGATGTGGGCGCCGTCCACGTCGGCGTCGGTCATGATGATCACGCGGTCGTAGCGCAGATCGTCGTCACGGTACTTTGAGCGCGTGCCGCAGCCGAGCGCCTGGATCAGGTCGGCGATCTGCTGGTTGGCGGCGAGCTTGTCATTGCCGGCGCTGGCGACGTTGAGGATCTTTCCGCGCAGCGGTAGCACCGCCTGGCTGGCGCGGTCGCGCGCCTGCTTCGCCGAGCCGCCGGCGGAATCGCCTTCGACGATGAAGATTTCCGCGCCCTGCGCCGCACTCTGCGTGCAGTCGGCCAGCTTGCCGGGGAGGCGCAGCTTGCGCACCGCGCTCTTGCGGCTGACTTCCTTCTCCTGGCGGCGGCGCACGCGCTCGTCGGCGCGCGCGATCACCCAGTCGAGAAGCTTTGTCGCTTCCTGCGGATTGTCGGCCAGCCAGTGGTCGAAGGCATCGCGCACCGCCGTCTCGACGATGCGGATGGCCTCCACCGTGGCCAGCCGGTCCTTGGTCTGCCCGACGAACTCCGGCTCGCGGATGAAGACCGACAGCATGCCGGCGGCCGAGATCATCACGTCTTCCGGCGTCACCACCGAGGCACGTTTGTTGCCGGTCAGGTCCGCATAGGCTTTTAGCCCGCGCGTCAGCACGGCGCGGAAACCGGCCTCGTGCGTGCCGCCCTCGGGCGTGGGGATGGTGTTGCAGTAAGAGTTCAGGAACCCGTCGCCGCCGTACCAGGTGACGGCCCATTCGATCGAGCCGTGGCCGCCCTGCTTGTCGCTCTTGCCGGCAAAAACCTCGCGCGTCACCTGGAACTCGTCGCCCAGCGTGGCGACCAGATAGTCCTTCAGCCCGCCGGGGAAGTGGAAGACCGCCTTTTCGGGCGTCTTGTCCTTGTCGGCGATCAGTTCCGGCGCGCAGGACCAGCGGATTTCGACGCCGCCGAACAGATAGGCCTTCGAACGCGCCATGCGGTAAAGCCGCGCCGGCTCGAATTTTGCGCCCTTGCCAAAGATGTCGGCGTCGGGATGGAAGCGGATTTTGGTGCCGCGCCGGTTCTGAACGTCGCCAAGCTGCTCCAGCCCGCCCTGCGGCACGCCGCGCGAAAAGCGCTGCCGGTAGAGTTTTCGGCCGCGCGCGACCTCGACTTCAAGCAGGTCGGAGAGCGCGTTGACCACCGACACGCCGACGCCATGAAGGCCGCCGGAGGTCTCATAGACCTTCGAGTCGAACTTGCCGCCGGCGTGCAGCGTGCACATGATGACTTCGAGCGCCGACTTGCCCGGGAATTTCGGATGCGGATCGACCGGAATGCCGCGGCCATTGTCGGTGACGGTCAGGAAGCCGTCGGCGGAGAAGTCGACCTCGATGAAGCTGGCGTGGCCGGCCACCGCCTCGTCCATGCAATTGTCGATGACTTCGGCGAAGAGGTGGTGCAGCGCCTTTTCGTCGGTGCCGCCGATATACATGCCCGGCCGCCGGCGCACCGGCTCAAGCCCTTCCAGCACCTCGATATGGCTGGCGTCGTAGCCCTCGCTGCCGTCCTTGGAGACGGGCGTCTTGCGGGCCGCGGCGACGAGCGGGTCGACCGGCCGCGACGGGCGCTGCGGCGGCTGTCCACCGATGTTGGAAAAGAGGTCGTTGTTGTCCATTCGCGCGTCGGTCGATTGATTCGGTTTCGGTCGGATACTCGCAGAAACTCAGGTCAGGCAATACCAGTTCGCGATTCGTTCCGGAAGCCCATCCACTGGAATTGTGGCCCAGGCATGGTTACCCGATCGTTGACGCGCCCGCCACCGTCATCCGGCCGCCGCGTTCGATCAGCAGCGACGCAAGGGCAACGCCGAGCGCCAGCAGCACGATGGCCGCGCCGACCAGGGGCAGATTGGCGTAGGACACGCCGAGCGTCAGCGCCGCGCCGCCGATCCAGGCGCCGGCGGCATTGCCCATGTTGAAAGCGCCCTGGTTGAGCGTCGCGGCGAGGTTCGGCGCGCCGGACGCGCTGTCCACGACGCGCAGTTGCAGCGCTGGGATGGGCAGGAAGGTCAGCAGACCCCACAGGAAGACCATCGGGATGACGAGCCAGGGGAACGGTCCAACCTTATGCAGGACGAGGAACATGGCGACCAGCGCCACCAGCGAGCCGATGATCGTCGGCATCATCCGCCAGTCCGCCAGCTTGCCGCCAATGATGTTGCCGACGGTCATGCCGCCGCCGAACAGCAGCAGGATCCATGTCACGGCCGGAACGGAGACGCCGGTCACGTCGGTCAGGATCGGCTTGATATAGGTGAAGACCGCGAACAGCGCGCCCGAGCCGAGCGCCGAGATCAGCATGGCGAGCCATACCTGCAGCCGGCCGAGCACGCGGATTTCGCCGGCGATGCCGCTGCCGCTCGGCGGCGCGACATTGTTCGGCACAAGCCACGAGATCGCCGCGACCGAGACAAGGCCGATGACCACAACGGCCAGGAAGGTCGACCGCCAGCCGAAGGCCTCGCCGAGGGCGGTGCCCGCCGGCACGCCCAGAATGTTGGCGAGCGTCAGCCCGGCGAACAGCATCGCCATGGCGCTCGCCTGCTGGTTTTTCGGCACCAGGCTAGCGGCCACCACCGACCCGATGCCGAAAAAGGCTCCGTGGCCGAAGGCCGTGACGACGCGCGCCGCCATCAGCATCCAGTAGTTCGGCGCGATGGCGCACAGAAGATTGCCGATGACGAATAGCGACGCCAAGCCGACCAGCACAAGTTTGCGCGGCATCCTTGCCGTGGCCAGTGCAATGACCGGCGCGCCGATCACCACGCCCAGCGCGTAGCCTGTGACCAGCAGGCCGGCCGCGGGGATCGACACGCCGAGATCGGCGGCGACCTCGGGCAGCAGACCCATGATCACAAATTCGGTGGTCCCGATGCAGAAAGATGCAACGGCGAGCGCGAGGATGGGCAGGCGCATGAGGACTCGGGAAGAAGAGAGATTTGTTGACGCTGGAGGATGGACCCGTCCGACCTATCGGAAAAGCACGTTTGCTGCAATGCAGCATTGCGGAAACGAAGAGACAATTCATTGGTGCAGAAGCGCTGCCTCATCGCAGGCCAGACGCGCCATTCAGTCAGGCGCTTCGGCGGGGCCGGTATATCTGCGCTTTACCGCCTCGGCGATCAGCTTGCGGCTCTCCTCCGGCGAAAGCTTTTTGTCCTTCTCGACGGCAACCGTTTCGTCGGCCAGTTCGTCGTCGCGGATCTGCTTGCGGAACCAGTCCGAATAATCGCCGGCGCGGAGATGGTGCTGCCAGGTTTTATCATCGACGCCTTCGGCGAGCCGCACGAACATCATCAGATTGTGCGCCCGCAGGTTCATCGCCTTGCGAGGCCCGCGGAAATAGAAACTGCCGGCCTCGTCGATTTCGCCTTGGGCGTATTTGCGGGTATGGCGTTTTCGCGATTGTTTCGGTTTCTCGGCCTTGACGATTCGCGGCCGTTTTTCCCGGCCCGGCCGCCAGAACAGCACGGAATCGCTGTCGGGCGCTTTCAGTCTGGCGGGTGCCTTGCGTCCGGTGATCTTGCAGAAGGTCTTGACGACGTCCGACGCCTTCGGCCCGAGTGCGATCACCACGCCCACTAGCTTCAGCGCCTCGGGCGACATGGCGTCGGGATGCACGGTGATCAGGATCGTTCCCGGCAACTGGTTGGAGAGCGCCAACGATGTGCCGTCGCGCGGCTTCGGCAGCATGTGGTGCGCCTCGTCGGCGATCAGCCAGTGGGGCCTGGCATAGCGGGCGCGAAACCCGGTCAATTGTGACAGGAACTCGGCGAAGAACTCTGGTCGCTTGTCGAGTTCGACGCCCAGCGCCTCGATCGCAAGGTTGGTATCGGGCTTGCCGATTAGGTCGAGCACCTGCTCGATGTCCGGCGCCTTGGCGGCCTCCCCGACATTGACCGCGCCTTCCAGCTCGCTGTAGTCGCCTTCCGGATCGACCACGCAGAACTGGAATTTCTTCTCGCGGCAAAGCTCGGTGATGGCGGTCGCCAGCGTCGATTTGCCGATACCGGAACTGCCGGCGATCAGCACGCAGTCCGCGGGATGCAACTCGGCGACCTTGTCCTTCGCATCCCGTCCGATGACGATTCGGTTGCGCGGTGCCCGGCCGAGATCGTGGTCGCGTTCGACGATCTCGGCGGCCAGTTGCTCCACGCCGCGTCCCCGCGCACCCTTGGTCACGAGGTCGGCGGTTTCCTTTACGGCGGGCAGGGCGTTGGCGACCGCGACGCTGCAGCCGCAGGCCCGCAGGAAGGCGTGGTCGTTTTCCGCATCGCCGATCCCTACGACGTTGTGCGGCGACAGGCCGAGTTCGGCCAGCGCAGCGGCGAGGCCCGTCGCCTTGTTGATGCCGCTGGGCAGGATCATCACGGCGCCCTTGTTGAACACGATCTCCATGCCGAGCCCCATCGCCTGGATAGTTTCCAGCGCGACCGCCTGGTGCGGCTCCCATGTCGCCACGATGGTGCGGCCGACGGAGATGGGATCGACGCCGCGCTTCTTCAGTTCGGCGACGAAATCGTCGGACGGGGCAGGGGCCAGCGGTTTTTCCTCGCCGGTAGATGGCGTGTAGAGCAGCGCGCCGTTCTCGACCACGACCTTGTCGAACACGTCCAGATCCGAAAACACCTTCTTCAGGTCCGGCAGTTCGCGTCCCGTCACCAGAAGCAGCTTTCGTCCGGCTTCCTTCAGTTTCCGGATCGCCGCCAGCGTCTTGTCGGCAACGATCCCGTTATGCGCCAGTGTGCCGTCATAATCCGTCGCCAGTGCGATGAAATACATGCCGCGTCCCGTTGCTGCGTCCGTTCGTGTCGCGCGTCAACGCATGAACCGCCGAGAGGGCTCCAAGGCCAGGCTACAAATGTATGGCAGTGGACGGATCGCCATTGCCTGTGAAACCACTGTCGTTGCCGCTGGCCTCGACCTATCTAATGGGCGACAATGCGGGCCGACATTCGAGTCCCGCCAGCCGAGACGCCATGCCCGCCGACCGACCCCCGCGCGATCCGATCCTGCGCGCCATGCTGAAATCCGAAGCCGCGCCCGCTCCCGCGCCGAAGGAGCCGGCCGCCGTGCGGCCCTTCATCCATCTGAGGGTGCATTCCGCCTATTCGCTGCTGGAGGGTGCCCTGCCGATCGGCAAGATCGTCGCCCATGCGCAGAAGGACAAGGCGCCGGCCATCGCGATTGCCGACAGCAACAATCTGTTCGGCGCCCTCGAATTCGCCAACAAGACGACCAAGGAAGGCATCCAGCCGCTGGTCGGCTGCCAGCTCGATCTGGCCTTCGGCGGCGAGGCGGAGCGCGGCAGTGCCCAGCGGCGAGGCGGCGTCGAGCACAATCCGGTCGTTCTGCTTGCGGCGACGGCGGAGGGTTACGCCAATCTGGTTCGCCTGGTCAGCCGCGCCTATCTCGACGGCCCGGCCGGCGAGGCCATAAAAATCTCGAGCGACTGGCTGGAGGAGCTTTCCGCCGGACTGATTTGCCTGACTGGTGGCCCGCGCGGGCCTGTCGGAATGGCGCTGAAGTTCGACCACACCGACCTTGCCGAAAACCGGCTGCTCAGGCTGAAGGAGATTTTCGGCGACCGGCTCTATGTCGAGTTGGAGCGCGTCGGCAACTGGGACCGCCGCATCGAGGCGGCCACCATCGATCTCGCCTACCGTCACGAACTGCCGCTGGTCGCCACCAACGAGGCGTTCTTTCCGGCCCGCGACGATTTTGAGGCGCATGACGCCTTGATCGCAATTGCCGAAGGCTCGGTGGTCGCCTCCGACGACCGCCGGCGGCTGGCGCCCGACAATCATCTCAAGAGCCAGGCCGAAATGTCGGCGCTGTTCTCCGACCTGCCGGAGGCGATCGACAACACGGTCGAGATCGCGCTGCGCTGCTCCTACTATCCAAAGAAGCGCGCGCCGATCCTGCCGCGGTTCACCGGCAGCGGCGACGATGCCGAGAAGGCGGAGGCCGAGGAACTGCGCCGCCAGGCCCGCGAAGGGCTGAAGATGCGTTTCGAAACGGCCGGCCTGACGCCCGGCTATACCGAGGACCAGTATAGCGAGCGGCTGGAGTTCGAACTCGGCATCATCGAGCGCATGAAATTCCCCGGCTATTTCCTGATCGTGGCCGACTTCATCAAATGGGCGAAGGCGCACGACATCCCGGTCGGGCCTGGGCGGGGCTCGGGCGCTGGTTCGCTGGTCGCCTATTCGCTCACCATCACCGACATCGACCCGCTGCGTTTCTCGCTGCTGTTCGAGCGCTTCCTCAACCCAGACCGCGTGTCGATGCCGGACTTCGACATCGACTTCTGCCAGGACCGCCGCGAGGAGGTGATCCGCTACGTGCAGGGCAAATACGGCCGCGACCAGGTCGGCCAGATCATCACCTTCGGATCGCTGCAGGCGCGCGCCGTGCTGCGCGACGTCGGCCGCGTGCTGCAGATGCCCTATGGCCAGGTCGACCGGCTCTGCAAGATGGTGCCGCAGAATCCCGCCAATCCGGTCAAGCTGAAAGATGCCATCGAGGCCGAACCGCGCTTCGCCGAGGAAGTCGAGAAGGAGCCGATCATCGGCACCTTGCTCGAGATGGCGCAGAAGCTGGAAGGTCTTTACCGTCACGCCTCGACGCATGCGGCGGGTATCGTCATCGGCGACCGGCCACTTTCGGAACTGGTGCCGATGTACCGCGATCCGCGCTCCGACATGCCGGTCACCCAGTTCAACATGAAGCTGGTGGAAGAAGCGGGCCTGGTCAAATTCGACTTCCTCGGCCTGAAGACGCTGACCGTACTTGAGACGGCGGTAAAACTGATCCGCCGGCGCGGCGTCGACATCGACCTCGCGCGGCTGCCGCTGGACGATCCCAAGACCTACGAGATGTTGTCACGCGGCGAGGTCGTCGGCGTCTTCCAGGTGGAATCGGCGGGCATGCGCAAGGCGCTCATCGGCATGAAACCCGACCGCATCGAGGACATCATCGCGCTGGTGGCGCTCTACCGGCCCGGTCCGATGGAGAACATCCCGACCTATAATGCGCGAAAACACAAGGAAGAGGAGATCGCGTCGATCCATCCGATGATCGACCATCTGGTGGCCGAAACGCAGGGCGTCATCGTCTACCAGGAACAGGTGATGCAGATCGCGCAGGAGCTTTCCGGCTATTCGCTAGGCGAGGCCGACCTGCTGCGCCGCGCCATGGGCAAGAAGATCCGCGCCGAGATGGACGCGCAGCGCGTGCGTTTCGTCGAGGGCGCGGTGAAGAACGGGCTGAGCAAGCAGCAGTCGGATTTCATTTTCGATCTGCTGGCGAAGTTCGCCGACTACGGCTTCAACAAGAGCCACGCCGCCGCCTATGCGGTAGTCTCCTACCAGACCGCCTATCTGAAGGCGCACTATCCGGTCGAATTTTTGGCGGCGTCGATGACGCTCGACATGGGCAACACCGACAAGCTGGCGGATTTCCGTCAGGATGCGCTGAGGCTCGGCATCGACGTCGTGCCGCCGTCGGTCAAAACCTCGTATCGCGACTTCGAGGTCGAGGAGAACCGCATCTTCTACGCCATGGCGGCCATCAAGGGCGTCGGCGATGCCGCGGTCGAGCATATCGTCGCAAGGCGCAAGGAAAAGCCCTTCGCCGATCTCGAGGATTTCTGCGAGCGGGTCGATCCGAAAATCGTCGGCAAGCGGGTGTTCGAAAGCCTGATTCTCGCCGGCGCGCTGGATTGTTTCGGCCATGACCGCGCCGCGCTGATGGCCGGCGTCGAGCGCATGATGGGGTTGGCCTCGCGGGCGCATGAGGATGCCGCTCTAGGGATCACCGACATGTTCGGCGGCGCTTCCGCAGGTCGACAGCAGAAGCTGCATCTGCCCGCCGCCGAGCCCTGGCTTGCGGCCGAGCGCCTGCACAAGGAGTTTTTGGCAGTCGGCTTCTACCTCTCCGCGCATCCGCTCGACGAATACAAATCGGCACTGGTCAAGATGCGCGTGCAGAACTGGGCGGAATTCTCCGCCGCGGTGAAGCGTGGCGCGACGGCCGGACGGCTCGCCGGTACGGTGACCTCGAAGCAAGAACGCAAGACCCGCACCGGCAACAAGATGGGCGTCGTCATGTTCTCCGACCAGAGCGGCCAGTACGAAGCTGTGATGTTCTCCGAGACGCTGGCGCAGTATCGCGACCTCCTCGAGCCGGGCCGCTCGGTGGTCCTGACTGTGGCCGCCGAGGACCGCCCGGAAGGCGTCAACCTGCGCATCCAGACGGCTCAGTCTTTAGAGGATGAGGCCAGCCGCGTGCAGAAGGCGCTGCGCATCTATGTTCGCGACGCCGGCCCCCTGAACACCCTTGCCGGCCAGCTTGGAGTCAAGGGCGACGGGCAGGTGAGTTTCATCGTGCTCAAGGACGACGCGCGCGGCGAGGTCGAAGTGTCGCTGCCCGGCGGCTACCGCATCTCGCCGCAGGTGGCGTCGGCGATGCGCGCGGTGCCGGGCGTGGTCGAGGTGGAACTGGTGTAGATGTTATTGCGCCGGCGTTTCCCTCCCCTCAAGGGGGAGGGAGAGCGGCAGCGCCTCAGCTCCCCACCACCCCCTTATCCTGTTTCGTGATCACCACCAGCGACGGTCGCGCCGGCATGCCGTCGGAAAAGTCCGGCCAGTTGCTGCCGGCATCGGCGACCGAGGTGGCGTCCTCGTTGTCGTCGAGGCGCAGTGCGCCGGGATGCTGGACCGACACGAACAGTGTCGTTCCGTCCGGCGTGAAAGCGGGCGAGCAGCATTCCGAACCGACCGGCGGGATGTAGAACAGTTTCGGCAGCGCCCGGCCCGGACCTTCCGTGTCCATCGCATAGAGCGCATCGGCGAGGCCTTCCGGCGGCGGGCCGTCGGTGGTCACCCAGATGCGGCCGGCCGGGTCGACGCCGATATTGTCGGGATCGGTGAACCAGCCATTGGCTGATGTGTCGGGATGATAGCGGCATTCGTCCGTGGGCACTGCCGGATCGCCGCAGAGCACGAACACGTCCCATGCAAACTTGTCGGCCGCGTGGTCGGGCTTGTCCGGCGCGCCGGGCGGTACGAGTTCCAGCAGATGGCCGTTGGGGTTCGGCCCGCGCGGATTGGCGACGTTGACGGTCTCGCTCTCCTCGCCGCCGCCTGCCGGCAGGCGATCCTCGTTCTCTGTCATGGCGACGTAAAGTTTGCCTGTGCCGATGTGCGGAACGAACCCTTCCGGCCCGTCCATCGGCGTCGCGCCGAGAAGATCGGCGGCGGCACGGGTGTTGAGCACCACGTCGGCCTGCGTGGCAAAACCGGCTTCGGCGGTCAGCGGCCCCTGTCCGGCGACCAGGGGCAGCCACTCGACCGAGCCGTCGCTCGAAAATTTCGCCACCGACAGCGTGCCGTTGTCGAGTAGATCCTTGTTGGCGGCGCGGTCGTCCGGATTGTACGGGTCGCGGGTGACGAAGCGGTAGAGATATTCGAAATCGTCGTCGTCGCCCATGTAGACGACGACGCGGCCGTCCGGCGCCAGCGCCACCTGTGCGCCTTCATGCGTGAAGCGGCCGAGCGCGGTGCGCTTCACCGGCTTGGCCATGGGGTCGAACGGATCGATCTCGACCACCCAGTCGAACTTCATCCATTCGTTCGGTTCTTCTTCGAACTTGAAGCGCGGCTCCAGTCGCGACACCGAATAGAGATCGTTGTCCTCCTCGTCCCAGCCCTGGCGCTCGACCAGGTCCTGGTTGGGCAAGGTCTTGTAGTCGCCGGCGAAGACATCCATCGCGCCTTCCTCGCCCGAAAGCATGGTGCCCCAGGGCGTGATGCCGCCATTGCAGTTGGAGATCGTGCCGAACACGATCTTTCCGGTCGGGTCGGCCTTGGTCTTCAGCTGGTCGTCGCCGGCGGCCGGACCGGAGATCGCCATCTCGGTGCCCATATGGATGCGGCGATTGTATTGACCGTCCTTGACGACCTCCCAGGCGCCGCCATTGCGCCGGACCTCGACGATGCTGACGCCGGTCGCGGCCATGATCGCGCGGATCTGCGGATCGCTCAGCTTCTCGCGAAAATCCTCGTCGGTGAGGCCGGGGAACATCAGGTAGGGATCGACATATTCGTGACTGACGACCAGGAGACCGTGGTCCGAGCTCTGCGAGCCGTGCGGCAGAGGGATGAAGGCGGTGAAGTCGTTGTTGTAGCCGAACTGACGTTCCGCCGCCGGCCCGTCGAGCGTGGCGAGGTCAAAGGCCGGGCTGTCCGGAAAAAGCGCATCGCCCCAGCGCAGCAGGATTTGCCGGTCATAACCATCCGGCCAATGGTCGGTGTTGTCGCGTACGCGTGGCAGTTCGGCGAACTTCAGAGTGGAGACGCTTTCCGCCGCAGCCTTCGCGCCGCTCGGCACAGCAGCCGAGCTGATCGCCGCCAGAGCGGTCGAGGCGAAAAAACCTTTCAGCACAGCGCGCCGGCTGACGCCCTCGGCCAGCACTGAACCATAGGTCTGGCCGAAATTCTGGCGGCGGGTTGGACGCTGGCGGGTTTTCTGGCGGTCGGTCACTTGCTGGCTCCGGGCTTGCTGTCGGGTTTTCTGGCACAGCTCAATGACGGTTCGACAACAGCGCGGTGAAACGGCTGGCATGACCGATGGTGTGGGGGCTGTCGTCCGGCGCGTTACTGCCCGTAGCGCTCCGTCCTGATGCGTTCAGGCGGGATGCCGGCCGCGACGAGCGCGTCGGCGGCGGTCGAGACGAAGGCGTTGTTGCCGCAGACGAAGGCGAGCGACGGCGGGCCGGGTAGTCCGGCGAGCACTGTTTGGACCGCCGCCGGATCGATGCGCCGCGAAAGATCCTGTGCGCGTTTCGCCGGCTCGCGCGTGATGGCGAAAGTGAGCGCGAAGCCGTCGCCGCGTGCGTCGAGGCCCAGCAGTTCGTCGCGAAAGATCACTTCGTCCCAGTTGCGCGACGAATAGAGCAGGGCGGCCGGTACGCTCGATCCCTGCGCGGCGCGGTGGCGCAGCATGCTCATCAGCGGCACGACGCCCGAGCCGCCGCCGACCAGCAGCAAGGGTCCGCCATCCGGAACTTCCCAGACGAAATGTCCGCCGAGCGGCGCCTTGACCTCGATCTCGTCGCCGGCCGCCGCCACGTCGTGGAAGAAGGACGATACTTCGCCGTCGTCCAGCCGCTCGATGGCGAGTTCGATCTCCTCGCCATTTTCCGGGATGTTCGCGATCGAATAGCTGCGCTGGGCGGTGTAGCCGTCCGACGCCGTCAGCCGCACGTCGGCGTGCTGGCCGGGCCGCCACGGAAAGGGTTTTTGCGGGCGGAAGAAAAAGCTGATGACGCGCGGCGTCCGCCGGACGATTTTGGTGACCGTCGCCGGTTGCCAGCGGGCGGGACGGGCGCCGCCGGGCGGAACGGCGTCAATCATCCGTGTACCGCTGCTCGCGCCAGGGGTCGCCGTAGATATGGTAGCCACGCAGTTCCCAAAAACCGCCGGTGTCCTGCTCGATAAACTGCAGCCCGTCGATCCACTTGGCCGATTTCCAAAAATACAGATGCGGGACAAGCAGTCGCGCCGGCCCGCCATGGTCGGCCGAAATCGGCTCGCCCTCGTAGCGGATCGCGACCATCGCCTTACCGCCGACGAGATCGGCGGTCGGCACGTTGGTCGTGTAGCCGTCGAACGAATGCGCCAGCGTATATGGTTTCGGTGTCTCGATGCCGGCCTCGGCAAGGATGTCGTCGACCAGCACGCCTTCCCAGCTTGTGCCGAATTTCGACCAGGCGGTGACGCAATGGATGTCGCGGGTCATGCGGCTGATCGGCAGGCGGCCGAACTCGTCCCAGTTCCACTTCGCCACGGGTTTCGGCCCGACCTTCAGCGTAAAGCTCCAGTCCTCGGTTTTTACACGCGGCGTCGGTCCCGCGGAGAGGACGGGAAAATCCTCGGTCAGGTACTGGCCGGGTGGCAGCCGCTCGGACGTCTCGCGCGGCGGCTGCCGGCTGCCGAACCCGCGTGTTGCCATGGAAGCCATCTCCTTTTGCCGTATTCCATGATCCTATTGTGCGGAACGTGGAGAGACAACCGCCGGATGCCCGTGCGTCCTGTCGCCGAATGTGCGGGGCCCTGAGACCTCGGGGCACATTTCACCGGCGAATTTTTGGCTCTAATGTCGCACGCATCGAGTCGATGGGAGCGGGCCGACCGCGTGACAGCAGAAGATTCACCAGCGGGTGCGACCGAAGGCAACGTCGTCCGGCGCGATGATCGGGCGTCGAAGCTTGCGCGCGCGATAATCAAGAGCGCCAGGAGCGGCGATCTGGAATCGGCGCGCAAACGTGCCGTCCGGTATGCGGAGCTTGCGCCGGTCGACCGTGCGTCCATCGCCCATGCACTCAAGGTTTGCTCCATCGCCGGCTATTGGGAGGGCGTCCTGCGGTATGCGGAACGGCTCGATCCGATCTGGCGGGACGATGCCGATGTGCTGAATGCCGTCGCCAAAGCCGAGCGCGAACTGGGCTGGCTCGAACAGAGCATCGTCCACTACCGCGCCTCCATCGCCCTCGAGGATACCCCCGCCAAGCGGCATGAAATGGCGCTGGCGCTGCTCGCTTACGGGAAATCGGAGGAGGCTATCGAATGCTGGCGCAAGCTCGCCGCGGACGAGCCCGCCTCGCGCCGGTGGATCATCTACCTCGTCAGGGCCTATGACATTTCGGGCGACCTGGAGCAGGCCGAACAGACCCTTCACGAAGCCTTGGCGCGATATCCGGCGGATGACGAATTTCTTCATCGGTATGGCGCCATCCAGCTTAAGCGCCAGGATTTCGCCAAAGCCAGCATGGCCTTCGCCGAAGCAGCGGAGCTGAAGCCCGACGAGGGCAAATACGTCCGCGACCTGCTGAGGGCCGCGGCCAAGCTCTTCGACGAAACGCTGATCGAGGGTGCCATCCGTCACGGCGAACAGTATGCCTCGCGGCACCTGGATACCGAGATCGCCGCGTTCACGGTAAAGCTGCTGTCCAAGCTTCCGTCCGGCGAGGATGTCGCGATCCGCCTGGATGCCATCGCTGAAAAATACCCATCTGAGCCGCAGGTTCTGCGTGCCCTGGCGCCGGCTTTCGTACGCGGCGGACGGCTGGACCGGGCCAGGCTCGTTCTCGAACGTCACCTCGAACTGGAACCGGACAACCGCGACGTATTATACGGACTTGCCGGCGTCCTGGCCCAGCAATCCCATGCCGAAGCGGCCCTGCGACTGCTGTTGGCCCACGGTCCCGAACAGGAAGACGATCCCATCTTTCCGGCTAGGATCGGGCATTTGCTGACATGGTCCCGCAAGCCCGACGAAGCCATGCCCTGGCTGCAGAAGGCGGTCAGGCTCGATCCGGTCAACCCGCAGCCCTTCGCGGATCTCTGCAATTGCTACGAACAGCAGGAGAAATTCGGTTCCGCGGCGGTTGTCCTCAACCAGTCTCTCGCCCTGAGCCTTGCGTCGCTCCGCAAGCCGGTGCTGGGATTCGCCGAGGCGGATACCAGGCTGTTGCAGACAAAGGCGAGAATGGTGGCGCTGACGGTGGGCGAGACCGGACGTGCCCGGGCGCTGCTGCGTGAAACGCACAGAAGCGAGCCGTTCGCGGCGCCGTTTCCCGTCACCGACTGGGACGGCGAACCGCTCGAGGGAAAGACAGTCCTGGCCGTCGCGGGCGCCGGCATCGGCGACGAGATCAGGGCCTTGAGCGTGTTCCACCGCCTGTTCGAGGGCCGGACGAAGGTCTCGATGACCTGCGAGCCTCGCCTTGAGTCATTGCTCCGGCGCAGTTTCCCCGAATTCAGGTTTTATCCGGTGACAAGGCCGTTCGGCCGACTCAAGCAGCCTCAGGTCGACATCCGCACCCTGGCGCTCAACACATTCACCCGACGCCATCTTTCGGATGCGGCGATTGCCGCCGGCGAAGACGCTGACTACTGGATTCGTCTCCCCTATGCCTTCAACCTGCAGATTCTGGATAATCCGCAAACCTGCCTGTCGATGGATATGGCGGCGCTTCATCCTGAGCCCGAGGTCAAGCGGTTTTATGCCGATAGCGTTCGCCGCGCCGTCGGCGATGTACCGCTGATCGGCCTTTCCTGGCGCAGCGGCCATCGCGCCTACAATCGCGACCAGCTCTATTTCGCCATTCAGGATCTGGAGCCGCTATTCGATCTCCAGGAGGCTCATTTCACGATCATCAATTACACCTGCGACGCGGAGGAACTGGACTTCCTGCGGTCGCGGCTGGGGTCGCGGCTGGTCGAGTTTCCCGAACTCGACATGATGGACGATTTCGAGGGCGTTGCGGCGCTCTCTTCGGTTCTCGATCTTGCCGTGTGCGTGGACACGAGCGTTCTCGACCTGGCGGCGTCCGTCGGCACGCCGACGCTTTATCTGATGCGGGCGCCGCTCATCGTGCAGAGATACAGGATGCTCGGGACCAGGGGGCCGGACGGCACATTCGCGGATCGCGTGTGGCCGACCTGTCGTATCCTTCCGCGAGGGCCTTCGGGCGACAGCGGCATGATGGAAGACGCGCGCCGCATCATCGCCGCCCGCCTCGGCCTCGGCGCAACCGCCACCGGCCCGGCCGCGCGATGAAATACGCGGTCCTGCAGTTCGGCTACAACGGCTTCGCGTCTTTCGAGAGGTCGTTCCAGTCCAGGAAATTCTACTCGGTCAACATCGGCGACAACATGCAGACGCTCGCCGTGCGCAATGTCTACGATCTGATCGGAATTCCTCGCGAAGATGTCGTCCCGATCAACCGGGACGACATGGCTTCCTACACCGGTGACAAGGCGGTCCTGGTCACCAATGGCTGCTTTTATGCACGGAGCTTTCCGTTTCCCGACAACATCGTGCCTGTCTTCATAGGATTTCAGACCAACGAGGAGACCGTCAGCGCCTTCGCCGCGATGTTCAAACGGTACGAGCCGATCGGCTGTCGCGATACGCACACCGCCGAGCTGATGCGGAAGTATGGGATTAAGGCCCATACGACCGGCTGCCTGACGCTGACGCTTCCCGCTCGCCCGGCCGAGGCCAAGGGGGACCGGGTCTACATCGTCCACGGAGGCGGTTCCGGCTCGCTGCCCACGAGCGTTCTGGCGCATATGCCCGCGGCGCTGCTGGAGGGCGCCGAACTGGTGTTCCAGCGCCTTACCGTGGATGTCTTTCCGCTTGGCTCACGCCAGATGCGGACGGCGGAGAAAGTCGCGGGCAGCCTGCTCAACGACTATCGCCGCAAGGCATCGCTGGTGGTCACGCCACTGCATCATGCCGCCAGCCCCTGCATAGCGGCCGGCATACCGGTGATCATCTGCCGGCGCGCGTTCCATTCGCGCTTCAGCTATCTGCAGCAGCTCTTGCCTGTCTACACGCCGGAACGATTCCATGAGATCGACTGGCAGCCAGCGCCGGTCGATGTCGACGGATTGAAGTCTGACCTCGTGCAATTGGTCGCCGCGGAGGTCAAGCGCGCCCGTGAAGGCATTCGCGCCGGATAGCGGGACGCCGCGCGCTCACCGCCAACCTCCGGAGAAGTTGCGTGCCTCAGTCCTCAAGATGCTCCGGCGGATGGGCGGTGCGGTCCTTGCCAAAGGTGTAGCCTGTCTCCACGGCCTTCTTTCCGAACTTGTCGCGTAACTGGTCGATCGCACCCTCGGCCATCGCGCGCTTGCGCGCCTGCTCGTCGATGAGGTCCGGCGGATCGGCGCGGCCGTCGTCGGAAAGGTCGCTGACACCGATGCCGAGCAGCCGGTATTTCGTACCGTCGGTTTCCTTTTCGAGGAGTTGCAGCCCGATCTGGAAGATGCGGTCTGCCAGTCGTGTCGGGTCGGCAAGCTGGCGGTTGCGGGTGCGGATCTTGAAATCCTGCGTCTTCAGCTTGAGCACAACGGTGCGCCCGGCGATGTGCGCCTTCTTCAGCCGCGCCGAGACCTTTTCAGAGAGCGCCCGCAGCACGGGGACGAGATCGGCCATCGAAGCGAGGTCGGTGTCGAAGGTGGTCTCGGCCGACACGCTTTTGGCGTCGTGGTCGGGATGCACCTCCCTCGCATCCTCGCCGCGCGCCAACCGGAAAAGCCGGTCGCCCATCGTGCCGTAGCGGCGCATCAAGTCGCCGCGGTCCATCTTCTGCAACTGGCCGATCAAGCGGATGCCGTCCTGCTCGAGCGTGGCGGCAAAAGCCTTGCCGACGCCCCAGATCAGCGTCACCGGCTGGCCGGAGAGGAATGAGACCGCCTCAGCCTCGCCGATGACCGCGAAGCCGCGCGGTTTGCGCATATCCGAGGCGATTTTCGCCAGGAACTTGCAATAGGAAAGGCCGGCCGACACTGTGATGCCGATCTCCTTCTCGACCCGGCGCGCGAAATCGGCCAGCACCACTGCCGGCGGGCGCCCATGCAACCGCTCGGTGCCGCCAAGGTCGAGAAACGCCTCGTCGATCGACAGCGGCTCGACCAGCGGCGTAAGCGCCTGCATCATGGCGCGAACTTCGCGCCCGACGCGGACATATTTTTCCATGTCCGGCGAAATGACGACCGCTTCGGGGCAGGCTTCCAGGGCCTTGAACATCGGCATGGCCGAGCGCACGCCCCGGATGCGGGCGATGTAGCAGGCTGTCGAGACCACGCCCCGCTTGCCGCCGCCGATGATGACCGGCTTGTCGCGCAGCTCCGGACTGTCCCGCTTTTCCACAGCCGCGTAGAAGGCATCGCAGTCGATATGGGCGATATGCAGGCGATAGAGTTCCGGATGACGGGCAAGTCGCGGACTCCCGCATCGCACGCAGCGAAGCGCGCCGCCCTGCTGGAACGCCAGGCAGTCGCGGCAGAAGCCGTGGTCGGGGTTGTTGACAGGCGTTGCCATTGATGCGAACATAAACAGAACACCGCAATGGTAAGACAGTGGGACGCTGCCCGCAAGGCGCGGCGATGGACAATCCATGCCGGAAACCGTCAAGCCGCTGACGCCCGATATGTGGCCGGCCTTCGAGGACCTGTTTGGCCGGCAGGGCGCGTGCTATGGTTGCTGGTGCACCCATTTCCGCTTGCGGCCGGCGATCCGCCGCGAGAATGACCGGCAGCGCAACAAGGACCATATCCGCGCCCGAATAGAGGCCGGGCCGCCGCCCGGCCTGCTTGCCTTCGATGGCGAGAAGGCGGTGGGTTGGATGCAGGTCGGGCCCCGTGCCGACGTGCCGGAATGGAACAATGCCGGCCGCGTGTCGGCACCGCTGGAGCCGGACCACGGCGCCGATCCGATGATATGGGCGATCTCATGTTTCTTCATCCGCAATTCGGCTCGGGGCAGGGGGCTTTCGCATCGGCTGGTGGCCGCGGGCATCGTGTTTGCCCGTGAAAATGGCGCACGCCTGCTGGAGGCCTGCCCGATCGACCAGTCGAAGGATTCGCGTTCCGTCGGTCTGTTTGTCGGTTCGACACGGGTGTTCGAGAAGGCGGGTTTCACACGGGTCGCGGAGCGCAAGGCCGGGCGGCCGCTGGTCAGGCTTGAGTTCTGAAACGGCATGATTGTCGATCCGTTGGGCGAAGAATCAGATCGTTTCTTTTCCAATCGGCTCGGCCGCCAGTCCGCCGAGCCGATTGGCTTGGAAATGAGGTGTGGCGTCTGGGACATGCGCCGGAGTGAATTTAACTTCGTTTCTGACAGGGGCAGACTGCGGCTTACCAAACCGGACGTGCCCGTGCCATAAGCGGAACAACCATAGGTGTTAATGCGATTCACTAAGGCGTCGGCATCGACAGGCCTTTGAGGGGGACTAATGACGGATATCATCGAGACGACCGACGCCGCTGCGGGCAGGAATACAGCCTATACGCTGGGCATTGGCCAGACCGCGCAGGGATATTTGACCAGAAGCGGCGGCGTGACCGAGCACGATTGGTACAAGGTCGATCTCGTTGCGGGCCAGACCTATACTTTCGCGCTCGCCGCCACGGGCGTAACCAACGGCAGCCTGGAGGATCCGTATCTGCGCTTGCGCAACGGCAACGGCGCGCTGCTGCTGGAGGACGACGACAGCGGCCCGGACCAGTTCTCCAGCATCATCTACAAGGCGACCACCACCGGCACCTACTATCTCGATGCGGGTCCCTTCGACGACGATTCCGCGGGCCAGTACGGGATTTCCGCCGTCCTCGGGAGCAGGGCGCACTATGACGCGATGATGGGCGCGGGCGACCTGACCAGCATCGTGCTGTCCTGGAGCACGCCCGGCACGCCGGCCACCGTCACCTGGGGCGTGCGCTCCAGTTTCTCGGACAGCACCGACGCGGGCGGAGACAGCGCGCCTTTCAGCCGGCTGAGCACCCAGCAGATCGCAGCGGTGGAAATGGCTCTCGGCGACTATGAGGAGATTGCCAACATCACCTTCACCCGAGTGAATCCGACCGGCGTGACCAACAGCGCGACGATGCTGTTTTCGAACTATAATTCCAGGACGGACGGATCAGGCGCTTACGCGCTTTATCCGGGTTCCACGGCATCGTCCGCCGCCGCTGGCGATGTCCGCTTCAACAAGCAGAGCGTCTCCACCACCGATCTGGAGCGTGGCACGTATTCTTATGCCACCGTTCTGCACGAGATCGGCCATGCGATCGGTTTCGCGCACCCCGGCGACTATAATGCCGATCCGGACGTCGAGATCACCTATGGCAAGCACGCTCAGTTCATCGAGGACTCCTACCAGTATACGGTAATGAGTTACTTCCTCGAGACCAATACCACCGAGGCTTTCGGCAGCGATCCGGACACGCTGATGCTGTTCGACGTATTGGCGTTGCAGCAGCTCTACGGCGCCAACATGTCGACGCGGACGGGTAATTCGGTTTACGGTTTCGGCGCCAATACAGGGGATGTCTACAACTTTGCCAAGAACACCGATCCGGTCCTGTGCATCTGGGACGCCGGCGGCAACGATACGCTGAACGTTTCGGGTTTTTCGCAGAACCAGGTCGTCGATTTGCGCGACGGCAAATTTTCCAGCATCGGCGGCTTCAAGGGCAATGTCTCGATTGCCGTCGGCGCGGTGATCGAGAATGCGAGCGGCGGCAAGGGCGCCGATACGTTGATCGGCAATGCATCCGCCAACATCCTGCGGGACGGAGCCGGCAAGGCCGACACGCTGAAAGGGCTCGGCGGCAGCGACACCTACCAGATCTATACATCCGGCTCGAAGATCACCGAAACCGCGAGCGGCGGAACGGCTGACCGAGTGACGGCGGCGGTCGATTACGTGCTCGGCAGCGGCGTCTATGTCGAGATCATGACCACCAACGGTTCGACCGGTACGGCCGCTATCGACCTGACCGGCAACGCGTTGAAGCAGGACATTACCGGCAATGCCGGAGCCAATATCTTGCATGATGGCGGCAAGGGGGCGGCCGACGTCCTGCGCGGTCTTGGCGGCAATGACACGTACCGCGTGTTCAATTCCGCGGACGTGATCGTCGAATCCGCCACGCAAGGAACCGCCGACAAGGTTGTCGCGGCGGTCGACTACGCGCTCGGGAGCGGCGTCCATGTCGAGATCATGACCACCGACAACGCCGCCGGTACATCGGCGATCGACCTTACGGGCAACACGCTCGCCCAGGACATAACCGGCAATGCCGGCGCCAACATTTTATACGACGGCGGGACGGGCAAGGCGGACATCCTGCGGGGGCTCGGCGGCAACGACATCTATCGTGTCTACAATTCCGCGGATGTGATCGTCGAATCCTCGTCGCAGGGTACAGGTGACAAGGTGATGGCCGCCGTCGACTACAAGCTTGCCGCGGGTGTTCATGTCGAATTCTTGAGCACCAACGGTTCCACGGCGACCACGGCGATTGCTCTTGCCGGAAACGACATCGCCCAGGTGGTCACCGGAAACTACGGCGACAACAGGCTTGAGGGCAAAGGCGGCAGCGATACGCTGCGTGGCCTTGCCGGAAATGACACCTTTGTCTTCGCCACGGCGCTCGGCTCCAACAATGTCGATAAGATAAGCGATTTCAGCGTCTTGGATGACCGTTTTCTTTTGTCGGATGCGATCTTCACGGCGCTTTCCGTCGGCACGCTTGTCGCTTCGGCGTTCCGGGCGAACACGACCGGACTGGCAGGGGATGCCTCCGACCGTATCATCTATGAGACCGATACGGGCGAACTTTATTACGACGCCAACGGCATCGGTTCTGGCAGCGGTATATTGTTCGCGATTGTCACCGCTGGACTGGCGCTCACCAATGCGGATTTTTTGGTCGCTTGACTGGACTTGATGAGTGACTTTTGTAGGCGTGAACAGTATCTTGAATTTATTATGAAAACGGATTTTTCGATCGAAGTTATGCCGCGCGGCGAATGACCTCGGGGTCTTCGCGGCAAGTCCGAAAGATCAAGCAATTCCATCGGGTTGTCGCGAATGTCGGCTGAAAATCGCCTTTTGCCCTGACGCGGACCCCTGACGGACTTGCCGCGCCACCCGATTTCAGGCGTTTCGCACCGGCGGGTACGCAGGATTCCCGTCCGGTCAGATGCCCAGCGCCGCCGCGATCCTCGGTTCAGCCTCACGCCAGTCGTCGACGATCTCGATCTGCTCGGGAAGGGGCGGCAGCAACGATCGCATCTGCGGCAGCGCCATCAGGTGGAAAAGATGCGCCTCGCTGACGGCGGCGCGCACCGAGACCAGATTGTGCGGGATGTCGTCGACGAAAGCGACGGGGCGAGCAGTCATGCCACGGAGTTCGCGGATCGCCGGTCCCTTGGCTGTCTCGGTCGTCAGCAGCGGGTAGGGGAAACCGAGCCGGTCGAGATGCGCGCGGCGCGTCGCGCGGTGACGGTGCGGCATTGCGGTGAGCATGACGATCTCCGCCTGTCGCGCCAGTTCGGCTATCGCGCCGACCGCACCCTCGAGCGGCGTCTGCCATTCGGCCTGAACGGCGAAGAAACCGTCGATCAATGCGGAAACCGGCTCGCGGTCAAGCGCTTCGCCGGTTTTCTTGTCGCGGATGTTGCCGTGCAGGCGGAAGGTCGCAAGCGTCAGTTCCAGACCTTGCGCGTCAAGGAACAGCATGAACGGGCGAACGAACTCCATCAGCACGTCATCGACGTCGAGCACCAGCAAGGGCCTTGTGTCGAGCGACAGTTCGGCGATCTGGCGCGCGGTCTCCGGATCCTCGCTCATGTCGAGGCCAGATAGCGATCGTCGCCGGTCGGCAGGGCTTTCAGCGCCTCGCCGACGGCTGCCGGCGCAACGCCGGCATGTTCGGCAAAGGCGGTCAGCGTCGGTTCATGCGCCAGGATGAAGCGCAGTACGCCAGCGAGGAAACCCGGTTCGCGGGCAGCTTGGCGGATCGCAGGGGCCTCTATGCCGGTGAGTGCGAGAAAGCGCGGCAACAGCACCGGGTCGTTCGCGACATAGACCAGCGCCGAAACGGCCAGCGCTTCGGCGTCCTGCGATGTGAGTTTGCGCGTCACTGGCGACTCCGGTAAGCGATCCCTATGTCATGCAGTAGCGGCGCGAGACGCTGCCTGCAAGCCGGCGACACCGGTCCCGCAAATCGCCGGAAATCAGCTAGGAACGGTTTCCGTTTCGTCAATGTTCTTCGGCTAGGGTGCGGCGGGGTTCGACGCAGGGATTGCGGATGGAACGGGCTGCCCCGGCAGGTGCGGTCCCCGTCGGGGAATAGGCGAATGGCCAAAAAGGTAATGATCGTCGAGGACAACGAGCTCAACATGAAGCTCTTCCGCGACCTGATCGAGGCGAGCGGCTACGAAACCGTGCGCACGAGGAATGGCCTCGAGGCGCTCGACCTGGCGCGCCTGCATCGCCCCGACCTTATCCTGATGGACATCCAGTTGCCCGAGGTTTCCGGTCTCGAGGTGACCAAGTGGCTGAAGCAGGACGATGATCTACACACGATCCCGGTGATTGCAGTGACCGCCTTCGCCATGAAGGGGGACGAGGAACGCATCCGGCAGGGTGGATGCGAGGCCTATATTTCAAAACCGATCTCCGTGCCGCGCTTCATCGAGACGATCAAATCCTACCTGGGCGACGCATGATCGGCGTGGCCGACGCATACCGGAGTGCTTGCAGCCGATGACCGCGCGCATCCTCGTCGTCGACGACATCCCGGCGAACGTGAAGCTTCTCGAAGTGCGGCTGCTCGCCGAATATTTCGAGGTGCTGACGGCGTCGAATGGCGAGGACGCAATCGAAACCTGCGAGAACGGCAAGGTCGACGTCGTCCTGCTGGATGTGATGATGCCCGGTATGGATGGGTTCGAGGTCTGCCGCAGGCTGAAGGCCGACCCGACGACGGCGCATATCCCGGTCGTCATGATCACCGCGCTGGGGCAAACCACGGACCGCGTCAACGGATTGGAGTCGGGCGCCGACGATTTTCTGACAAAGCCGGTCAACGACCTGCAACTGATGACGCGCGTGAAAAGCCTCGTGCGGCTGAAGATGCTGACCGACGAGTTGCGCCTGCGCGCGGCGACGACACGCAATATCGGGATCGAGGAATTGCTGTCGCGGCGGCTGCCGGCGGACGATCTGACGCCGAAGGTGCTGCTCATCGACGAGCGGCCTTCCTCCTGCGATGCCATCCGCAAATTCCTGGCGGGCAAGGCCGAGCTCGACGTCGTCAGCGATCCACAGGCAGGCTTCTTCCAGGCGGCGGAAGAGCCCTATGAATGCGTTCTGATTTCCACGGCGTTCGCCAACTACGACCCCTTGCGGCTCTGCTCGCAGCTCCGCTCGGTCGACCGCACCCGCTTCCTGCCGATCATCCTGCTCGCCGATGTCGGCGACGAGAACCGGATCATCCGTGGCCTGGAACTCGGCGTGAACGACTATCTGGTGCGGCCGATCGACGAGCAGGAACTGACGGCGCGGCTGCGTACCCAGGTCAAACGCAAGCGCTACAACGATCATCTGCGCGCAAGCGTGACCCAGACCATCGAGATGGCGGTGACCGACGGGCTTACGGGCCTGCACAACCGGCGCTATCTCGACAGCCATTTGAGGACGTTGTTCGACCGCGCGGTTTCCCGGCGCCGCCCGCTTTCGGTGCTCGTCCTCGACCTCGACCGCTTCAAGTCGATCAACGATACGCATGGTCACGATGGCGGCGACGACGTGCTGCGCGAGTTCGCCGGGCGGCTGCGCAAGAACGTACGCGGCATCGACCTTGCTTGCCGCTATGGCGGCGAGGAGTTCGTCGTCGTGATGCCCGACACGGAAGCCTCGATCGCCGAGAAGGTGGCTGAACGCATCCGCGCAGAAATAGAACGCAACCCGTTCACGGTCGGCAAGGATGCCGTGACGGTCGGTTTGACCATCAGTGTCGGCGTTTCCTCGGTGCAGCGAAGGAGGGATACGGTCGAGGATTTGATGAAGCGGGCCGACCTTGCCGTCTATGAAGCCAAGAGCGGCGGCCGCAACAGGGTCGTGGCGAAGGCCGCCTAAAAGTTGCAAATATTTGCATCAACTTTTTGCGAGCAATCGATGCAATTATAGAGCGAGACCGAACGATTTATGGTCATCGCATTTCGCTCTAGATCGCCGCCGTATCATGTTGAAATGGCGCATATTCTCTGGACGGTCCACGTCCATTTTTGCGGCTTTTTGACCGTTTCCCGCCTGCTGGCTAAGGTTTCGTGTTTACCTTAATAGCAGCGCTTTGCGCGGTTTGGTTAAGAAATGATTGATTTTTAAGTCTTCTTGCGCGACGATCACGTTCAGGAACAAGAAAGCGCCATATTGAAAGGCCTAGTCTGGCGCTGTCAGAGTTACCCCATGATGCTCAGGTCCGCCGCATCTCCTGGGTCCGTGGGGTCGGCCGGCCGGCGCTGGCACACAGTGGCCTCCTCGTACCGCTGCCAGATAGCCGGCCGGCCCCCATCGCTTCCTTCCTTGCGATAAGATTTGCGCATAGTTGCCAATGATGCGCCGCGAACAGGTTGTGAAATATCGGCGCTGTTGTCAGTAAGCCGATATGCACTTCTTGACCGGGCAAGACTTGTTGTCCTTGGTCGGCACGCTGCCAAACGCGATGGTGGTGCGGGAATCGCAGTAGTTCGAATCCGCCACATAGCGGCTGTAAAGGGGCGCGCCGCTTGTCTTTGACCGGTACCGCAGAATCGCCGAGCCGCTGGATTTCACTGCCGCCTGGACTGCTTTGCAGGTCATGTTGGTGACGGTGTAGGACGGGTCCGCGCCGGCGGCTGATGCCAGAAGAAGCATCGGGATGGCGTAGGCTATGGGTTTCATCGCCTTCTCCTCTCGCTTCGGCCATCATCGTCGGATGCTGTCGACCGTACAAGGAGAAGCGCTGACCTTGTTCTGGGCCAGACCGACGGGCCGCAAACGCTTGTGCGCTGCCACAGGAGGGGCCGGCGGAGAGATCGGCCGCCACAGAAACGAAAAAGCCGCCCGGAGGCGGCTTCGACGGCATATTGGAGGACGAAGATTACTTGATCTTCGTTTCCTTGAACTCGACGTGCTTCTTCGCGATCGGATCGTACTTGCGGAAGGTGAACTTGTCGGTCTTGGTGCGGCTGTTCTTGCTCGTCACGTAGAAAAAGCCGGTGTCGGCGGTGGAGAGCAGCTTGATCTTGATGTTCGCGGCTTTTGCCATGGAAAGGTTCCGTTCAACAGACTGGGGTTCGAACCGCCTCTAAGGGGCGGAACCCCGGCGCGGAAAACTGCCGCGACACATAAAGATCGGTGCCGGAAAGTCAAGAGCGGCGGCGCGACGCGGCGATGCGGGTTATGGCAAGCACGATATAGAACAGGAAGAAAAGCGCCAGCGCGCCGGCGAAACCCTCGTTGCCGAACAGGTCCATGCCGATGCCGATCGCCTGCGGCCCCAGCACCATGCCCAGCCCGTAACACAGCACGAAGGCGGCGTTGGCATTGGCCAGTTCATGGCCGGAGAGCCGCGAGCCGAGATGGGCGAGACCGACCGTATAAAGCGCGGCAACCATGCCGCCCCAGACGAACAGCACAGCGGCCATGATGTACCAGTTGCCGACCACGGTGGGCAGGAAGATCATGCCGGCCAGGCCCACGATCGCACAGCCCAGAAGCAGGTAGCGGCGGTCGGGCATACGGTCGCTCAGCATGCCGATCGGAATCTGCATCAGCACGTTGCCGAGGCCGATCATGGTGAGGAGCAGAGCGGCTTCGCCCTCCGAATAGCCGCTTCGCGCGCCGTAGACCGGGAAAAGGGCGAACCCGCCGGTTTCGACGGCGCCGAACACCAAGACCGCGGCGGTGGCCGTCGGCACCAGCCAGATATAGCGCAGGAAATGGCCGCTCTCGTCGCCGCTTGGGTGGATGTCCGGGCTCTGGCGCCAGGCAGCGATAACCGGCACCAGCGCGATCATCACCAGCACGAACACGGTGCCGAACGGTGCGAAACCGCCGCTGCCGATGCGTGAGAACAGCCACGGGCCGAGCGCGAAGCCGAGCGACAGCACGGTGGCGTAGATGCCGAGCACGAAACCGCGCCGATGCGGTGGCGCCGAGGAGGAGATCCAGAATTCGGAAAGGATGAAGAGTACGGTGAGCGCGATGTGCAGCACCACGCGCAGCGGGAACCACATCCAGAAGGCGGTGGCGAAGTAGAAGCCCATGAAGGCCAGCGCGCCGAACAGAATCATGGCGGCCATGGTCCAGACCACGCCGAATCGCATCGCCAGCGGCGTGGCCATTGGCGCGCCGACGATCGAGGCAACACCGGCGATGGCGGTGTTCAGCCCGATCATGCTTGCCGAATAGCCGCGAGTCTCAAGGATGACGCTGAGCAGCGGCATGCCGAGGCCAATGGCGATGCCGACCACGCTGATCGATGCGATGGCCGCCGAAATCGGCAGCCACTGCATGTGCACGTGTTCGTCCCCGGGATGAGCACTGCGGTTCATGTCGGAACTGGTATCTGCTAGAGGATTTCGCGGATGAAGCGGTTGCGGACCATGCGATAGAACGGGACCGCTCCACCGGGCCGCAACAGCGGATCGAAGGCCAGCCGTTGCTCGAGTTCGCCGAGAACGGTTCGCGTGATCGTCGGGATATCGGCCTGCTTGGCCTCGTCCAGCGGCAGCCAGACGAGTTCCTCCAACTCCTCCGTCGGCCCGCCGCCGGGCAGTTCCACGGCGACCGCGTCACGCCAGGCAGCGAGAAAACGTGTATCGAAACGGCGCACCCGTCCCGGCGGGGTGATGGCGCGGACGAGATAACGGAGCCCCTCCAGCGAGGGCGCGATGCCGTTTTCGGCGAACCCCTGCCAGCCGGGCTTCGGCGTCTTGAAGGGCGCCTTGTGGCCGATCAGCAGCCCGGCCTCCTCATAGGTTTCGCGGACGGCCGAAAGGGCTATGGCACGGGCGCGAACCGGACTTGTCCGGCCGGCACGCCGTAGGAGGTTTTGTTGCTCATCGGGGTGCAGGTCTTCGGCGACCGGCACAAAACTGTCGCCGGGGTCCGTGCGGCCGCCGGGGAAGACGAATTTTCCGGGCATGAAGGCGTGGCGTGCGTGGCGGCGGCCCATCAGCACCTTCACCGCGCCATGCTGGCGCTCGAGCAGGATCAGGGTCGCCGCGTCACGCGGGCGCAACGGTCCCTTGCCGAGCGCGAAATCCTTGGCTTCGGCCTTGTCGAGGTCGGTTCGGCTCATTCCGTCCATAAGGCTTCCCTTAGCGGAGCGAAGACGGCGATGGAACCACTCTTTTGATCGGAAAACTTAGACCAGAGGAGGTTTCAGCTTCGGATCCGGCGCTGGAAATCACGCCTCCGGGTGCTGTTCGATCAGATCGTGCTCGCCACCGAAGCCGTGCATATAGAGCGCCCATTGCAGTCCGACGACAGCGCCCTTGACCGGCCGCAGCAGCGCCAGCGCCATGATGATGGTGAGCGGCACCCAGATGGCCAGATGCTGCCAGGTCGAGAGCGTGCTCGTCGCCTCGACGCCCATGAAGGCGCCGACGACCACATGGCCGACGATGACCACCACCAGATAGGCGGGCAGGTCGTCGGCGCGGTGGTGAAACATTTCCTCATGGCAATGCTCGCAGCGGTCCACGGTCTTCAGGAACGAACGGAACAGTTTGCCCTCGCCGCAATGCGGGCAGCGTCCGAGAAAACCGCGCTTCATCGCCGTCCACAGCGGGCGAGCCACCCTGCCGGTATGATTGATCCCGCCGAAAACCTGTTCTTCCATCGTCATCTCCTGCCGCGAGGGCCCCGCGACATGGTGGCGCGCCCGCGCTTCTGCCGGGCCTTCGCTTTATGAAACGACCGTTTGGCGCCCGGCAGGGGCTTCGGCTCGCTCAGCATCTCGAAGCGGAGCGCGCCGGCCAGCGGCGCGACCTCGACGAGTTTCACCAGCACGGCGTCGGCAAGCTGATATCCCTTGCCCGTCCGTTCGCCCACCAGGGCCCGCGCCGTCTCGTCGAAGATATAGTAATCGCCGTCGAGTGTTGCGACGGGCACAAAGCCATCGGTTCCGTACTGCGGCAATTGGACAAATAGTCCCGCCTTGGTGACGCCGGAGACGCGGCCGTCGAATTCGCCATTGATCTGTTCGGCCAGATGCGCGGCGATCAGCCGGTCGACGGTCTGGCGTTCGGCGGCCATGGCGCGCCGCTCGGTGGTCGAGATCAGTTCGGACATATCCTCCAGCCGCGCTTCCTCCGTCGCCGTCAGCCCGTCCTTGCCGAGCGAAAGTGCTGAGATCAGCGCCCGGTGCACGATGAGGTCGGCATAGCGGCGGATCGGCGAGGTGAAATGCGCGTAGCGGCGCAGGTTCAGGCCGAAATGGCCGAGATTGTCGGGCGAATAGACGGCCTGGCTCTGGGTGCGCAGCACCACCTCGTTGACCAGCCCTTCATGTTCGCCGTCGCGGACCCGGTCGAGGATGGAGTTGAACTGCTGGGTGCGCAGTTCGGCGCCGCGCGCCAGCGAGATGCCGATGGAATGCAGGAACTCGCGCAGCGATTCCTGCTTCACCAGCGAGGGCGAGTCGTGGACGCGGTAGACGAGTTTCTGCCGCTTGGCCTCCAGGGTCTCGGCCGCCGAGACATTGGCCTGGATCATGAACTCCTCGATCAGTTTATGGGCGTCGAGGCGCTCCGGCACGATGACGCGATCGACCGTTCCGTCCGGCTTCAGCAGGATTTTGCGCTCCGGCAGGTCGAGGTCGAGCGGCCCGCGCTTGTCGCGGCCCCGCTTCAGAACGGCGTAGCCGTCCCATAGCGGCTTCAGCACCGGATCGAGCAGCGGCGCGGTCTTCTCGTCGGTCACGCCGTCGATCGCCGCCTGCGCCTGGGCGTAGGCAAGTTTGGCGACCGAGCGCATCATGACGCGGTGGAAGCTGTGGCGCAGCTTGCGGCCGTCGGCGGCGAATGTCATGCGCAAGGCGAGCGCCGGGCGATCGACGCCCTCCTTTAGCGAGCAGAGGTCATTGGAAATCCGTTCGGGCAGCATCGGCACGACGCGGTCCGGAAAATAGACGGAGTTGCCACGGTTCAGCGCCTCGCGGTCGAGCGCGGTCCCCGGCCGCACGTAGGACGCGACATCCGCGATGGCGACGGTGGCGATGACGCCGCCGGGGTTGGCCGGATCGGTGTCGGGCGTGGCGTGGACGGCGTCGTCATGGTCCTTGGCGTCGGCCGGATCGATGGTCAGCAGCGGCAGTTCGCGCCAGTCCTCGCGGCCATCCATGGTGGCGGGCTGGGCGGCTTCCGCCTCCGCGACCACCTCGCGCGGAAAAATGTGCGGGATGCCATGGGCGTGGATGGCGATCATCGAGACCGCCTTCTCGCTGGTCAGCGAGCCCAGCACCGTGACGACCTTCGCCTGCGGCAGGCCGTAGCGCGTCGACCGCCCCGTCTCGATCTCGACCAGGTCGCCGTCGCGGGCGCCGTTGCGGAACTCCTCCGCCACCTCGAATTCGGGCCGACCGCGCTCGACCGGAACGATGCGAAGCCCGCCGCCGGACAAGGTGCGGAACACGCCGAGCTCGGTCTCGGCCCGCTTCTCGAACACCTTCATCACCCGCGCGGTATAGGCAGGTCCCGGGCCTTCGTTGCGGAAGGTTTTCGCCAGCACGCGGTCGCCGATGCCGGGCGCCGAGCCGCGGCTCGCCTTGGCCGTCTTGATGGCGACCACCACGGGGGTATCAGAGGCGTCGCGCTCGGCGGGACGCGCCAAAAGGTTGCCGTCGCTGTCTCGGGAAAAGATGTCGAGCACCGTTACGTGGGGCAGGGAGCCCGGACGCTTCAGCCGCTTCTTGTCCTTCTCGATCAGGCCTTCGTCGTGGAGATCGGCCAGCGTGTCCTTGAGCCAGACGCGGTCCGCCCCTTTCAGCGAGAAGGCGCGGGCGAGATCGCGCTTGCCGCTCTTGTCCGGGTTCTCATCGATATAGGTGAGAAGCTCTTCGCGGCTGGGCCGAAAATCGCCCGCCGTCCTCGGATGCGCGCCCGGCCCGTAGGCTGGGCTTTTGCCGCTTTCCCCTCTCGGCGGAGACGGTTTTTTCGCCAACCGGGACTATTCCTTTTTCTGCGCCGCAGCCTTTTTCGCGGCAGGTTTCTTCGCCGCCGACGTTTTTGCGTCGGATTTCTTCGCAGTCGCCTTGGCCGCCGGCCGTCTTGCGCTGGCCGGCTTCTTGCCGCCTCCGGTCTTGGCTTCGCGCTCGGCGATCAGCACCAGCGCTTCCTCCATGGTGACCGATGCCGGGTCCTTGCCCTTGGGCAGTGTCGCATTGACCTTGGCGAAGTTGACGTAGGGGCCGTATTTGCCGTCGCGCACCGTGACCTTGCCGCCGCCATCCGGATGTTCGCCGAGATCCTTGAGTGCCGCCGGCGTGCCACCGCGCGCGCCTTTGCCCTTGGACTGCTTGTCAGCAATCACCGTGACCGCCCGGTTCAGACCGATCGAGAATACGTCCTCGATGCTGTCCAGGTTGGCGTAGGTGCCGTCATGCAGCACGAACGGCCCGTAGCGGCCGAGCCCGGCGGAGATCATCTTGCCGCTCTCGGGATGTTTTCCGACATCGCGCGGCAGTGACAGCAAGGCCAGCGCCTTCTCGTGGTCGATGGAATCCACCGTCCAGCCTTTCGGCAGGCTGGAGCGTTTTGCGTCCTTGCCGTCGCCGCGCTGGATGTAGGGGCCGAAGCGGCCGCTGCGCAGCGTGATCTCCTCGTTGGTGTAGGGATCCTTGCCCAGCACCTTGGTGCCATTGTCCTCGGCCTGGCCGTTCTCTCCCTCGCCATTGGCGGCGTCGCCGAGCTGACGGGTATAGCCGCATTCCGGATAGTTCGAGCAGCCGACGAAGGCACCGTATTTGCCGAGCCTGAGCGACAGCGTGCCGACGCCGCATTTCGGACAGACGCGCGGGTTGGAACCGTCTTCCCGCGCGGGGAAGATCAGCGGCGCCAGTTCCTCGTTCAGCGTCTCCAGCACGTCGCCGACGCGCAAATCCTTGGTCTCGGCGATGGCCGCCGAAAAATCTCTCCAGAAATCGCGCAGAACATCCTTCCAGACCAGCTTGCCGTCGGAAATCTCGTCGAGCTTTTCCTCCAGCCCGGCGGTGAAGTCGTACTCCACATATTTGGCGAAGAAGCTTTCGAGGAAGGCCGACAGCAGGCGTCCACGCGAATGCGGGATCAGCTTACGCTTGTCGATGATGACGTATTCGCGGTCTTCGAGCGTCTTCAGGATCGCCGTATAGGTGGAGGGACGGCCGATGCCGAGTTCCTCCATCTTCTTGATCAGCGTGGCTTCCGAATAGCGCGGCGGCGGTTCGGTCGAATGCTGCGTCGCCTGGATAGACTTGCGGTCGAGCGCTTCGCCGGCCCGGATTTCCGGCAGGCGGCCGCCTTCATCATCGTCAGTCGCGTCTTCTTCCTTCTGGTCGGTATAGGCGGCGATGAAACCGTCGAAGCGGATCACCGAGCCGACGGCGCGCAACGCGGCCGTGCGCGCGCCATTGACCGCCTCGATCTCGACGGTGGTGCGCTCGATCTCGGCCGGCTGCATCTGGCTGGCGATGGCGCGCTTCCAGATCATCTCGTAGAGCCGCGCCTGGTCCGCATCGAGATATCTGCGCATCTCCGCCGGCGTGCGGGAAAAATCGGTCGGGCGGATAGCCTCGTGCGCTTCCTGCGCGTTCTTGGCCTTGGCCGAATAGTAGCGCGGTTTTTCCGGCAGGTATTTTTCGCCGAACTCTTTCGCGATCGCGCCGCGGGCCGCGGAGATCGCCTCGGGCGCCATCTGCACGCCGTCCGTACGCATATAGGTGATCAGGCCGGCCGTCTCGCCGCCCATGTCCAGGCCTTCGTAGAGGCGCTGGGCGATCTGCATGGTGCGCACGGCGGAAAAGCCGAGGCGCGACGACGCCGCCTGCTGCAAGGTCGACGTTGTGAACGGCGGGCCGGGATTGCGTTTCGTCGGCTTTGCGTCGACCGAAAGCGCCCGGAAGGTTCCCCCCTCCAGCATCGCCTTGATGCCGTTGGCCTGTTCCGCGTTGTTGATGTCGAGCTTTTGCAGCCGCTTGCCGTCGAAGCCGGTCAGCCGCGCCTCGAACAGATCGGCGCGCGGCGTCGCCAGCGTTGCCGCGATCTGCCAGTATTCCTGGCGGACGAAACGCTCGATCTCGGCCTCGCGGTCGCAGACCAGCCTGAGAGCCACCGACTGGACGCGGCCGGCTGAGCGGGCTCCCGGCAGCTTGCGCCACAGCACCGGCGACAGCGTGAAACCGACCAGATAGTCCAACGCCCGGCGCGCCAGATAAGCATCGACCAGCGGCACGTCGATCTGGCGGGGATTGGCCATCGCATCCAGCACCGACTGCTTGGTGATGGCATTGAAGACGACGCGGCTGACCGGCTTGCCCTTCAGTGCACGTTTCTGTTGCAGCACCTCCAGGACGTGCCAGGAGATGGCCTCGCCCTCGCGATCCGGGTCGGTGGCGAGGATCAGGCCATCGGCTTCCTTCACCGCCTTAGCAATGTCGCCGAGCCGTTTGGAAGAAGGGCCGTCCACCTCCCACGACATGGCGAAGTCCTCATCGGGCCGCACCGATCCATCCTTGGCCGGCAAGTCGCGGACATGGCCGTAGGAGGCCAGAACCTTATAGTTGCGGCCGAGATACTTGTTGATTGTCTTGGCCTTGGCAGGCGATTCGACGACGACGACGTCCATGGATTCCCGTTTTTCCGCTAGGTGGATTGCCCCCAGTCGACGCGGCTCCCAGCCGTCCGCAATCCGTTTCGGGTTCGTCACATGGCTGTCCGAAGCCCGTTGGTCAAGGGTCGCGACCGAAATGCTCTTCCACGCCACCCGATACAACCCAGGGCATAGGTAAACATTCCTTGCAATTTCAGATTTATATGGTAAAATTGGATACGACTTATGATTGTATAATGAGGTAATGCATTTGCCGGACCGGGCCTATAGCAGGCTCCGCGCCCAATCGGGGTTGGGGGAAACATGAGTCAATCACACGGAAAACGCCGAACGGAACAACTCGACTATATCCAGTCCATGCTCCGCCAGTTGCGGGGCATGGCCGAGGCGGAGCGATGCGACATGCTCGCCTATCTCATAGAAATGGCCTATCTCGAAGTCAGCGACATCGCCACCAACGAACGACGGCTACGGGTCGGGGAAGACAAGCGAGACAGCGCCGCCTGAGTGGCGCTCCAGCCGCCCCGCGAGGTCCAGTTCAAGCAGGATCATGAATACCTGGGCCGGGTGCAGACCGGTGTGCCAGATCAATTCGTCGACGCTGCTCGGCACAGGGCCGAGCGCCTCCAAGATCTTGGCGCGGTCCGTCTGCGCGGGCACGGGCGCGTCCGAAAAGTCGGGCGACTCGTCGAGGTCGATCTCCGGCGGCGATTCGGTCAATGTCAGCGGCGCCAGCGCGTCCAATATGTCTTCCGCTGACGTCACCAGCACGGCGCCTTCCTTCAGCAGCTTGTTGGCGCCCTCGGCGCGCGGATCGAGCGGTGAACCGGGGACGGAGAAGACGATTCGCCCCATCTCATTGGCCAGCCGCGCGCTGATCAGCGAGCCCGAACGCCGAGCAGCTTCGACCACCACAAGCCCAAGGCCTAGCCCGGCCACGACGCGGTTGCGGCGTGGAAAATCCTGCGCGCGTGGTTCCCAGCCGAACGGCATCTCGGTGACGACGGCGCCGCTCTCGGCGATGCGCTCGCACAGGCCGATGTTTTCGGGCGGGTAGGGACGACCTTAGTGGTCAATCTACGAAATGCAAAAAACGCATAGCTTCAAGGCGGCTCAGATTGGGCCTCCTGACCGGGATCGGGGGCGCTAAGGAGGCCTTGTGTTACAAGGGCTTCGGGCTTGGGCACTGTACCGGCATGTACGATTTTCTGTACCGGATGTCCGTCAAGTTTTCGCGATATAGTAAGGCGAAAGCGGAGGCATGAGGTACCCTACGGGGGAAATAGGCTAATCTGCATATGCGTAAATCCTGAAACAGATTTTCCCAAAAAGGGTCGCGACCCGCTAGCGTCGGAGGGACCCAAAAAGAGCTCAACTGGGGCGGAGTTCATACTGGCCAAGACCGACAGTGGCCCTAGTTGTCCTCAAAAAGTGTCCACGGTTTGCTCAACCCAAACGAGGCCCAAATTCCTCCGTCCGCTCGTCGCGGTAGCGGGCAGGAAGTCCGCCCAATGCTGGCAGAAGTGAAACAGGAGGACAGCAACCACCACGGAACACGACTTGGGAGCGGCGAAGCCTGTTGAGAGAAATCCCCGTCTGCCGGGCGACGTTACAGGCCCCCGAACGCAAACGCCGTGCCTGGTCGGCAAAATTGGGAATTATGCATTCGGCGGAGAATAGCTTTCGGGGTACGTTTTGCCGAACTGGCTATAAGTCTTTTCGCCCTCGGAGTGGACACGTAGCACTTTCGATCCCGGAATTGTATGATCGACGCAGATATCACGACCTTCCGGCCACAGTTCACAACCAAGGGATTGGGCGTATTGCTTTATCACAACCTCACCGACAGAAAAAGCAGCCCGCCCGCTATTTGCGTTTAGGAGCGGCACCAAGATTTCCAGGATGCGGCCTCGACCAATCCCCCGCAACACATCTAACATACCTTCATCGCGAGCGCCCGTAAAACGCCAGTACGCCGATTCGCCCCCCCAAAACCCGACTAGAAGATTAACCGCACCATCGCTGGGTTGAAAGGGTACAGTGGTTGTCCAGAACCCTTTGCGAATACCACTATCGGCAAAATGAAGTGGACTCTCCGCAAATATTCTCCCACCCTGTTCCTTCGACAAAAGCCCTTCCTCGACGATGTGGTCAATTCTCTCTTTCAAGAAGCTCGAAGAAGTGGGAACAATACCGTTTGAGACAAGCGATTTTACCTCGCGATCCGTCATCCTGCTATAATGAAACACACGAATTTCTTTGCTCGCCAAGATGCCAGCCAAGTCCTCTCTGGCACGAAGATAGTCTGCGGAATAAGGGTTGGGTGGGGAAGCACTCCACCGTGCCTCCTTTTCCATTTCCTCGTCGCGCTTTTTTTCGAAATCGAAGTAGCCGAGTATCAGTGATTTGTGTCGATGCAACCAGTCCTCAATATCAGCATCGTATGTTCCGACGTCCCATAGATCGAGTGACATGCTCCCCCACCTCAGTACTCGAGTGTCATCACTGGAATCGCAACTAGCCTGCAGCGTCCCGATTGACGGCTGCCTCCGCCGCAGTAGCAAACGAAAAGGCTAGCGGCCCGTCAGGAAAGTTCTACCGAGACTGGGCAGTGATCCGATCCAGTCCGCTCGGCCATGTGACGACAATTTAAAAGCCTGCTCTCAAGTGATTCAGTTACCAAGATATAGTCTAGCCGCCACCCGACATTTCGATCCCGCACGCCCGAGCGTAGGCTCCACCAGGTGTAGTGTCCCGAGCCCGGTTCGAACTTTCGGAATGCATCTACAAAACCCGATGCTAGCATTCCGGAAAGCCACTCGCGTTCCTCAGGCAAGAACCCCGCATTTCTGGCATTTGCCTTAGGATTCGCCAAGTCAATTTCGGTGTGCGCGATGTTTAGGTCACCAAGCACGATAGATGGGCCTTTAGTAGCGTTCCGCGCCAAAAACGAAGACAAAGCTGCGAGGAACGCAAGCTTAGCGTCAAGGCGTATTAGTGTACGGTGACTATGCGGGGCGTATACGTTGACTATCTGTATACCTAACACCTCAAGCGAAAGAACTCTCCCTTCCACATCGGAATCTGGATGGCCTATACCTTTGTAGAAGATGCTCGGAGCCAGACTTTCACGTACTAAGGTCGCAACACCGCTGTAGCCGGGGCGCTCGGAGGTATTCCAAAAGGACTTATACCCACCAAACCAATTTGTTGTTAAGAGGTCTTCCTCTATCTTGACCTCCTGTAAGCAAATCACATCCGCATCCAGTTGGCGGAGCCAATGTTCGAAATCACGACGGACCACAGACCTTAGCCCGTTTACGTTCCACGTGACGATCTTCATTCGAGCCTTTTCGTGCTCAGGAGGGGTCTCTAGAGTGTCGCCCACGGGGCGTGGGCATACTCTCAATCAAAGTTACCGCGAACACTGCCGCAGCGGTCGCCGCATAGGGCTGCCATGACTTTTCCTTCGCATCATTCGCGTAGTCGCATATGCCACGCACAACAAAGAACCCTGTTCCATTCTGCATTGCCGCTTCCGCGACGCCAGATGCTTCCATCTCAACCGCTAATAGTTTAAAGTCACTTCGCAATCTCTCTCGATCAGCCGCGTTTTTCAACACAGTATTGGCACTGCCGATCGGACCGGCATGGACTATGGGAGTATTCTTGATTCGTTGCGGATTGGCCGGTCGCCGTAGCGGCTTTCCCCTCTCAGGTTTGGGATCATCTATCAGCCTGTCGCGTTTGCCTCGTCTTAGCGCGCGCGCCGTGGTAACCTGTGAGAGTCGCGTACAAAATTTCGCAATTTCTTCAGGTTTGGCGAGTAGCCCAGTAGATCGCGTCAACCAAGCTTGCGAAGGGGGGCGCGGTTGGTAAATGTACTCCACGCCATCTGAGGTTTTCTTATTGAAGTCGGTTTGGATCACGCCCATTTCGTTAGATATAACAACGTCACCCAATCGGACGTCAGCCTGCCCCTTCTGTAGTTGCGGAATCCCCGCAGCCACACCGACCATAATAACTTCATCTAGCTTGAAGTCTGAGAGCATCCGTTCAGTTAACACGGAGGCGCGGTTATTCCCTTTTCCAACTTGCGTCACAACAATGTGATGCTTGCGACCGTCGTGGGAGGGCAACGTCCCGTGTTCGTATTCTCGGAGCGTTCCCGCGCTATCTCTCTCACGCTGTCCGCGTCGGTCATTTAGTAAATGCACGATGGCCTCATATTCCACCTGCAGCGCCACGACGATACCAATCGTTGGTGCAAATTCTTCGGCCTTTCGCCTAGCCATACTGATCTCGTGTCGCCTGCGGTTGACAAGGGTATCAACGGTTCGCACACAAAGTTTCCCGTCCGCTACCTCTTCTGGTCTGAAAAGATCAATCGAAACACCGTGGTGCTCAAGCCGTTTGCGAATGAAACCCTCGGCAAACGACACTGGCAGAGCGACATGAAGTTTCTTTCTGAAAGGCCTGCCGTTTGAAGCCTCCTCATGTGACAACTCTAGTGCCTCTGCAGACACACCTGTGCTTCCCGCGATCATTACGAAGGCATCGATCGACTCGACCGACGATCGGGCGATATTGCTTGTGAGTGCCCGATGGATGTCCTCAATTGACTTTATGTCGGCCCCCAGCCGCGCGAGAACATTACCTAGCGCCATACCAGCGTCGCAATATAATTCCTTGGAACGAGAGTGCCTCACGCGAACGCTCAACCCTTGTAAGGGCAACGGTTCCGTGACGCAGCAAAAATCGAGATGGTCTTCCGCCACTTTGAGCCAATAGTCGAACAATTCATATCTCTGTGTCTTGAAAGAACGATCTCCCAGAATCGGTTAGCGTAAGTCCTGAGTGCTCAGACGGCAAGACAAATGCCATCCTGCATAGTGCGTCGAGCGTGATTTCCGGATTCAAGGTGGTGGTGTAAAACCGCCGATCAGCCAGAAGCCCGTCCTTATCGATGCCGGGGGTGCGACCAATCATGGCCAAAAAAGCGCGCGCCAAATTGCTATGTAGTGTTCCAACAAAGTCGTGGAAGTGCCCTTCGTCGATTTCGGTAGCGTCGTCGAGAGCGATTTGCGCCTGCTCACGCAAGATACCGTTGATATTTTCCGATTCTAGCAACCAAATTGGCTTTGCCAGCGCTGTGTCGCTATGTTTAGCCTGCAGTTGAACATATCGATCGCCGAAGACAGAATATTGAATTCCAGTTTGAGCTTCCTGTCCCTTGAGGTCCACACCTCGGCGACCGATCATGTCGATCGTGAGCAGTTTCTGTTGCCAACGATGTAGACCTTTAGCTTCCCATTGTTCGAGGTTCCAAGATACAAGGTCCCATGGGCTTCCCATGCGATCTGATGGCACATGATATAGTACCTGAAAAGGCTGTTTGTTCTCACCCAGCATCGCCTCACAAATCCGGCGATGGAACGGGTCGGTTAGTGCGCGCGCGCCGCCGGTGACATGAATGCAAGTGCCAAGTTCATCGTTTCTCAACAACTCAAATATAATGGTGTTCGTATTTCTATGGACGCGTTCGTTGTCTTCAGAATTGGCCGATGAAGAATTTAGTATCTTGGCCTGTCGAGCGAGAGGAGCAGAAATCCCTGCTTGTTCCAGGGTCTCAAGCAGCAAGCTGTCGCCACTGTTGAATCTAACCATCAGACGGCTTCCACAATCGGGGCGGCACGGTTACTTTCCCAATTTAGGCGGTGTTGCCACACATATTCATCCTGTCCTGGCTTGAACGAAAAGCAAACGGGAACGAGGTCTCCGTATTTCCTATGACGGCTGCGGTTTGTGCACGGTGTCAGCCTATTCAATTCATGTCCTGCGATCTCATTGGCATCGCTGCGATCCCATCTTATTTGCCTCTCGCCGTACCGCGCTGCACCGAAGGCTGTGCAGATAAGGTTCGAACAAATCCGTATTGTGCCGTTTGGATGGACCATCACCCGCTCGCCCAATTTCACTGGGCAATAGCCATAGTAGGCTGGATTTCTTGCGAACTCCGCTTTTGTAACGAAGCACTGAGGCAACCGCACTGAAATCGAAAAATCGTCTCTCGCAACTTTCTCAGCCAACTCGGCATACACCGGGATCCAGTCCTTGGGACGAGGCGCAAAGTTTCCTGTCCACGTGTCCATGGGAATCCCCACCTTGAATAAGTCATGAAAATTGATCTGATGGACTCCTAATTCCTCCGCAAAGCGGATCATTTTTTCAAGCAATAGCGTACCTTCATCATCGCGCTCCAGAAATATCCTCTGAACACAGCATGTGATACTGACGGCGTACCCGCTCTGGAGTGCGCTTCGGATACCATCGACCGCCCGTATGAAGGTGCCGCGTCCTCGCAGAGGATCGTTAATTTCGGGCGAAAATCCATCGAGGCTGAAAGCAAGTTCGTCTAGTTTGGCGAACGATTGAGCACTCAGCAATGGCTTCACCCGCTGCCCGTTGGTGTCGAGCCGAATGTATTCATAACCGAGTGCCCGCGTCCCTTCGATGAGATCGAGCAAAGGCTTTCCGCCCTGGCGATGGCCATAAAGGGTTGGCTCCCCGCCCAAAAACGTAACCTTACCTGCGCCAAGTTGACGAAAACTCGCCAACAGGCCCAAAGCGTCGTTCAACGATATTTCTTCGTTGATAAAGTGAGTTATACTGGGCTTGTAGATGCATTGTTCGCATTCTAGATTGCATCGGTCGGTTATGTACATAAAGACCTGATGCAGGCGCGCGAAGTGCTTCTGAAAAGCGGCGTCCATAGCGAACGCATTTTTCGCAGGTTCGACTATGCCCGTTTCCGAAACCGTCATGTCCGTCCCATTGCCCACGAAGACCCCGCCACCAAAAATGCCGCTTGGCCGCTCGGATTTCACCATCTAATGCGACTCGATCCTGAACTGTATGCCCTCGTCACGAACTTGGCCAGAGGATCAGCCCTTCGAGGTCGTCTACCCCGTTCGCCGCTGACGGTGCTGTAGGAAAAGCCTTAGCGATGCGGGTTAGGGCGATGGCTCAGATAGGCCCCGATTCTGGCGTGTGTAGGTGATATATCTACGTTACCGGAGAGGCTCCACTCTACTAGGCATTTATTCCTTAAGTGCATGGGTCGGCGTCTGCTTCGATGCATCTGTGAATTTCACCGGCCATTGGGTGCAGCATGGAAAATTAGCTGATCACCAACACCAACAGACACGGCTTACAGATAGGGGAACTCGTGAGCTCCCAACCCGGACAACGGGACGCCTGCGCCTTCGGTTGGAACAACGCACCCGAGGGAACAGACGATTTCCAAGTGTACAGCGAGGACGACTATGCCGCGCTGACAGGCGGCGCGGGATATCGGCTACGCGGTAGCTGACGATAGAGCTTTTCTTCGTGAGCAGAAGGGCCGCGTGTTTTCATGGGCCTCATACGATTTGGAGAGGTGACATGGCATCAGGCGGTGAATTTTTTACCGTGAGGAGAAGCTTGGCGGGTCGATCTCTCCACTAATGGAGAGTCTCCACTAGTGTAGGTATTTATTCCTTGACCTTGCGCGTCGGCTCGTGCTCCAATGCGGCTGTCAACTTAACCGGCCATAGAGGGCACCATGGAAAATTACCTGATCACCTTCACCAACGAACACGGGCTGCCCGCAGGGGAACTCGTGACCGCGCAAGCCTCTCACTGGAACGCCTGTGACCACGGGTTGAACAATATGCCCGAGGGGGCCACCGAGTTCGAAGTGTACAGCGAGTATGAGTACATACGTCTGGTTGGAGCCACATTGGACGGCAGGCCCTTATTGCCGGTGTCAGATGGGGCTGTGGCGGCATAGATGGACGCGGGGGGACCAAAGCTAATCTGGTTAGGCTTGGTCCCCCTTCGCTTTTTTACGCTTCCACGCCAGCAACCTCGGGGCCGCGCAGTTGCGGAAAGAGCCGCTCCAGTTCCTCCTGGGTGACCTTCGGTGTCCCGGCACCCAGGTCGCGCTGCGGCTTGGTCTCGGCGGTATAGGGCAGGCCTGTGGCCGGGTCGTTGGTGCCGTGCTGGATGCCGCGCTGGACCTCGGCCATCGACATACGGGACGCTCGCTCCCCCGCTTCGGTGAACTCAAAACTCAGCGGACGGTTGCGAATGTCCACCTTGTGGACGGCATCGCGAACAAGCTGCATGGCGTCCTGCGCGAGCTTCAGTTGCCGTTCAAGGTCTGTGCGCTGCGAGACGAATGAGGCGTTCTCCTGCTTCAGGTGTGCAACCTCGGCTTTGAGCGAGGCGACCTCTGTCGAGTTGTCGAAGGCTTCGAGTTGGGCGAGGAGTTCCTCGCGGGTCACGGTCTTCTTTGCCATGATGATGGTGTTCCTTTCAGGTGATGAGTTGGATGAGGCTGGCCATTGCGATGGTCAGCACGTAGGCGTTGATGGCGGTCCCGAGCATGTCAGCTAACGCCGATGCCTGTTGGGGCGCTGTTGGTCCCCAAGCCAGCGGTGCCGATGCCGGATGCCGTCCGGTACTTCTTGGTCCCGATGGCCAGCGCACTGGCTGGCGTCTCGGCTGTCTTCTTCTTGGCCGGTGCGGCTTGCTTAAGAACCTCGGGCGGTGGGGCCGGTGCGGGAATGTCAGCGTCGGAATTGTTGAAGCACATCGTCTCAGGCCTCCGTGTCCGGTAGCGAGTTCCACCACATGTCGTACGCCCTCGGCAGTTTCGACGGATGAAGTTCCCCGGTGATCACACTCGTGAGCACACGGCGGGCAAACGGGTCCGGGGTGGACGTCGCGGCGTAGACCAGAGAGGACCAGCGGTCTCCGCCGATGTACTCTGATGCCACCGGCGCGGCTTCCATGATCGTCGTCTCGATGAGGCTTGCCGATGTCTGAGCGTCGAGGCCAGTAGCGGCGGACACACGAGCAAGGGTGTCCTCGGCATCGCCGTTCTTGATCATGGCTTCCAGCCCTTCCGCCAAGTGCTCGGCATAGAAGCAATCTGCGATCTCGTCATAGGTGGACGACAGGGACGGCTCGCGTTCCGTGCGGGCTTCGATCTGTTCCTGAAGGTCCGCAAGTTCCTCGTCGGACATCTCGCTGTCAGCCTCGGCCCATTCGTTCGGGTCGGCACCGGGGCGCAGGCCGAGTGGGTTCAGGGCGTCGGTATTGTGCGGGTTGCCCTCGGGCCCCGCCGTGCCAGCCGTAAGCCCAAGCTGGGCGGCAACGTCGGCGTCAACGTAGGTGTTCAGGCCGCTGACAAAAACCTTGCCCTCCGGAACGGGACCAGCAGCACTGCCGATACTGTAGCCGGGGGTGCTTGGTCTGAGCCATTCCTGGGGGTGGTCAGGGTTCGGGAGGAGGCTCCGGGGAGCGTAGTCATCGTGGTCGTGCATAGTGTCCTTCAAAGGAGGTTGGCGGCGCGGAGCGCCAGTTTCGCGTAGTCGAGGATGGTCATTGATTGGCCGGATGCCGTGGCCACCGGAGAGGACCAGAAGTCCCTGCCGTAGACCGTGGCCGCGTGCCGCGTGAGGTGTGAGCCGAGGTGCCGCTTGACGGCTCCCGAGACCACCTTGGCCATCTTGGCGGACGGCTTCGATATGTCGCCAAAGACGGCCCCGGCACGGGTGTCGAGGAAGGCTTTCCGGTTTCGCCAGAGGCCTCCAGAGGTGCCCGTGTCGTAGTAGACCGACATCCACCCCATGAGGGCGAGCGCATGGATGACGGCTTCGGTATAGGTCCGCCCGTGGCGATGCTGCCAATTGGCGCGGAGGCCGGTTGTCTTGGCCACCACGGGCAGCTTGCCATGGATGTCGCCGGGGGAGAGGCAGAAAGACGGGGGCAACGTCATCCGCCGTTCAAGGGCCGAAAGGTCCGTTGTGACCTTCGCGGCCATCTTGGGGTCCGTGCCGAGGTAGAGCGCGATGGCCCGCTTGAAGATCGCGAGTTCATTGCGGGATGGCAGGCGGGACAGAGGGTCGCCCCTGTCGCTCTTGGCCTGCTTGTGGGTGGCGCAGTAGGGCGAGATACCGGCACGGTTCCGGGTGCAGCCGGGGCACGAGCAGGATTTGAGTTCGTTGGTGATCTGGCGTGCCCAGAGGGAACGCACAGACACGTCAGACTGTCTGGCTACCCGCCAGTCACGCGGGTGCCCTCGCGTGGTCGGGAGGGGCATGGGGTTCCTTTCGTCATTTTCTGAATTTGCCGTAGCCGTCGAGGCCAGCGGTCGCGATGTTGCTGAAGGCGTTCAGTGGGCTGAGGGACGCCTCGGTGGCGATGCGGTTCGTCGCGCCGATCTGCGTGTTCTTGCCAGCCAGGGCGTAGTTTGCACCCGCTGCGGCGCTACGGTCCTTAGCGTTGGCGATGGACAGGGCGGACTGTCGGGATTGTTCGGCGGACCTCAGGCCTGCCGTGAGGCCCTGCATTCCAGCGCCACTGGCTTTCACGATGGCTTGTGCGCGGTCGCCCTCAAGTGCGGCCTGATAGGCGTCCTTGTTCGAGGCGTCGGCTTCCACGAGAAACTCACGCTCTTGCGTGGCGTATTCGAGGTTGGCCTGTTTCTTGATCAGGTCGCGGTTCTTGTCGGCAGTTGACGCCTGACCAGCGGCTTGCGCGGCCCCGGCAGCAATGCCGAGGGCTAATCCCATGTCACACATGGTCTTATTCCTTTCGATGATGATGGTGATGAGGTTGGCCACAGGTGACCGAAGTCACGAGTGGGCAGGGTCTATCGTTACCCTGTGCCTGTCGTCAGGAAGAGAGACGGGCTTTGCCCGTTCTGACGGGTCAACAGGAACCCGATAAAAGTCATCCTTCGGGGGTGAGACCGAATAGATTATTCCGATTGAATGGAATTTTTGTCTTCCATCCAAAGGCATGTCTCGGGATGGATAGGCTGAACTCGGTGGAAAGCGTCAGTCTGCGCGTAGCGCGGCTCTCTGCCTGACGATATCCCGAGCGCGTCCTATGTACTTGGCTCGCCTCGGGCTGTTCGTCACTGGGTGAGTCAATCTCCAGCTTCCGACCGATGCTAACCCGAGTTCTCTTTACTACGCGGACGTGCATCACTTCTGACGCAGCGTCACCTCATGCGGCCAGCCGCTTCATATGACGGGACACGGTGGTCTGGTTGCATCCCAATTTCCTCGCGATGTCCCGGTGACTGAGCCACGGTGCCGTATCAGCGAGGTGTCCAATCCGGTCTCGTAGCGTGGCATCGGAAACCCGTGGTCCGCTCAGGCCTTCCCGGATGAAGGCTTGGCCCCTCGGCGTGAGCAGTTCCATTGGCTGGCCATCGCGCGCCTTGATGACTACGCCGTGACCCTCCGCCAGTGCCCACGGGGTTAACGTGTGGCGGTGGAAGTATTCCGGCTTGGTCGTCGCGGGAGCGGTGATCGTTGGTACATCCTTCCAACTGAGGACACGGTGGACGACGCCCAAGGCCTCCAGCTTGACGTACAGGCCTCGCGTGGTGGTGCCGAGTTCCGTGGCGAACCTGCCGACCGTGAGGCATGGGGACATGAGTTCTCCGGTTTGAGGATTGACGATCTCTCCCGGCTTGCGGTCTCGGGTTGCCATCAGGGCGCTGTCGAGGAAGCCCTCGTCGTAGCCTTTCGGAATGTAACGGAGGGCCCTGCCACCTCTGGCGATAGCAGTTTGTCGATGGCCGTCGAGCCATCGTTGATATTTCATTGGCGGTGATCCTTTCGATGACCATGCGAAGGCCCCTCACGGACTCAGGGAGTCGCGTGGAATGGCGTTGCGGTGATTGCGGTATAGGAAAGCGGGTTGAGGCTAGACGCCGCTGGCGCGCCTGTGTGACTCGCTGCGGGCCTCCCTGCCGTATCTGAGTGCCGCGAGTTCGTCGGGGGACTGACGTTCTGCGAACCCCGCCGGGATGAGGTCGGCGGTGTCGTTCGGACGCACGGCTTTGCGGGCAACGATGCCCGTGACCTGAGCGTAGTTCAGATAAGCCGTGTCGCCGGGAAACCAGCCGAGCAACCTGAATTCCCACAAGTTGCTCATGATCTCCTTCACGGTCTCGGCGCTCAAGTCGTGGCGATAGCGTGTGTCGAATAGGGTGTTATGTAAGCAGCCTTCCGGTGCCATTGCGCCATGGTTTGCGAGACGCCGCGTAGCACAATTGAGACGGATAGGCATGGGGTTGGCGCGGGTACGCTCGATGCTCACGACTTGCCGCTCGTATGGGGTGCGGGGTGCGCGGGTTCGCGTCTCAGCCAGTATGCGTTCTTTCTCAGCGGCCACAATCCGCCCCGCTTCTGCGGTGTCATCTTCATGCATCTTGTGGAGGCGCTGCATGTATTCTGCGCCGGTTTCGTCAGGACGTTTCGTGTAGGGATTTTCGCGACGTGGACGTCTTCGCAGAGGGCGTGCGGTTTTCATGGGTGGTCCTTTGGTTTCATGGGTGAGGCGCGCCAAACTGCACGCCCAAGTCAAAAGACATGAGCGGACGTACGGACGGACGCGGAGGGGAACGGCGGGCTTTCGATATCTCAATATGAGTACCTAACTGGACCAAGCCGCGTTTGGACCAGAGGCGTTCGCTATCTCAATATGCAGGGGTAATAGGTGCGGCTGGCAAATGCCCGTTCGGTCGTATCATTACGGGGCCCGAATTGGCCGAGGCTCGCGGGCCATCCGGGTTCCTGTGTGCTATATGGGCCCCTAATCGCCATTCGTCGGTGCCTACTGCATGGGCAATAACCTGGCACCATGCGCGCGACAACTGGTGCGCCGTTCCCTCAATCAATATGGAGGGGCAACTCACGCGGCCCGGCGTTAGATATGTTCTTTATGAGGGGGTAATTAGGTTTCGAAAGTCGTCTGCTCGTTTTCAATATGGGCAGGTAATCAATTTGAGGCGCGGGAGCGCGACAGGTCCTTGGCCTTGCATCCTCTATATGGGTACCTAATTTCCACCGCCGTTCGGTGTTTTCTATATGAAGCCGTAATCACCGTTCACTTCTGTCTATATGGCAACCAAAATGACGCAGATGGGTCTTCTGTCTGTACGAGTACCAAACTGCTAACCACCGAGAACGAAACCAACTTGCGACCCGTTCCGCAGCGTGACAGAGGCGCGCCGCAAGGTTTCCGGCGTAACCCTGCCCACACCATCGGTCTCTAGGTCGATGCGTTCCACAAGGTCCCCGATGAGACGCTGCGCGCCCTTGCGGTCCTCCTTTGCCAAACGCTGTATCTCCGCAAGGTCCGCCTCAATGTCGACCACGGACGCAGCGGCATCATGGAAGCGCGCGGCACTCTCGCGCAACCGGACCAGTTCGGCCTTTCGGCCTTCGATGTCGCGGGATATGGCCGCAGCTTGGTCAAGCAGCACTTTGCGAATGTCCGCCGTATCCGCCTCTGCGATACCCGCCAGCACGTTGGCGCGCTTGGTTTCGAGAGCGTTGAGCGCCGCATCCAATTCGGCCACGCGGGTGACCTCGGGGGCCGCAGGGTCCGCCGGTACAGGAACGGCTAGTAGGCCGACGCGGCTGACAAACTCCGCCTCAAACTCATCATAGCGCCAGTTGGGGGCGTTGCAGTCCGTCCGCTTGAAGGACTTCCCTTCGCAGACAAGGTAGCGCCAGAGGCTACCGCGCACATGCGATGTCGAGACATTCATCGGGGAACCGCAGACAGCGCAGCGGATTAGACGCGGGAACAGGTTCGTGGTGCCCGAGGCCTGTGGGTTCCGATGGCGTTCGCCCTGGCGCTGCTGAATTGCCAGCCACTCCGTTTCGGTGATCAATGCGGGATAGTAGCCGGGGACTTCTTCCCCCTTGACCACGAGGGAACCATAGGACGCCTTCGACTTCAGGACGTCTTGAACCACGGACTTGCCCCAGGTGCCTCCACGTGGCGATGGAATGCCGCTTTCGTTGAGATGGTTGGTGATGGTCCATTGGCCAGCACCCTCCTTGGACATCCTGAAGATCATCCGGGCAACGTCAGCTCGTTCGTTAAGCTGCTGTGTTTGTTGATCAATCCAGAAGGGAACCTTGGACATCTTGACCCGGCCCTGCCGCGCACGCTTGGCGCGGTTCTTCCACTCATCCCCAACCCGGAACGACAGCTTGGCGCTGTATTCGTGTGCGGCCTGCATCGCCATGAGGGACATCATGAGGTTGGCGAAATTGTCGTCATAGCCTTCGCTTGTATGGACTCGCTGATCCGTCAGGGTGACCAGCGTCAGGCCTGTGTCCAGAAGGTCGAGGAAGTAGCGAATGGCGCGCGTAGGTTTGACGCGAGTGATGCGGTCTATGTTCTCGACAATGAGAACCACGTCAGCGGCAATCTTACCTTCCCGCACGTTGGACACGAATTGCCCAAGGCTGGCTTCTAGGTTCGCGCCCTTGAAGGCCGAGACGCCGTCGTCGGTTATCGCCCTGTCGAGCGTGAGACCGTAGGTTGCGCAGAAGTTGGCGGCTTCTGCTGTCTGTCGGCGGAGGCTGTCACCCTTTGCTTGCTGTCCCGAGGACCAACGCGCGTAAGAAATGGCGGTGCGGCCTTTGAGGTCTCGGGGTTGCAACATGGCGGTATCTCCAAATCAGGTGGTCTGACTTGGGTGATAATGTTTTGTTGAATGACCGTCAAGGTCGGTCGAGACCGCCGGCCAGCACGCCCACCGTGCCGGTTGCGATGCTGCCTTCATGGGCCGCGGTATCGATGCCGCGCGCCAGCCCGGAGATGACGGCATAACCCTCCTTGCCGACCGCGGCGGCCAGCATTCGCGCCATCTTGAGCCCGGCGAGCGAAGCGTTGCGCGCGCCCACGATTGCGACGGCCGGTAGGGAAAAGATCGCGCCGTTGCCTTTCACGGCAATCAGCGGCGGCGGATAGTCCATGCGCCTGAGTTGCGCCGGATAGTCGGGTTCGCCGATGCCGATGAACCGCGCCCCGTGCCGCCGCGCGGTTTCCATCTCGGCTTCGGCGGCGGCGACGGGCGGTATGCGCGGCGCGGCGGCGGACCCGGCATTGCGCATGAGGGCCGGCAGTTCTTCGATCGCCGTCTCGGCGGAGCCGAATCGGTTGATCAGGTCGCGGAACGTCGCCGGCCCGACATTCGGCGTGCGGATCAGTCTCAGCCAGGCGAGCCGCTGACGCTCCGAAAGCAGCGGCCTTGGCTGGGTCATCCCCTGGAGCCTATCCGGGTCTCGGTGCCGGCAAGAAGGCGCGAGATGTTGGCGTGGTGTTTTATCCAGATGATCGCCGACATGACGGCGAATGCGATCGCAAGGTCGGTGCGGCCGGTGAAATACAGAAACACGGGGACCGCGACGGCTGTTGTCAGCGACGCTGCCGAGGAATAACGGAGCAGGAAGGCGACAGCCAGCCAGACGACCGCGAACACCAGCGCGGCCTGCCAGGCAAGGCCAAGCGCGACGCCAAGATATGTGGCCACGCCCTTGCCGCCCTTGAAGCCAAGCCAAACCGGAAAGATGTGGCCGATGAAGGCAGCGAAGCCGGCGGCGATGCCGAGTTCCGGCGCAAAATGCCCGGCAATCAGCGCGGCGACCGTGCCTTTCAGCATGTCGAGCAGCAGCGTCAGCGCCGCCAGCCCCTTGTTGCCGGTCCTCAGCACATTGGTGGCGCCGATATTGCCGGAACCGATCTTGCGCACGTCGCCGAGCCCGGCGGCGCGGGTCACCAGCAGCCCGAACGGGATCGAGCCGAGCAGATAGCCGAAGACCACTGCGACAATGAGATTGATCGTCATGAGCCTCCCCCGGACGGCTCGCGCCGCCCCTCGGAACTATGCCTCGAAAACCGTGCGTCCGGCAACCAGCGTGCGAAGGACGCGGCCCTGCAACCGGGCGCCCTCGAAGCAGGTGTTTTTCGAACGCGAGCGGATATCGCTTTCGCGGACCACCCAGGGCTCGTCGAGATCGACGAGCACGAGATCGGCCGGCGCGCCGGGCTTCAGTGTGCCGCCCGGCAGGCCGAAGAGTCTTGCCGGCGCGGTGGACAGTGTCTCGACCAGGCGCGGGAGCGGTACGTCGTCATTGTGGTAGAGACGCAGCGCAGCGCCGAGCAGCGTTTCCAGCCCGATCGCGCCGTCTGCGGCGTCCGCGAAGGGCAGCCGCTTGGTATCGACGTCCTGCGGATCGTGCGAGGAGACGACGATATCGATAGTCCCGTCGCGCAACGCCTCGATCATCGCGAGCCGATCGTCCTCGGCGCGCAGCGGTGGCGAAAGGCGGAAGAAGGTGCGGTATTCGCCGATGTCGTTGTCGTTCAGCGACAGATGGTTGACCGACACACCGGCCGTTACGTTGGCGCCGTCCGTTTTGGCACGGGTCACCGCCGTGGCCGAGAGCGCGGTCGAAATCTTCGCCGCGTGATAGCGACCTCGAGTAAGGCGGGCCAAGGCAAGGTCACGCTCCAGCGGGATCGATTCGGCTTCGCGCGGAATGCCCGGGAGCCCAAGCCAACTGGCGAACAGCCCCTCGTTCATCACCCCGCCGGCGGCGAGATCGCGATCTAAAGTCTCGTGGCAGATCACCGCGTCGAAATCGCGCGCATAGGTCAGCGCCCGGCGCATCACAAGCGCATTGGCGATCGAATGGCGACCGTCGGTGAAGGCGACCGCGCCGGCCTCGCGCAAAAGGCCGAACTCCGTCATCTCGCGGCCTTCCAGCCCCTTGGTGATGGCGGCGGCGGGAAAGACATTGACTTCGGCCGTGTCGCGGGCGGTGCGCAGCACGAACTCGACCAGCGCGACATTGTCGATCGCCGGATCGGTGTCCGGCATCATGACGAGCGAAGTGACACCGCCGGCCGCCGCGGCGCGGCTGGCCGAGGCGATGGTCTCGCGATGCTCGGCGCCCGGCTCGCCGATGAAGACCCGGCCGTCGACCAGTCCGGGCAGGATCGTCTTGCCTGTGCAGTCGATCACGGTAGCGCCGCCCGCAAAACCCTGGTTCAGCGCCGAGGCGCCGGCCGCCAGAATTGTCTTGCCGTCGACGATGACGGCGCCGACTTCGTCAATACCGCGCGACGGGTCGACGATGCGGGCATGGGAAAAGACGGTGACGCTCATCCGGCGCGCCCTTCGGGATTGCGGCGCGGGTCGAGCAGCGCTTCCATGACCGCCATGCGCACGGCGACACCCATTTCCACCTGTTCCTGGATGACGCTCTGCGGCCCGTCGGCGATTTCCGAGGCGATCTCGACGCCACGGTTCATTGGGCCGGGATGCATGACCAGCGCATCCTTTCTCGCGGCCTTGAGCTTCTCGGCGTCGAGGCCGTAGTAGCGAAAATACTCGCGCGTCGACGGCACGAAAGCGCCGGCCATGCGCTCGCGCTGCAGCCGAAGCATCATCACCACGTCGGCGTCGCGCAGCGCGTCCTCCATCGTCGCGCAGACATCGACCGACATCTGCTCGATGCCGGCGGGCAGCAGCGTCGAGGGCGCGGCGACCCGCACATAGGCACCCAAGGCGGTGAGCAGCAGGATGTTGGAGCGCGCCACCCGTGAATGCAGGATATCGCCGCAGATCGCCACCCCCAGCCCCCGCAGCTTGCCCTTGGCGCGGCGGATGGTGAGCGCGTCGAGCAGCGCCTGCGTCGGGTGCTCGTGGGCGCCGTCGCCGGCATTCACCACCGAGCAGCCGACTTTTTGCGCGAGCAGCGCTGCCGCGCCCGCGGAGGCGTGGCGGATGATAAGAATGTCCGGACGCATGGCGTTGAGCGTCATCGCCGTGTCGATCAGCGTTTCGCCCTTCTTCACGGACGAGCTGGCGACGCTCATGTTCATGACGTCGGCGCCGAGGCGCTTTCCCGCCAGTTCGAACGACGATTGCGTGCGGGTCGAGGCTTCGTAGAAGAGGTTGATCTGGGTGCGTCCGCGCAGCGTCGAGGTTTTTTTCTCGGACTGCCTGGAGATCGCTACGGCGGCGTCGGCTCGGTCGAGCAGATGCTCTATATCGGCCGCCGAAAGGTCGCGGATGCCAAGCAGGTGGCGGTGGGGAAACAGCGGCAGGGATGCGGCGTCGATCATCTCAAGCGGCTGCTATAGGCTGCGCATCGCCTTGCCACAAGGTGATATCCAACGTCGTCAACAAGATGCCGGTAACTGTTTCCACGCTGCCGGCCATGAGTCCTTTCCCGCAACAACGATGGCTTATGCAAATTGCGCTACGTCCCCAGACATGTAAAAGTCTTGGGGGGCGCGTCACGGTTGAGAGGGACTCCGCATGCTCTACGCATGGTCTTGGCTGAAGACTGCGTTGGCCGCCTCGACGCTTTGCCTTTCCTGCATGGGCGCGCAAGCCGCCGACCTCGTCATCGCGATGCCCAACTGGTGGTCGGGCAAGGCCTCTGCCAACATCATCAAGGTTGGCCTGAAGAAAGAATTCGGCCTTGAGGCCGACGCCGTCGAGATGGGCACGCTGATCGCCTTTGCGGGGCTGGATTCCGGGCAGGTCGACATCCACCCGGAAGTTTGGCTGCCCAATCTCGACAATCTCGTCAAACGCTACGTCACCGATGCCGGCACCGTCGCCATCAGCCCGATCGGCGTGCCGGCGTGGCAGGGCATCTGCGCCAACAGGGTGGCCGCGGACAAGGACGGCATCCGCGATATCTCCGACCTGAGCGACCAGAAGAAGACCTCCGTGCTCGACACCGACGGCGATGGACAGGGAGAATTGTGGATCGGCGCGCCGACATGGTCGTCCACCGAGATCGAGCGCATCCGCGCCAACAGCTACGGCTATGCCAAGAAGTTGACGCTGCTGGAAGTGCAGGAGGATGTCGGCATGGCGGCCGTGGACGCGGCCGAGGCCACGGAGCGCCCCATGGTCTTTGCCTGTTACGCGCCGCACGCCGTGTTCAAGCTGCACGACATCGTGCGCCTGACCGAGCCGCCCTACGATCCTGCCAAATGGAAGGTGGTGCTGCCGGGCGAGGACCCGGAATGGCTGTCGAAATCGAGCGCGCCTGTGGGCTGGGACGCCGCCCATTATCACATCGCCTATGCGACCGCGCTGCGCCAGAAACACCCGGATGTCGCCCGCTTCCTCGATCGCATCGATTTCAAGCCCGAGGAGGCGATCGACATGAGTTATGCCTTGCAGGTCGAACGTCAGGACCCTCTCGCCTTCGCGGAGCAGTGGGTGGAAAAGAACCAGGCGCGCGTTGACGGGTGGGCGAAGCCATGACTGGACCTTCCAGCAGTCCTGCGCTTTCCAGGGCCCTGATGCGCGGCCGGATGATCAAACTCGGCGCGCTGTTCGCGGCCGGGCTGATGCTTGCGACAGCGGTAGCGTTCGCCGCGGCCGGAACTCAGGTCTACGACCCGAAGACGCGGACCTGGACCAGCTACGACCGCACCAAGGCCTACAAATACTGGCGCCAGCACAAGCAGGTGCCGGAAGCCTTCCGGCCGCAGGTGGTAAAATTCCGCACCGCCGAGAAGCCGGGCACCATCATCATCGACGGCAATCAGCATTTTCTCTACCTCGTCCAACCCGGCCAGCAGGCGATCCGCTACGGCATCGGCGTGGGGCGCGAAGGGTTTGGCTGGGCCGGCATCGTGCGCGTGGGGCGCACGGCGGAGTGGCCGATCTGGACGCCGCCCGCCGAGATGGTGGCGCGCGATCCGAATGCGCGAAAATGGGCCGGCGGCCAGCCGGGCGGTCCGCAAAATCCGCTCGGCGCGCGGGCGCTCTACCTCTACGAGGGCGACCGGGACACGATCTACCGCATCCACGGCACGCCCGAGCCCTGGACCATCGGCCTCGACGTGTCGTCCGGCTGCATCCGCATGAACAATGACGACATCGTCGACCTGCATTCGCGCATCGAGATCGGCGCCAAGGTGATTGTGCTGATGCAGGGGGCCGCTCTCTACAAGGGGGTATGACTTTTCCAAGGAGGGGATGATGACTGCTTGCGTAAACTGGGTTGTCAGGTCGGGGCCGTGGCCCGGCCTGTTTGCGGCGGGGCTCGCCGCGGCGCTGAGCGCCTGCACGACCGGCCCGACGCCCGACCAGATGGCCAGGACGACGCTGGAAACGGCCCCGGCCGACCTGCAACTCCTGTGTGCCACCGAGGCTGCGCGATCGGCCAGCTTGGAGGCCAGCAAGGTGCTGCCCGTGAGTTCGCGCAAGCTGGACGCGAAAAACTATCAGGTGGAACTCAACGCCGCCGGCAAGCCGACCACCTGCCTCATCGACGCCGACGGCAAGATCGTATCGATCCAGCCGGCTTGATATAGCCTGGAAGGATCCCTGACGGTGCGTCTTCGACACAGCGGTTTGCGAAAGGGCCGCAAGCGGAATATCCTGCCGTGGATAGATGGGTGACCGAGCCGGAGTGCAGGACATGCCCATTTTCATGGACCGGCATGATTTGCGCGGCATGACCGCTGCCGAGATAGCCAGCGCGCACAAGCTGGACCTTGCCACGCAGGAACTATACGGGGTGAAGTTCCTCACCTACTGGTTCGACGATCGGCGCGGAACCGCCTTCTGCCTCGTTGACGCGCCTGACAAGGACGTTGCTCAACGCGTGCATCATGAAGCCCACGGCCATGTCGCCGGCGAGATCATTGAGGTTTCGCTGGCCGTGGTAGAGGCGTTTCTCGGTCGCATCCAGGATCCCGAACCGCCTATCGGCACCGAAAACCCGGAGATGGATGCCGGCCATCGGACAATCATGTTCACCGATATCGTCGGCTCGACCAGCATGACCGAACGGCTTGGCGACAAGAGCGCCACTGAACTGGTCCGCGCGCATGATTCGATCGTGCACCGCTGCCTCGCCAGGTCCGGCGGCCGCGAGGTCAAGCACACCGGCGACGGTATCATGGCTTCCTTCACCTCGGCCGCGGATGCGGTCGAATGTGCGATGGCCGTCCAGCGGGAGTTCCGGGCCTTCAACAGTGGCAATCCTGAGCCACTTCACGTGCGCATCGGTCTCGACTGCGGCGAGCCGGTCGCCGATGGCAACGACCTGTTCGGCTCGACGGTACAGCTTGCCGCCCGGTTGTGCTCCGCAGCGTCCGGCGACCAGATCCTCGTCTCCGAGAATATCTGCCGCGAATGCGGCGATGCAGGCGCGTTCCTGCGCAGCAGACGCCGGCGCCTCAAGGGTTTTTCGCAGTTGGTGTCGTCTTTTGAATGCACATGGGCTGGTTCGCAAACGCCCTGACAGCTGCCCCGCCTGTCCATCCTCCACCGCGCCCGTGTCGGTCATGCTACTTGCCGTCTCGTCGATGCGAGCAAAGGCCCCGTTCGGGTTTTTTCGTCGTGCGCCACACTTGCCATCGGTTATAAGCATCGGCAGGCGCTTGGATTCGAGGGCGCAGGGGAAAGAGATCCGGCGTGACGCACGAGGTAACCAACCAGCCGCCGCCGCTCGCCGGCGGCAACGCATGGCGCGGCGATCCGCTGCTCGTGCAACTGGCCGAGGATTTTTCCGAGCCCGTCCGCAAGGAACTCGATGCGCACGGCAAGTTCGTGCTGAGCCAGGAGGCGCAGGAACTGGCGCGGCTGGCCAATGCCGAGACTCCAAAACTCAGGACGCATGACCGGCAGGGCAGGCGGCTTGATATCGTCGAATACCATCCCGCCTACCACGCGCTGATGCGCCGCGGCATCGCCGGCGGGCTGCATTCGTCGGTATGGGAAAACGGCGAGCAGGAGACCGGCCGCCGGCACCAGGTGCGCGCCGCGCGCTTCTACCTCACGGCGGAACTCGAGGCCGGGCATCTCTGCCCGATCACCATGACCAGCGCCTCGCTGGCGGCGCTGATGGCCAGCCCGAAACTTTTCCGCGAGTGGGCGCCGCGAATCACCAGCCGCAAATACGACCAGACCCAGAAACCGCCGGTGCAGAAGGCCGGCCTGACGCTCGGCATGGGCATGACCGAGAAGCAGGGCGGCACGGACGTGCGCGCCAACACGACGCGCGCCGAACGGGCAGGCAGTGGTTTTTATCGAATCACCGGCCATAAATGGTTCATGTCGGCGCCGATGTCGGATGCGTTCCTGGTGCTCGCCCAGGCGGCGGAAGGGCTGACCTGTTTCCTCGTCCCGAGGATCCTGAGCGACGGCAACGGCAACGGTTTTCGGTTCCAGCGGCTGAAGGACAAACTCGGCAACCGTTCCAATGCCTCGACCGAGGTCGAGTTCGAGGGTGCCGTCGGCGAGCCGGTCGGCGATCCCGGCGCCGGCGTCAGGACGATCATGGACATGGTGACGCTGACCCGGCTCGACTGCGCGGTGGCATCCGCCGCGATCATGCGCGCCGGCGTGGCGGAGGCGGTGCACCATGCCCGCCACCGCAAGGTTTTTGGCGGCAATCTGATCGACAAACCGCTGATGCAGCGCGTGCTGGCCGACATGGCGCTGGACGTCGCCGGCGCAACCGCGCTGTCGTTCCGGCTGGCGCGCTCCTTCGACGAGGCGGCAAAGGATCGCGGCGAAGCGGCGTTTGCCCGGGTCATGACGCCGGTGGTCAAATACTGGGTCTGCAAGGTCGCCCCGACCCTGCTGGCGGAGGCGATGGAGTGCCTCGGTGGCAACGGTTATGTCGAGGAGGGGCCGCTGGCCCGCTATTATCGCGAGGCGCCGGTCAACGCCATCTGGGAGGGGTCCGGCAACGTCATGGCGCTCGACGTGCTGCGCGTGCTTGGCCGAGGGCCTGGCCTTTTCGACGAGGTGCTTGCCGGCATTTCGCGCGACCTCGGCGCGGGCGGGGCAGGGACGGTGGGCGTGTTGCGCGCCGCCATGCAGGTGGCCTCCTCGGACGAGGGGTCGGCTCGGGTTCTGACCGAACAGCTTGCGCTGTCGGCCGCCGCCGCCGAACTCAGGCGCATAGGCGCAGGCCGAATCGCCGACGCTTTCGTCGAGACCCGGTTGGCCGGCCAATGGCGTACTACCTACGGAATGCTCGCCCCGCGCCACGATCCGGCGCTGATCCTCGACACGCTCTATCCCGCGAACTGAGCCGGCGAGTGGGCACGGCGGGCCGTTTCTCCCCAGGCCGTTAACCTTAACAAATGGTTTACGTTGCGCCGGAACGGCAACGGCCCCAGTCTGTGTCCCACGAATGAGGACAGCATGCCTCGGTTACTGACTCTTTTTCTGGTTCTGCACTGGGCGGTGCTGTTTTCACTGCTGGCTGGGCTTGCCGTATTCGGCGGCGATGGCGGAGGATTGACCTTCCTCGGCATAGACATGTCCGGCCAAGACATCTTCCTTGCCTCCGTGCCGGTCATGAAAGCCACGGTTTCATTCGGCTTCGCGATCTGTTCCGTGCTCTTCTGGTGGGCTTTCGTGACCTTCTTCGTCTCGCCGGGGAACCGCGTGGCCGGCGACGAAGTTCTGCGCATGGCATTCTCGACCGCTTCCGGATTGATGACCCTCATGCTCGTCGTCGGCACCATCAAGGCCACCGCCGGCCTGTTTCCGGCGATGGCCGCGCATTTTGCCGCGCTGATCGCCTCCTATGTCGCGATCCGGGCCGAGCGGCAACTCGATCCACACCAAGCCGTCGATGGCGGGGAGGCGCGGCTCGCCGCGCGTGTCAAGGCGATCGACGCCTCGCGGACGGCGCGGCTGTCGCGTTTCGTCACAGCCTACGACGGCCAGCGGAGCTTCGATCGCTGATGCGCTACATCCTGACGATCTGGGCGCTGCCGCTGGTGATCTTTTGGGGTTGGTTCGGCCTGTCCTATTACGACATGAATTTCGGCTACCTGATGCTGTCGCGGCAGGTGCATGACATCTATTTTCAGCTTGCCGGCCAGATCATGAATGTCGAGCCGGCGTCGGTGCCGTGGTTCATCGCGAAGGCCTGCATCTTCGATACGCTGATCCTGCTGGCGATCTGGGCTTTCCGCCGCCGCCGCGAGGTTGCGGCCTGGCTGCGCAGGCAGCGCGAGCGCTATTCAGGCCAGGCACCCGCCTCGGATTCGCCCAGCGCCTGAAGCCGATCCAGCACGCCCTGCAGGATGAAGGCGGCCGCGGCCGAATCGATCTTGCCTTTTCGCTTCTCGCGCGAAAAATCCATCTCGATCAGCGTGCGCTCCGCAGCCACCGTCGACAGGCGCTCGTCCCAATAGGCGAAAGGCAGATCGGTCAGCCGCTGCATGTTGCGCACGAACGCGCGCGTCGCCTGGACGCGCGGGCCTTCGCTGCCGTCCATATTTACGGGCAGGCCGATGACGATCGCGCCGGTCTGCTCGGAGGCGAGCAGTTTCAGCAGCGCCTCGGCGTCGGCCGTGAATTTCTTCCGCAGAATCACCGGACGCGGATGGGCGAAGGAAAGGCCGCGGTCCGACACCGCCACGCCGATGGTCTTTTCGCCGAGGTCGAGCCCGGCCAGCGTCATGCTGCCTTGCAGGAGTTGGGGTAGGGCTTCGATGGTGACGACCGGCACGGGCTTTCCTTTCGGCTTGCCGGCGTTCTATCCTCTTGGCAACGCGAAATCGAGGAGACCGTCATGAAACTCACCTGGCACGGCCATTCGGCCTTCCGCATCGACGCGGGCAACGCCAAAATCCTGATCGATCCGTTCCTCAGCGGTAATCCCTCCTGGGGCAAGGGTTGGGAAGGGCCGGCCGACGGCATCACGCACGTGTTGCTGACGCATGGCCACAACGACCACGTCGGCGACGCCGCCGAAATCCTCAAGAAGACGGGCGCTCAGCTCGTCGCCTGCTTCGAACTTTGCATGTATCTGGTCGGCCAGGGCGTTGCGGGAGACACGATCAATCCCGGCAACACCGGCGGCACGGTCGACTGCGGCGGCTTCACCACGACCTTCGTGCAGGCGCTGCACTCCTCGTCCTTCAACATAGGTGACGGCTCGAACACTTATCTCGGCAACCCGCTCGGCCTCGTCCTGCATTTCGCCGACGGCCGCTCGCTCTACCACATGGGCGACACCGATATCTTTGGCGATATGGCGCTGATCGAGGAACTGCATCAGCCGGAAATCGGCATCGTGCCGATCGGCGACCGTTTCACCATGGGCGGCGCGGTGGCAGCCCTCGCCTGCAAGCGTTTCTTCAACTTCAAGAAGGCCGTTCCCTGCCATTTCGCCACATTTGGCGCACTCGACCAGAGCGCCGACAAGTTTGTTGCCGGGCTGGAGGGCAGCGGCACGGAGGTCGTGCTGCCGAAGATCGGGGAAGCGATGGAGATCTGATCTCGAGGGATCGGGCTCCCATGGCGAAGGAATTCGACCGGGCTGAATTGCTCGCCGCCTTCGACGAGATCGGCGAGGCGGCTCACCGGAACGGCGCCTTGATCCACTTTGCCGTCTATGGCGGCTCCGCGCTGATGCTCGCAAGCAACTTCCGCTTTGGCTCGGAAGATGTTGATATCGCGGAACTGCCGATGCCTTGGCCGCAATGGCTTGCCGAAGTGGTAGCCATGATTGCGGCCCGGCATGGCTGGTCCAAGGACTGGCTGAACGACGCGGTATCCTTTCATCTCAGCCGCATCGCAACGATGGAGGGCGATCACGTCGAGTTCGGCACATTTCCGCGTTCGGATGTGGAGCCCGGCCTTGTCGTTTATGTCCCAACCGCCGAATATCTGCTGGCGCTGAAGGTGAAGGCGATCCGCGTGCTCGATCCGCTGCAAGGCGCGAAAGAAGCGGAGGATATCCGCAACCTGATGAAAATTGTCGGAGCCGAGGGCCCGGACGCGGCAATTGGCATCATGTCGCGTTATTTTCCGCGTTCGGCCGCCGATCCGGAAAAGCGGCTTTTCCTGCTCAGGCATGTCCTCGACACTTTCGGAGCCGCCGATGCGCCCCGCTACCCTGTCTCAAACCTGTGAGCGCATCATCGCGGGCGAACCCCGCGAGAAGGCGTTCGCCGAGTTTCTGGACACATTCTATGGGCTCGCGGATGCCGACGCCCGGTCCGCTGCCCTAGCTCCCGAACCGCCGCTGACCGGTGACGAGCGGCTCGACGCGCTTGCCGGGGCCGCGGCCTCCTATCTTGCAAAAAAATACCGGGCACGGGTCCCCGCCTGGGTGGCCGCGCCGTCGCGCTATCTCAAGGAACCGTGGTTCACCACGGAAAAACCCGGATTGGGCATCAACGAATTCCTGTGGCATTCGAGTCCGGCCGAATTCCGCTCCCGCAACATTTTCACGGAGGCCCGGCCGCTCAGGCGGGCTTCGCAGGCGCTGTTGCAACGGCGGGCGGACGGCGCGAAATGATCCCGCCGTTCCCCTCTGCTGTATTTCGCCGCCATGACCGGCAAGGCGGCAAAGGCGCGTCCGACGGGGACAGGTTTCACCCCATTCTGCGAAAATATGATCGTCCAACAACGCGCCTGAATGAGAAAAGAGCGATTTTTCAAGGCTTTACCTGGACCCACCGCGTCGCCGGAAAACTGAATCGTTCGATTTTCGCCCGGCCTCATCCCCGCCGGCCCATTCCGCCTCATAATCCCCGCGATCGCTCTCGCGGGAAACCTGGTGCGCACCGGGTATCAGGGGAGAGCATCGGCGCCGGGGTGGCCGCGTAACGGTGCGCGGCCTGGCGAGAGCCTTTACGCCCGGGCCCCAGATCGCGACGACGCGCTCCCGATCGAGTGGGCGGTATCAGCGGTCGGGCAAGCACGCCGGCGGGGCGCGAGGGTCGCGCCACGTACAAAAACTTTGAGAGGCTCGGCTTCGCGCCCCGCTTCCCACGCTCTCGGAAGGGAGTTTTTCCACTCAATGGCCAGGGCGGAGTTCCGCAGCGTGGCGACGGGGAAGGCTGCATGCCGGGGACAGTTTACTTTTATCCCCGGAAAGGCGTGGTTCTGGATGGGTTGGTGCGAGGGGATAAAAGTAAACTGTCCCCGGGTTTTCCCACGAAAAGCGGCGCGGCGGCCTTGCCGTCTGCGGTTGCGCGGCGCGCGGCGCGCCGCTATAGCCCGGACTTCGCCTTTCCCCTCCTTTCGCTGAGGCAAGAGATGTCCGTCGATATCGCCACCGTGAAGCGCGTCGCGCGCCTTGCCCGCATCGCCGTCGACGATGCGGATGCCGAACGCATGACCGGCGAACTCAACGCCATCCTCGGCTTCGTCGAGCAGTTGAACGAGGTCGACGTGGCCGGCGTCGAGCCGATGGTGTCGGTGACGCCCATGGCCATGAAGAAGCGGCAGGACGGCGTGACCGACGGAGGAAAGGCCGCCGACATCGTCGCCAATGCGCCGGCGACGGCGGAAAACTTCTTCCTGGTGCCGAAGGTGGTGGAATAGTCATGGCACTCGAGATCACGGTCGAGACGCCGCTGCAGGACGATGTCCGCACGATGGTGGCGGCCCTGAACGCCACCATGATCCCTCTGACGCCGCGCGAGTTCCAGTTCCAGCTCACCGTCGAGCAGATGGCTGAACCGTCCGTCACCCTGTTCGTGGCCCGCGACGAAGGCAGGCCGGTCGGCATGGGGGCCTTGAAGGACCACGGCGATGGCCTCGGCGAGGTCAAGCGCATGTTCACGCTGCCGGAAGTGCGGGGAAAACGCGTCGGCTCGCAACTGTTGCAGAAGGTCGAGGCGCTCGCTCGTGAAAAAGGCATTTCCCGGCTGGTGCTGGAAACCGGCGAAGCGCCCGGCTTCGAGCCGGCCTACCGCGTCTATGAGCGCGGCGGCTTCACCACCTGCGGCGCGGTGCTCGACTATCCCGATTCCGGCCATTCCCGATTCTACGAAAAGAAGCTTTCCTAAATGACCGAGCTCACCGGACTGACCATTGCCGAGGCCCGCGAAAAACTCCGGGCGAAAGAGATCTCCTCGGTCGAACTGACCGACTCTTATCTCGCGGCGATCGATGCCGCCAACCCGACCTTCAACGCCTATGTTGCCGTCACCCACGACAAGGCGCGCGCCATGGCGAAGGCATCCGACGCGAAACTGGCCAAGGGCGAGGCCGGCGCTCTGGAAGGCATCCCGCTCGGCATCAAGGATCTGTTCTCCACCGAAGGCGTCCACACCCAGGCGTGCAGCCACGTCCTCGACGGGTTCAAGCCGCGTTATGAATCCACAGTAACGTCCAACCTGTGGGCCGACGGCGCGGTCATGCTCGGAAAACTCAACATGGACGAGTTCGCCATGGGCTCGTCCAACGAGACGTCCTATTACGGCCCGGTCGTCAATCCGTGGCGGCGCCAGCGCACCGAGCAGAGCGTCATGCCTGCCACCCATATGGGCGAGGGTGGGTTCGTCTCGGCCGGCGGAGGGGTCAGGAAGGCGCGCGCGCTGGACAATATGCGCCTTGTGCCCGGCGGTTCGTCGGGCGGTTCGGCGGCATCGGTCGCGGCCTTCCTCTGCGCCGGCGCGACCGCCACCGACACCGGCGGCTCGATCCGCCAGCCGGCGGCCTTCACCGGCACGGTCGGCATCAAGCCGACCTATGGCCGCGTCTCGCGCTGGGGCGTCGTCGCCTTCGCCTCCTCGCTCGACCAGGCCGGCCCGATCGCGCGCGACGTGCGCGACGCCGCGATCATGCTGAAGTCCATGGCCTCCGTCGACGCCAAGGACACGACTTCCGTCGACATCCCGGTGCCCGACTATGAGGCGGCGCTGGGCAAGCCGATCAGGGGCATGAAGGTCGGCATCCCGAAGGAATACCGGGTCGACGGTATGCCGGAGGAGATCGAGACGCTCTGGCAGAAGGGCATTGCCTGGCTGAAGGACGCCGGCGCCGAGATCGTCGACATCTCGCTGCCGCACACCAAATATGCGCTCCCGGCCTATTACATCGTCGCGCCCGCCGAAGCCTCGTCCAACCTCGCCCGCTACGACGGCGTGCGCTACGGCCTGCGCGTGCCGGGCAAGGACATCATCGACATGTACGAAAAGACCCGTGCCGCCGGTTTTGGGCGCGAGGTCAAGCGCCGCATCATGATCGGCACTTATGTGCTGTCCGCTGGCTACTACGACGCCTACTACCTCCAGGCGCAGAAGGTGCGCACGCTGATCAAGCGCGATTTCGAAAAGGTGTTCGCCGACGGCATCGACGTGATCCTGACGCCCGCCACGCCGTCCGCAGCCTTCGGCATCGCCGACGAGGACATGGCGAACGACCCGGTAAAGATGTACCTGAACGACATTTTCACCGTCACCGTGAACATGGCCGGCCTGCCGGGCATCGCCGTTCCCGCCGGCCTCGACGCCAACGGCCTGCCGCTCGGCCTGCAGCTCATCGGAAAACCGTTCGACGAGGAGACGCTGTTCCAGACAGGGCATGTGATCGAGCAGGCCGCCGGACGGTTCAAGCCGGAGAAGTGGTGGTAGGGTCGCCGTCGGACGTGTCGCCCTTCCATTTTTTCTGAACTCGGCAGGAGGTTGATCGACCTATGTTCTTCCTCCTCTCAAAGATTTTCTGGTTCTTCGTCCAGCCTCTGAATCTGGCGATCTTCCTGCTCGCCGCCGGCTTGTTGGCTGGCTTCTTCCATCGCCGAAAGCTGATGGCGGCAGGTGCCGGCGGCGCCTTAGTCATTCTGGCGGTGGCGACATGGACGTCGTTCGGCCAGACTTTGCTCAATCCGCTTGAGGAACGTTTTCAGCGCCCGAACCCCGCGCCGGAAAAAGTCGATGGCATCGTCGTGCTCGGCGGCGGGCTGGAAGGTGCGATCAACCTGGTGCGCGGCGGCTATGAGGTGAACGCCGGCGGCGACCGCTACATCGAGACGGCGGTGCTGGCGCGGCGCTATCCGCAGGCGCGGATCGTCGTCAGCGGCGGCACCGGCACGGTGTTCCTGGAAGGTGAGGGTGACGGGGCCACCGCGCCGCGCCTGCTGACCGCGCTGGGCGTCGACCCGGCGCGGTTCGTGCTGGAGAACCAGTCCCGCAATACCTATGAGAACGCCGTCTTCACCAAGAGGCTGGTGACGCCGCAACCCGGCGAGACCTGGCTGCTGGTGACCTCAGCCTTCCACATGCCGCGCTCCATGGCGCTGTTCCGCAAGGCGGATTTTGCCGTGCTGCCCTGGCCGGTCGACTATCGCACCTCCGGCAGGGAAGGCCTGTTCTTCGCCGACAACGCCATCGATTCGCTGCAGGCGACGACGCTCGGCATCCGCGAATGGATCGGGCTTCTTGCATACTGGCTGTCGGGACGGATCGACGAGCCGTTTCCGAAGAGTGGGCAGTAGGGAATAGGCAGTAGGCAGTAGGAATTTTTGCCCGACTGCCTACTGCCGATTGCCCACTGCCTTCTCTCCCAATGCCACGCTGCGCGCCTCCGAAAAGAATTGCCGGCGCACAAGCACGGCAAACAGCAGCAGCGTGGTGAACAGGAAGGCAGCCGGGCTCAGGAACCAGCCGAGATAGGCGAGCGAGAAGAAGATGCCGCGCAGGCCTGCGTTGAAATGCGAGCCGGCCAGCATGTTCATGCGCGCGGCGCGCTGGATCGCGGCCTCCATCGCCGAGGGATCGTCGAGGCTGTCGCGGTGCATCGGCACGGCACCGACCAGGATCGAGCAGTAGTTGAAGAGGCGATACGACCAGCCGAACTTGAAGAAGGCATATGCAAGGATGGCGATCAGCCCGACCACCTTGACCTCGAAGGCCTGGCGCGAATGCTGCGCGGCGAGCGGCAGCTCATTCACGACCATCAGCACGTTGTCGGCGCCCCTGAGCAATGCGAAGCAGCCGCCGAGCGCGATGAGCGCGCTGGAGGCGAAGAACGCCGTCCCCTGCTGCAGACCGACCATGATGCTGGTGTCGATCATGCGCAATTCGCGCCGGCCCATCGTGTGCATCCAGGCGAGCCGCTGGGCATTCATCGCGGCCGTCAGTGACACGCGCTTGACCAGATGGCCATTGGCCGCCAACGCATGGACAACCCATACGACCAGGAAGAAGGCGAGGGCGGCAAGATCCGCCGGAGACAGGATCAGCGATTCGGCCATGCCGGACAGGGTAATGCCGCGAGCATAGGGAAGGAAACTGGCGGCGCCAGATTTTGCGGGCACAAGTCCTTACTGCGGCGCAGTTCCGCGCGCGCCGCAATGCCGCCTTATGCGTGAAAACACCGTTTACGGTAAATGACCGCTAACATATTGATTTGATAAAAATGCGAACGCCAACATCCCGTTCCGGAACGGTGGACTGCCATGTTTTCGCCATTTTTCACGTTGCGAAGGCGTGGCCGAAATCGTATTTGAGCAATCGGTACGGGGACAAGGCGGCGTAACGACCGTTGAGCCCCGTACCGGAAACGACGGGAAAATCATGGACGACGGAATTCAGAAGTCCTGCTGGGGCCTCACCGCAAAGGTGGTCATCGGCTTCGCGGGCATCCTCCTTCTGGCCTGGCTGGTTGGAGGCCATCAGACGGCGGCGGTTCTCGCCGCAGGCTGAGCGATAACCCTGGGCGGCATCGGAAAGGTGCGGGCGACCGCGCCTTTCCGCGTTTCGGCCGTCCGGCCTAGCGATGTCGCGGCCTGCACAGCGGATTTCGGAGCGGGCCTAGCCTAAGAGCCGCAAAAGACCGATATCTGTTGCCCGATGTGCGAATGATCGCACCGACCGGACCGGAGCATCCCGCTTGTTTCTTTCCGTCTTCGACCTGTTCAAGATCGGCATTGGCCCGTCGAGTTCGCATACGATGGGGCCGATGACGGCGGCCCGGCGTTTTCTCGACGAGGTTGCCGGCGATGACTGGCCGCGGCCGGCCGGGACGAAAGTCGGCCGCCTCGGCGCCAGCCTGCACGGCTCGCTCGCCTACACGGGCATCGGCCACGGTTCCGACCGCGCTGTCATCCTCGGGCTTGCCGGCGAGACGCCGACCACCGTCGATCCGGACAAGTCGGACGCGCAGATCGACAAGATCAAGGCGGAAAAGCGCGTCTCGCCTCCCGGCCATCCGTCCTACCGCTTCGATCCCGCCGTCGACCTCGTGCTGGACAAGAAGACACCGCTCCCCGGCCATGCCAACGGCATGACGTTTTACGCCTACGACACTGACGACCACCTGATCCTGCGCCGCGTCTATTATTCGGTGGGCGGCGGGTTCGTCGTATCCGAGGAAGAGTTGCAGCGCATGAAGGGCAGCTCCGCCAAGGCTGAGGGTCCCCGCGTTCCTTATCCCTTCGCCGACGCCGCCCAGATGCTGAAGATGGCTGGAAAGAGCGGCCTGTCGATCGCCGAGATGAAGCGGGCCAACGAAGAAACGCGGATGTCGCGCGAGGACCTCGATGCCGGGCTCGACGCGATCTGGAGCGCCATGCGCGGCTGCATCGAGCGCGGGCTGGCGCAGGAAGGCATCATGCCGGGCGGCCTGAAGGTGCGCCGCCGCGCGAGGATGCTGCACCAGAAAATGGAGGAGGAATGGCGGCAGAACCGGCCGAACCCGCTGCTCGCCAATGACTGGCTGTCGGTCTATGCCATGGCGGTCAACGAGGAGAATGCTGCCGGCGGCCGCGTCGTTACCGCGCCAACCAATGGCGCCGCCGGCACGCTGCCGGCCGTGTTGCGCTACTGGCTGCATTTCCATCCGGAGGCCGACCAGCCGAGCATCCGCGATTTTCTTCTAACGGCGGCGGCGGTTGGCGGCATCATTAAGACCAACGCCTCAATTTCGGGTGCCGAGGTCGGCTGCCAGGGCGAGGTCGGCTCGGCCTCGGCGATGGCGGCTGCGGGCTTGTGCGCCGTGATGGGCGGCTCGCCGGAACAGGTGGAGAATGCCGCCGAGATCGCCCTGGAGCATCACCTCGGCATGACTTGCGACCCGGTCGGCGGGCTGGTGCAGGTGCCCTGCATCGAGCGCAATGCGCTGGGCGCGGTCAAGGCCGTCACCGCCGCCTCGCTGGCGGTCAAGGGCGACGGCAAACATTTTGTGCCGCTCGACGCCGCGATCGAGACCATGCGCCAGACCGGGCTGGACATGAGCGAGAAATACAAGGAGACCAGCCTAGGCGGGCTCGCGGTCAACGTCGTGGAGTGCTGAGCCCTAACGACCGCAGGGCTCGCAACCGTCAGTATGGAAACGGCTGGTTCGTCGGGTTGGTCTCGAGGTGGATCGTGGCCGTTTTCTGCAGCTTGGTGAAATTCGCCAGCGCGACCGACACTTCCTTCTGGTCGCCCTTGTCGAAGGCGGCGAAATTCTTGTCGCCCCACAACGAGGCTTCCGATGCGCCCAGGCCGCCGCCATTGTAGTGGGGCGCGATGTACTGGTGCCTGGCCTCGTGCGCGATCAATCGCGCCAGTGCGGTCGCGACGCTGATCTGGTCGTCTTTCGGCCAGTCCGACAGCGGTTTTTCGACCAAATCCCATGCGGTCAAGCCGCGTATGTCGACGAGCGCCTGGTGTCTGCCGTAGTAGCCTGCCAGACCCAGCCCCTTTCGGGTGCGGGTTCCTTCTATCGCATTTTTCTTGTCCGCCAGGATCTCGTTCCTGCTGCGCCCGCCGGCGTTGAATTCGGCGACCGCCTCCTTCACAGTTTCCAGCGACGCCGCGCCGCCGGTCAGCACAAAGGCCAGTTTCTGGCTGCCGGCGGTGAGGATGTCCTTGGACTGGAAGCCGATGCCGCCGCGTTCCGGCACACCCGCATTGCGTTTCTGGGTTCCGGTGTTCAGGGTGACGCCATTCTGTTGGGCCGAATGAGCGAGGTTCGCCGTCTGCGTCCGCACTGACTGGTTGTGGAACGCGCCGACGTCGCCATCACTCTCGACCACCTTCACCACCGAATCGGTGAAATCGAAGCGCGTCGGAAACTTCGACGGCTGCTGCAGGATAACCTTGAAGCCGCTGACGAAGGCAAAGAGGTTCTGGGTTTCGGCGAGCGTCGTGTCGCGCACCAGTTGCGGCTGGCGGCTGAACAGATCGTCGTCGACGATGTAAAGTGTGTTTGCCATGCATCTCCTCCGAGGCTGGCGTGGACAGTGTCCGCCGGGCTGTGACGGTCATCTCGGAACGCGCAACGCATCCAGCAGGGCGGCGCGCTGTCCGGATTGGAAGACCGCGTGGAATTTTTCTGAAACCTTGTCGCCCTTCTTGAGGGCCGAAAGCCGCTGGTTGTATTCGACGGCGCTGCGCTGGGCGATCGTTGCGAAGATCCGATGCAGCTTCAGCAGCGCCGCCTTGTTCTTGTCAGAGGTTCCGGCTGTCGCCGTTGCGAATAACTCCAGCAGTTCCGGGTCCCAGGTGACGTAGTTTTCGTAGGCTACGATCTGCACCTTCATCGAACTCTCGATAAGCCGCCGCGTTTCCTCGGCCATGAGTTCGTTGAGGAGCTGGATGTTCATCCGCGAAACCTGTCGCCTGTAGAATTCCTCGGCCTCGTCGCTATCCATGCCGACGCCGTCGGCGACGGCGATCTCTTCCGGCTTGATGTGGCTGTATTCCGGCAGGCTGGGCACCATGTTGGCGACCGCCCTGATGTCATCCGCTGAAATCTGCGCGCCGTTGCCGCCAGGCTTGCCCAGCTCATATTGCTTCGCCAGCCGCACGCACAGCCGGATCATGTCGTATTCCGGAATGCCGCGGATCGTCGGGGGATCGTAGTTCGGCTCGAGCATCAAATGGTATGTCACCTGAGCGAGATAGGCGGCCGCCTCGTCCGCCACCCGGGTGACCCTAATCTTGTTCATGTCGGTTATGACATGCGTGCATTCATGAAGCACGTTGGAGCGGATGATCGGCGTGAGCGGCGGTTCCTTGGCTGCCGTGCGGATCATGTTGCTCGCGGCGATGTAGAGCGAATAGGTTTCCTTCCACGGTTTTACCGTTATCGCACCTGCCTCGATCAGGTCGTAGACCTTGTCGTACTCGCCGGCATTGATGCTGATCGGCCCGACGGTGAAGCGCATGTTGCGGAGCCGGCCGTCGTCGAGAACCTCCAGAACCTCTTTTTTGGTGATTGGCATTCGGTCTCCTTGGTGTTCGCCATGTGCGACCTTCCGAGAGAATGTGCAAGATTTCACGGTTTTGTATCCATTCTGTGCCTTTCAATGTGGTCCTTTGAATCGTGCTGGGCCTATATGGCGCGTGGGAACGAAGGCGGGTCGACTGGAGGCAAAGTCGTGGCAGCGCGCGACCTGTGCATAACCGGCTAGGCGATTGACCGGCGCGCGTCGTGCGGTAAATCATCAGGCATGGCGCTCAATCTGATAAAGCTCTGTGTCGGCTGCGACAGCGTCGAGGATCTGGAAGAGTGGATCGCCTTCCGCCTCGATGAGAAGCGGCGCGCCGGCGAACCGGTCGAGCATTTCCACACCACGCGCATGGTGCCGACGCGCGCCGCCGAACTGGTGGACGGCGGGTCGCTCTACTGGGTCATCAAAGCGCAGGTGCAGTGCCGCCAGCGCTTGGTGGAAGTCCGCCCGTTCACCGATGCCGAGGGCATAGGCCGCTGCCACCTCGTCCTTGATCCGGTTGTCGAGCGTACTGAATGGCAGCCGCGCCGTGCATTCCAGGGTTGGCGCTACCTCAAGCCGGCCGACGCGCCGGCCGATCTCGGCAAGGGCAGCGCTGGGCTCATGCAGATGCCGCCGCATCTGAGGCAGGAACTGGCGGCGCTCGGGCTGCTTTAGCTGGGCAGTTCGATGCCCAGCGATGCGTCGAACTGCCCGGCCGATGCGGCGCGATCAGTCGCGAAGAGTCAGCCGGTCGCCCCGCATATCGAAACCCGACAGGGTCGAGATGAAATTCATGCCGAGCAGGCTCTGGCCGAGCGAGCCCTCGGCGGCGACGAGAACCGGCTGGTTGCGACGGATGATGCTGCCGACGGTGATTTCGCGCGCCCGCGTCGCGGCGGCCGTCGCGGTGCCGTTGGCGGTGGCGACGGGGACGGAATAGTTGAGCGCGTTCACGTCGATGCCGGCGCGGCGCGCATCCTCCGCGGTCAGCACGGTGCTGGTGGCGCCGGTATCGACCAGGAACTCGACCGGGGCCCCCTCGACGGTGCCGCTCACCTCGAAATGGCCATTCTGCCGCTTTTCCATCATCACGGTGGCGCGGCCTTCCTGATCGAAGGATGAGAGCGGGCTGCCGGGGATCAGGCCGGCGGTGAGGCGCGAAAGCACGTCCTGCATTTCGTAGCGGTACTGGTAACCGGCAACGAGCGCGAGGGCGACCGCCAGCCAGATGGCCGCCGCGCGCAAGCCGCCGCTCATGGCGCGGCGCGACGACAGAAACCAGACGGCGAGGACGGCAATGAGAGCGCCGCCATAGACCAGCCTGCCGAAGTCATTGTTGTCCAGGCCGAAGACAGAGCCGCTGGAATCGGTCATCAGCAGGATGACCAACCCGACGCCGAGGATGATCAGGCCGATATAGTAGCGGTTCATCGATCCGGTCCTACTCCGCTATGCCGCGTTCGCGCGCCATGCGGGCGCGGCGGGTCTCGCGGCGCGGCCGGCGTTCGACGCTCTCCAGCCGCGCCGGCAGCAGCGCCATTACGGCGCGCCGCTGCTCCGGGGTCATGGCGATCCACTCGGAGATCTCGTCGCGCGTGCGCCCGCAGCCGAAGCAATAACCCGTCTTCATGTCGATGGAGCAGACGAGGATGCAGGGCGACTCGATCACGGCCGAAAAGTTTCCGTTTGTTCCTCAGCACATGGGACAGGCGGCCCCGCAATGCAAGGGCGCGATTGTGCCACGCGGCGAGAGCGTCTATGCCCCCCGGCAACGACTGCGAGGCGCGGCGGATACGACATGGCATCTGAACTTCCCTTCGACGACATACGCGGGCTGATCGGGCAATTGCCGGCCGGCGACGAAACGGTAGCGGAGCGCGTGCGCTTCGACTTCCTGTCGCGGTCGCGGCGCTTCGGATCGCTCGGCCGGCTGGAGGAGATCGCGGTCTGGCTGGCGCGCTGGAGCGGCAAGCAGCCTTCGATCCGCCGGCCGCTGATGGCGATTTTCGTGGGCAACCACGGCGTGGCGGTCCACGGCGTCTCGCCGCGCCCGGTCGAGGAGACGGCGCGGCTGGTCGAACTCTGTGCCGCCGGGGGCGCCGCCATCAACGGTGTTTGCCTGGCGAACGATGTCGGGTTGAAGGTCTTCGACCTCGCGCTGCACCTGCCGACCGGCGACATCGCCAGCGAAGCGGCATTTGACGAGCGCGGCTGCGCGGCGACGATGGCCTTCGGCATGGAGGCGGTGGCCGGCGGGACAGACCTCTTGTGCATCGGCAATCTCGGCGTCGGCGGCTCGACGGTCGCGGCAGCGATGCTTGCGGCGCTGTTCGGCGGCGCGGGCGCGGATTGGGCCGGACCGGGCTCCGGCGCCGACGCGGCCATGGTGGCGCGCAAGGCGGAGATCGTCGACCGAGCGCTGGCTCTACATGCCGGGCATCTGAACGACCCGCTGGAGGTGCTGCGGCGGCTCGGCGGCCGCGAGTTCGCGGCAATTGCCGGTGCGATCCTGGCCGCACGCATGGAGCGCGTGCCGGTGATCCTCGACGGCGGTGCGGCGATTGCGGCGGCGGCGGTGCTGAAGAAGCTCGAAGCCGGGGCAACAGACCATTGCGTGCTTGCGCAGCAGCCTGTTGAGCGAGGCCTGACACATGCCGTCAACCAACTTGGCCTGAAACCGGTCCTCGATCTCCACATTGCCGGCGGGGAGGGGACATCGGCCGTTCTCGCCGCAGGGGTGGTCAAGGCCGCCGCGCAGGTGGTATCGACCTTCGCGGAAGCCAGGGCATCCGCCTCCCGATAACGTCTCGGTTTGAACGTCTTAGTTTGAAGGTCGACCTTGGTTGACGGCCGACGGAAGCCAGCGCCGGACAGGCTCGCCGTCCTCAAACAGCGCTTCGAAGATCGATGAGGCGAGTACGGCGCGCAGGTGAAGCGTTTCGGACCCTACATTTCTGAAGCCGTGTTTTCGGCTGGCCGGGACAACAAGCGATTGCCCACCAACCAAGATCGCCGTCTCGTCATCAATCCACATCTCGGCTTTACCCGTGACGACCGTAAGCACTTCCTCGACCGGATGACTGTGCGTGGGAGCGCCCATGGCTGGGGCCACCCATTGTTCGAAAATACAAAGTTGATTTGCACCGTTGCAGGCCGACACGTGCATTCGGGTTTCTACGCCGGCTCGCCATTCCTCGCGCGGCTGATCACCGTGTGAAATCATCTTCATAGGCACCACCGGCTCCAGTTTTGAAGATGCGTTTCCGTTCCTTCCGTAAAACCTGAACGGCTATTGCAACTGCCCGGTCAGAAGCGTCGCCCACAAATGGAAATTCGTCGGCACGTCGCAGAAGCCGGCGTCATAGCGGCGCGGCGTGCATTCCGGCTCGAATGGCTTTGTCGGCGGCGCGCTCTGGCAGGCCGAAAGCAGGGCCAATGCCATGATCGTCGCGGTCGGCAGCAACAGGCGCATCACAAAAATTCCGATTCCCTTGCGCGCGGTTTAGCACGCGGCGGAATGCCGGGCTACCGAGCCGGCGGCTCGCAGCCACGACATGAGGCCAGGCTTGACGAACCCATATCTCGATGGTTATACGTGAATCGATAGCTGGATGGTTATTGATCAAAAATGCCCGACGCCCATGACCTGCTTTTCCGGACGCTTTCGGACCCGACGCGGCGCGCCCTATTCGAGCGGCTGTGCCGTGAAGGCGAGCAGACGGTCGGGGCGTTGACGGCCCGCGCTGGGGTCTCCCAGCCAGCCGTCTCGAAACATCTTGGGCTTCTGAAACAGGCCGGACTGGTTCGAGACCGCCATGAAGGCCGATTGACGCACTACAGCGCCCAGCTCGGCGCCCTGGCGCCGCTGGTCGACTGGACAAAGGAGATGGCCGGGTTCTGGGAAAGCCGGTTCGACGGGCTCGAAGACCTGCTGAAAAGGTTGGACCAATGAACAAAACATCGGCCGAAACGCGCACGGTCATCGTCGAGCGCGATATCCCGCATCCGCCCGAAAAGCTCTGGCGCGCGCTCACGCAACCGCATCTGATCGAGGAATGGCTGATGAAGAACGATTTCAGGCCGGACGTGGGTCACCGTTTCAACCTTCGCGGCGACTGGGGCGGCGCGCTGGACTGCGAGGTCCTCGCCGTCGAGCCGAACACGAAGCTGTCCTACTCTTGGGATTTCAAGCACGACGATGCGGCCTTCAACCTGAAGAGCGTGGTGACCTTCACGCTCAGCCCGACGAGCACAGGGACCCACCTGCGTATGGAGCAGTCGGGTTTCCGGCCGGATCAGAAGCAGGCTTTTGGCGGCGCCAAGGCAGGGTGGCAGCAATTCTTCGCGAAACTGGAAGAGGTTTTGGCGCGCGCGGATTGACGTCTGCCGGCCGCATGGGACACGCCCGATCCACTTCGACTTGCCCTGAAAGGAGATTCCCTTGACCTGGAACAACTGGATTCGCCAGGCCCACCGCTGGCTGTCGATCATCTTCACCATCACGGTCATCGCCAACTTTGCCGCCATGGCGATGGGAGAGCCTCCTGCTTGGCTTGTCTACGCGCCGTTGCCACCGCTCTTCCTGATGCTATTTTCCGGTCTGTACATGTTCGCGCTGCCCTATGTCGCCGGTCGGCGCGGCGGGCGGCGCACCGTCGGACAGGAGTGACGATATGCCCGGCAAGACATCGGGGAGTTCAGGGGCGGTCGCAAAGAAGGCCGCCGTCAAACCCGGTGCGGCAAAGACCAAACCGATCGGCGAAGTCGTCCTGCTCTCGGGCGGCAATCCGCAGATCGCCAAGGGTTATGGCGACGCCCCCGTGCAGGCCTACATCGCCGCCATGCCCGGCTGGAAAAGCGATGTCGGCCGCCGCCTCGACGCAATCATCGAGCGCAGCGTTCCCGGAGTGCGCAAGGCGGTGAAATGGAACTCGCCGATGTACGGGGTCGAGGAGGGAACCTATTTCCTCGGCATCCACGTCTTCACGAAATACATCAAGGTCGCTTTCTTCCGCGGCGCATCGCTCGACCCGCTTCCGCCCGTTGCGTCAAAGCACAAGGACGTCCGCTACTTCCACATTGTTGAGGACGAAGCGCTCGACGAAGCGCAATTTGCGGATTGGGTGAAGCAGGCGAGCAAGTTGCCGGGGGAGAAGATGTGAGATGCGCCTCCGGCTACCCGAGGGATCGAATATCTCACGCTTGCTTTCTACGGAGGCGCACCAACACAATTGGTGACGATCTTTTGGGAGTGCACGGCATGAGTTTTGACTACTTTGTGGCGGTGCATAAAGACAGGTGGCCCTCGGCCAAAGCGGTGCAGACCGCCCCTGAAGAATTGGCATATCCCGTGTCGCTTGTGTCAGCGTCCGATGAGCCCTTCTCCATTGCGAACAGCACGTTCCAACTTCCGGTGCTGTTCGAAGGGCGCCCCGTCCTCCTGGAGGCAGACATTGAAAAAGCAACTGATTCAGACGACCCGGAGTCGCTTTGGGGCTATCTTGCCAACCAAGCTGCGCCTCAATTCATGATCTCAGACGACGACTACTTTCTCACTTTGACATTTCGATCTGATGAGGATCAAGTTCGGGCGGGACTTTATCTGGCCGCGGCGATGATCCTTGAATTTGACGGCTATGGCTTTGAGAATCAGTTTGAAACTCACGGCGGTGAAGAGTTCGCAGCACAACTCGTTGCCGAGGCGTCAGATGCCGGTGCGTTTGAAGATGACCAAGGGCAGTATTTTGCAATGACGAGAACGGCCATGTCCAAGAAGGCAAGCGAGAGTTCCTCGAACGAAGGCGCAGGTGAACCTTCTCCTTCCCAACTCATCGACGCGCGGATCGAGGACCTGGGTGGCTGGCGCGGCGAGGTGCTCGCCCACATGCGAACTCTCATCAAGCAGGCCGACCCGGATGTGGTCGAGACCGTGAAATGGCGAAAGCCGTCCAATTCGATGCTGGGCGTTCCGGTGTGGGAGCACGCAGGCATCATCTGCACCGGCGAAACGTATAAGACCTATGTGAAGCTGACCTTCGCAAAAGGCGCCTCGCTAGAAGATCCTTCGGGTCTCTTCAACGCCAGTCTCGACGGCGGCACCCGCCGCGCCATTGACATCCGTGAGGGCGATTTGATCGACGAGGATGCGTTCAAGGCGCTCATTCGCACCGCCGCGGCGCTGAACATTTCGTCGGCTAAATAACTCGCTTTTCGACAGTTTGGGCGAGGGCTTCAGCCGGATTTTTTTGGGCTTCGGCCTTTGGGTTTCCCGTGGCCTGTGGGCTTCCATGCTGAGCCGTCGGACGGGCCGGCCCGCCGCTTGCCCTTAAGTATTGGCTTGCCCTTGAACTTTTCCGGGCCTCTGCCGGCGGGCTTGCGCGCCTCGCCGGCGCGAGCGATGCTGATGCCCCGCTCGAGGCTGCCGGCGCGGGTCAGATGCTCCGCATAGGCCTCCGCCTTGTCCGCCGCGATTTCGAACCGCGTCTCTATATCGTCGATCCTGATCGAGCCGACGTCACGCCTCGTGACGCCGCCAGCCTTGCAAATCATAGGCAGCAGCCATTTCGGATCGGCGCGCTGCTTGCGGCCGAGCGAGATCGTGAACCACACGCCGCCGACCATGTCGGGTCCGCGAGGCTCGCGCGTCGGTGCGCTCTCGCGCGAAAAATCCTCGCCGACGCGCTTCTCGCGACGCGGCGTCACGGTCGCTGGAGATATGGCAATCGGCAGGTTGTCTTCGGGCACCGGCCGGCTGGCAAGTTGCTGGCGTAGGAACGCGACGGCGATCTGCTCCGGCGTCAATCGCTCGACGAGTTCGGCGACGAAACTCCCCTCGGTCTCGTCGGGCGGCGGCGCGGCAAGCGCGGTTTCGAGAATCTGCCGGCGGTAGCGGGCCTCGATCTCGGCGATGCCGGGAGCAGGGCGGATCGTCGCGGACAGCTTCGCCAGCGACAGCACTCTTGACGCCGCGCCGCGACGGTGTTCCGGCACGATCAGGACGCACACGCCTTTTCTGCCGGCTCGGCCGGTGCGGCCTGACCGGTGCAGCAGCGTCTCCGGATTGCTGGGCACGTCGGCGTGGATGACGAGGCCGAGATTGGGTAGGTCGATGCCGCGGGCGGCGACGTCGGTCGCCACGCAGACATGGGCGCGGCCGTCGCGCATCGCCTGCAAGGCGCTCGAACGTTCCGACTGCGCGAGTTCGCCGGACAGCGCCACGACCGAAAACCCCCGGTTCGCCAAGCGCGCCGTCAGGTGCCGCACGGCCTCGCGCGTATGGCAGAAAATAAGGGCGCTGCCGCTGTCGGAATCGAGCAGCGTGTTGATGATGGCGTGCTCGCGTTCGTCGCGGCGCACCAGCATCAACTGGTATTCGATGTCGGCATGCTGCTCGGTGGGAGCGCTCGCGGCGACCCGCACCGCGTCGCGCTGGAACGTTTTTGCGAGTTCGGCGATGCCCCTCGGCACCGTCGCCGAAAACAGCAGCGTCCGCCGCTGCGGCGGGGCGGCGGCGAGGATGAATTCGAGGTCTTCGCGAAATCCGAGATCGAGCATCTCGTCCGCCTCGTCGAGCACGACCGCGCGCAGGCTGCCGAGATCGAGCGAGCCCTTGGTGATGTGGTCGCGCAGCCGTCCCGGCGTGCCAACCACCAGATGCGCCCCGCGATCCAGTGCCCGGCGCTCGTTGCGCATGTCCATGCCGCCGACGCAGGTCGCGGTGCGGATGCCGGCCACGGCGTAGAGCCAATCGAGTTCCCGTTGCACCTGCATTGCCAACTCGCGGGTCGGCGCGATGACCAGGCCGAGCGGCCGGTCGGGATCGCCGAACCGGTCGGCCCCGGCAAGCAGCGTCGGGGCGATGGCCAGGCCGAACGCCACGGTCTTGCCCGAGCCGGTCTGCGCCGAGACCAGCAGGTCGGCGTCCGAATGGCCGTCCTCGAGCATCGCCATCTGCACAGGCGTCAGTTGCGAATAGCCCTGCGCCGCCAGCGCCGACGCGAGGGCGGGGTGCACGGCGGCTGGCAATGCCGCGGACGGGTCTTCGGTAGTCGTCGTCATCGTGATGATCTCGGTGAACGCGCCGCATACCAGTTTATCGGCGCATTGGGCCAGCTTTTCGTCATCGGAGATAGTTTGGGCTTTTGGGTTGTCGAGGAAATGCGCCGGCATCCCTTGCCGATACCAGGCTTCCGGGTCTGAGTTGCGGAAATCAAGCACTGCGATTCGGGTGCGGCCGGCCTGCAGGAAAAATCAGGATTTGCGCCACAATCGCGGCACTGCCGTCAGCTTCTAGTCGTCGAAATAGCAACATATTCCGGAGACGCCTTTCATGGACGATGCCCCGCACCGCTCGAAGCTCAGGATCGCCGTGCTGTTCGGCGGGCGATCCGCCGAGCACGATGTGTCGGTGCTTTCGGCGACGAATGTGATGGGGGCGTTGGACCCAGCCAAATACGACGCAATGCCGGTTTTCGTCACCCGCGAGGGAAAATGGCTGCTGAGTTCGTTCGAGGACGGCGCGCTGGCGAAGCCGGAGAGAGGGACGGAGATTTGCCTGGTGCCGGGTGGGCAGGGGCGGATCATCGCGCTTCCGGCTGGCGGCGCTGCTCATGACCTGCCGAAGATCGACATCCTGTTCCCGGTCTTGCACGGACTGCATGGCGAAGACGGCGCGGCGCAGGGGCTTTGCGAAGTCGCCCGTGTGCCGCTTGCCGGATGCGGCATCCTTGGTTCGGCCACAGCGCTCGACAAGGACATCGCAAAACGGCTGCTCAACGAGGCGGGGCTGGCGACAGCGCGCTCGGTCACCATTCGCCAGGCGAGCCCGCCCGCCTTCGCGGAGATCGAGCACGAACTCGGCCTGCCCATCTTCATCAAGCCGGCGCGGCAGGGCTCGTCGGTTGGCGTCAGCAAGGTTGCGACCGAGGGGGAATTCGAAGCGGCGCTGGCGGAAGGTTTTAAACATGACCGCAAGCTGCTCGCGGAAGAGTTCATCCGCGGCCGCGAGATCGAATGCAGCGTGCTGGAGGATTTGCACGGCGGGCTTTTCGTTTCTCGCCCGGGCGAGATAGTGCCGGCCGAAAGCCACGGTTTCTACAGCTACGACGCGAAATACGTCGACGAGAACGGCGCAGCGCTTGATGTGCCGGCGGAACTGCCTCCGGAGATCGAAAGCACTGTTCGCGAGATGGCGGGGAATGCATTTCGCGCTGTGGGCTGCGATGCCATGGCACGCGTCGATTTCTTCGTGACGGCGGACATGCGGATTTTGGTCAACGAACTCAACACCATTCCGGGCTTCACCAATATCAGCATGTATGCCAAGGCAATGGCGGCAAGCGGCGTCAGCTATCCCGAAGTCATCGACAGGCTCGTGCAACACGGACTGGCGCGCGCCGGCCGATAGGTTGAAGCAAGCCGCTTCGGAAATTTCCTCAACGGCGTACAAAAGGCGCTTATTCGGTGGGGTGAGGGCGAATCCAGGAAGTCTGAGGGCTGGGCGGGTTCGGCCGGATTCGCAACGGATCAGGGCAATCGCTAAGGAATTACCCCCACCCCTAACCCCTCCCCACAAGGGGAGGGGGACCGGCTTGCATCTCCGCCAGACGCCGATCTTCGCCAGTTTCGCTCGGCATGACGGTCGCAAAACTCCCCTCCCCCTTGTGGGGAGGGGTTAGGGGTGGGGGTAATTCCTTCAAGCGACTCCTCTGGCAACGGATCGGGCCCTTGACAGCACGGATCGTCGCCCGGTCGCGGAAATCCGCCCCGGCCATTTGATTTTTGCCCTATTGCGTCCGGCAAAGCTGGCGCCGTCAGGACGTGTCGCGCGGCTCCAGCGCCCAATGGCCGTTATGACGATATCGGCATAACGGCCATAATGCCGACATCCGGATTATGCCGACGTCTACCCAGATGAGCCGGAAGTGGTCGCCTCCGGCTCATAGGTCTCGACATAATCAGAGGGATTCGAGGAAGGCGAGCAGCTTGTCGTCCGGCCGATATCTCCCGGATTTTCTGCGGGGGCCGTTAGTCCCCGTTGACGACGCAGATAGTCTTCATAGGCCGTCCGCAATTCCAACCGCGCCGCCTCTTTTGGTGACAGAGCCGGACGCTCCCTCGTCACGCCACGCTTGGCAAGAAAGCGCACAAAGCGCTTCATCATGAACTTTGCGTAGGTCTCTCGGGATTCTATCCATCCCATGGCCGCTACGAGTTCAATGACTCCCCTCTGATCGAGATCGCATGCGGCGATCCCCGCAGCATGCATTGCCTTGGCAACATCGCTCATGCAGCTCAGGTAGATTTTGATCGTGCTCTCGGCGTGGTGCAGCGTTTCCATCTCGTCTACAAAGGCGACAAGATGGCCCTCAAAGATCGAGAAGGCACAGGCGTAGAAGTATCGATATCGATTGATCGTCACCGTGTTCTCCTTGTTTGAACAAGGAGAGACGGCGATTAATATGGATGTCGTGCAAGGCGTATGTCCGTCTCGAAGAACACGACCTTCGCCCTCGCGCCAACAAGGAACGTTGCGGTTGTTGCAAAGGTTCGAATCCTGCGATGGTCAAATTCAGGCGCAGAGGCCGAACAAGCTCAGGATTTCCGCGAATCCGGGACAGTTATGCGTATGACTAAGAAACCGAACCGTGATAATTATTATTCATGCCTTCTGTACCTTTGCCCTTCGTCATCTCCCTTTTTCTCTTCCTTATCCTTATACGGATGATCCGGCAGGGAGAGTCGAAACTCGGGCTGTTTCCTCTGCTCGTCGCCACTTTTGCCGTTCAGGCGATCTTGTCGGGATTGAACTGGAACCTTGGCTGGCATCCTGCCCATTTAATTCAGCCGATCGTCGCGGCGGTCCTTCCGGCCCTCTCCTTTGCAGCCTTCGATCAGCTACGCCGCAATAGGCTTGCAAGGCTCTCAGACATGCTGCCGCACCTGATGCCGGCAGGCCTCGTTGCAATTTTCGTCGCCTTCTGGCGGGCGCCAATCGATATAGCTCTATTTGCCATCTACCTCGGATACGGTCTCGCGCTTCTACGAGTTGCTCGGCAGGGGCCGGATGCGCTTTCCGCAGTACGTATCACCGACGAATGGACCGCCCAGAAGGCGCTCATCGCAATGGCAGTCATGCTTGTTGCGACGGCCTTTATCGATGCAATAGTGTCGCTCGATTTCCTCCTTGGGGATGGCAACCAGGCCCGAGCGGTTCTCGCCGTTGCGAGCGTTTTGTGGCTAGCAGTTGCCGGTTACGCCGCCACGGTCGCTGACAATACTCGCCCCGACAAGGAGACAAATACCACTGCAGAAGATCTCGCATTGTCCGCACTGCCGGCGTCTGCAAGCATCCGAGATGATGAAGCCATAGCACGCCGGGTCGATGCTCTGATGCTGGAGCAGCATCTATATCGCGATCCAGACCTGACATTGGAGCGCCTGGCGCGGCGCATCGGCATCCCGGGACGGCAGATATCCGGCGCTCTGAACCGAATTTACGACCGCAATATCTCCCAGGTTGTGAATGAATACAGGGTCAACGATGCCAAACGACGGCTTGTTGCGACACGCGATCCGGTGACAGCCATCATGCTGGATTCGGGTTTCGGTACAAAGTCGAACTTCAATCGGGAATTCCTTCGCGTCACGGGCATGACCCCGAGCAGCTATCGGCGCGCTGGCCGCGAGACATCTCCCGCTCCCGATACAGGGGCAGAAGCACCCGCCTCATGACCTTCGCCCCGGTCCAAAGTCATCGTACAAACGACCTGGATCGCGATCTCGAACGTCCGAGATCGCGTTCAAGGGCTCGCCGCTCTTTATCTTCCGACACGTTCCGTCCTGACCCCACGGCCATAAGGAACTTCGATGAAACTGATGATAAAAATCGCGACGATGTTTTGTAGCACCATCTCCACGATACTGATGCTGCACCACTCTGCCGCTGCCAGCGAATTTGTCGGCGTGCGCCAGATTGTGGCACCCTCCAAAGAGCGAGGCAGCGATCTTGCCGTGACCGTTTGGTATCCGGCGGACCCTGGCGGCAAACCAGTCACACTTGGCGAGAGCGTATTTTTTGCGGGCACGAACGCCATGCTCGAAGCCCCGAACTCGCGCGGAAAATATCCACTCATCTTGCTATCCCATGGCGCTGGCTTGGGAGGAACTCCGCAAGCCATGAGCTGGATTGCAACGCCATTGGCGAAGCAGGGGTTCATCGTGGCGGCTCCCACTCATCCCGGAAACGGCGGGGCAAACAGATCAGCAGCAGAAACGATGAAGCTTTGGCTGAGGCCTGCCGATATCACCGCGACCTTGGATGCGATCGAGAAAGATGCACTTTTCAAGGATAGCATTGAAGCCGACAGGGTCGGAGCACTCGGGCTTTCGGCAGGTGGAAACACTGTTTTGGCACTTGTCGGCGCTCGTATCGACCCAGTCCGTCTGGCGAGCTACTGTGACACCGACACCCTCAATCCCTCGCTTTGCGGATGGGTGAGGCAAAGCGGCGTCGATCTTCATGCCATGGATATGAAGCTGGCTAGTCGGAACAACGAAGACAAAAGAATTCAGTTCGCCATGGCGATTGATCCTGCGCCGGTGGACGTGTTTCAGGCAAACACATTTTCGGGTGTTTCTATTCCTGTCGAGATCGTGAACCTCGGACGACCAGGAAAGATTCCGCAGACCGCACTCGCCTCCGGGATAGCGAAGGCCATTCAGAAGGGTAAGTATTCCACGATCGAGGATGCGAGCCATTACAGCATGTTTGGCGAGTGCAAACCCGGAGCCGCCGAGTTGGCTGATTCCGAACAGGTTGGCGATCCCATCTGCTCCGACGGAGACGGACAGTCCCGCCTCGAAGTCCACAACCAGTTGCTCAAAATGGTCACCGAGGCTTTTGCTCGAGAGCTGAAAACGGGCCGATAGGCAGCATATTCCGCGGAAACGCTGATTTTTCGACGCTACAACTAGCCGTATTCATCTTGCGACGCGTTGTGTGCTCGCATTGTGTCGCTGGCCTGCCGTCGACGGTGCAAAGATGCATCCGTAGCCTTACTCGAATCCCTCTGATTATGCCGAGACCCGTGAGCGGGGGGCGACCACTTCCGGCTCATCTGGGTAGACGTCGGCATAATCCGTATGTCGGCATTAAGGGCAAGGCCGTGGACGACGTCTAGCACCTCGTGGACATCGTGGGTGGGTTTGCGCTGCCAGCCCGGCGGCCGGCCGGGTTTCAGCGGATACCGGCGGTGGAACCGGACGGCGGCGCGACCTCGTTTGCTGGCAGCGGCGTCGCCACCTCCGGTCTTCTCGGCCATGCCGCTGGTTTCGCCGTTTCGCCCGGCGGCCCTGCGGGCGTGCCAGCGGGCAAAGCGTTTCGCCTGGCCGGGCAGGTCGCCGAGTGCGGCGGCCAGCGCTTGCAGGCGCAGTGCCAGCCGCGTCGCGTCGATCGGGTCGCGCGGCGAGGGCGGGGCGGGCAGGTGGAACGGCTCGGCGACGCCGGGAAACAGGATGCGCGGGCCGGCATGGGCCGGCACGTAGCGGCGGCGGACGCGGAACGGATTGTGAAGCGGATCGAGCAGCGGCAGGCTGAACCGTTTCGGGCGGGCGGCACGGAGGGCGGCGGCCCGACTGGCCGCCGCGGCGCGGGCGAGATCGGCGCGCGACATCGTCACGGCGATGCCGAAGCCGCGCAGCAGCGGCGCGTTGGATTTGGGCTTGGCTTTGCGCGGACGCAGCGGCGGCAAGGTGACCGCCAGGCCGCGCGCCGCCACGATGATCAGCCGCCGCGTGGCCGCTTCAGCCGGGTGTAACAGGCGGAGCGCGGCGCGGTGCAGACGGCGGGGCAGGGTAAGTGCCGGGGACAGTTTACTTTTTTCCGCCCGCGCCCGTCTTGAAGCGGCTGCGCCCCTCTGCGGAAACAAAGTAAACTGTCCCTCAGCGCCAAGCGCTCCGGCAGCCAGCCCGGTTATGGCGACGAGCATAGCGAGGATACGCTTCAGCGCCTCCCGGTTCTTCTCGATCGCCGCATTCCAGTCCATCGCCAGCACAGCCGTTTCCTTTCCAATACGGGCGACGGGATTGTCGCAGCGATTGGGAGGGCGGGGATGATTTTGGGGAAAGAATCCTGACGGATGCTGACATTTGCTGCGTTGGCGATCCTTGCAGCATCCCCCATCCGACCTCGCTTCGCGAAGCCGGATGGGGGTGTTGGAAGAAACGCCGACTGTGCCTAATCTGTCGCAATGCCGCACCAGCCTGTTCCGCCGACCAAGCGCGGTTTCGCAAAAACCTTGCGCCGTGAGATGACGGACGCGGAGCATAAACTTTGGAAGGAGTTGCGCGGGCGGCGGCTCGACCGCATCAAATTCCGGCGTCAGGTGCCCATCGGACCCTACGTGGCCGATTTCTGCTGTCTCGAAGCCATGCTGATTGTCGAACTCGATGGCAGCCAGCACGCGGGGGCGGTCCGCGACGATATCCGGACGGCCGAGCTGCGGGCACGCGGCTTTCGCGTGCTGCGGTTCTGGAACGACGAGGTGCTGAGGGAACTGGATTCCACCTGCGATACGATCATCGCGTTTGCACGGGATACGAGTTTGCAGCCGTGGCGGTGAGGCGCTTTTTTCTTCACCCCTTGTGGGGTGAGGAGCGGTCGGCCGAAGGCCGAGAAAAGGCCAACTATTTGGCTTTTTCAGCGACGAACGCCCGGAGCGAAAGCGGAGGGCGGTGGCGAAGCGAGGTCGGATGAGGGGTGTTGGACGGAGCTCAATTCTTCGAGAATTTCGCCCGGTGCCTGGATCTGCGCCGTCTCATTTCTTCCAGCACCCCTCATCCGTCGCCTGATCTTTCGCTCACTGCGTTCGCTCGAGGGCGACACTTCTCCCGCAAGGGGAGAAGGTGGAGTTTCGCGCCGGCCCTGCCGCCAGTCGCCAACGTTCGAGATTTGCGGAGACGAAGCGGCAGCCTTTTACCTTCTCCCCTTGTGGGAGAAGGTGGATCGGCCGAAGGCCGAGACGGATGAGGGGTGTTGGACGGAGATCGACACTTCCAAGAATTCGCCCGGTCCCCGATCCTGCGCCATCTCATTCCTTCCAACACCCCTCATCCGTCGCCTTTTCTCGTTCTTGCTTCGCAAGTCCGAGGACGACACCTTCTCCCACAAGGGGAGAAGGGGGCATTTCGCGCCGGCCTTGCCGCCAATCGTCAACGTTGGAGATTTGCGGAGACGAAGCGGCAGCCTTTTACCTTCTCCCCTTGTGGGAGAAGGTGGATCGGCCGAAGGCCGAGACGGATGAGGGGTGTTGGACGGAGCTCAATTCTTCGAGAATTTCGCCCGGTGCCCGGCCCTGCGTCGACTCGTTTCTTCCAACACCCCTCATCCGTCGCCCGATCTCGACGTTGCTTCGCAACGCCGAGGGCGACACCTTCTCCCACAAGGGGAGAAGGTGGAGTTTCGCGCTGGCCTTGCCACCAATCGCCGACGTTGGAGATTTGCCGAGACGTTGCGGCAGCTTTTCCCTTCTCCCGTATATGGAGAACGAGTCGATTAATAATGCCACCTATTGAATCGCTCGTAATCTCGCCAATACAAAGCGCTTAATCTGACCGACGTCCAAAAATTCTATCAAGAACGTCTGCGTCGTTAGTCTCGGCATCCAAAATAAAGCTATCCATTCTATCGTTCTGTGCTGGGCCCTCAGAGGGTCTAGCAAGAACAGTAAATTCTTTCTTCGAGCCAATTCCATATCTCCGAGCGAAACTTTGCGTGCTGAAGGCATATCTTCATGGACGTGAATCAGCAGGCCATCAAAATAGAAGCGGAAGAATGTTGACTCCGTATCTTCCTCGCCATCGATAGCCGGGAAGATCTTAGTCTCCTTCGTCGGTGATTGGTTGTGCAGGGCTCCCTTGGTCACAAACTGGATTAGTGTGACAGGGAACATCGACATTGGCTCGGGATTGCCACGTATCACCATCTGTCGAAGACATTCGAGACGGTCAGCTTCTAAGCTAACGTTGACAACCGCACGCATCTCACTAGCTGCCGCACGCCAAAGGAGGCTAAGAGCGAACAATCTGATACGTTCAGGGTTGATAGACGTAACCTTGCGGAAGCACCAACTACCAAACGGTTGAGGGAGGTCAAAGGAAGGCTCTAAACCGTCCAATTCCGACGGTTCCTCGCCCTCCCAGCCACTCCAAACAAGTTTTAGTCTCCTGAATTCTCGAACAGCAAAGTCGTCGTAGCGCTCCAGGATGTCCTCCCCCGAACGCGTCACCAAGTTCCGATCATACCAAGAATCGTGAACACGGATCGGACGAAGGCCAATTCCTGATTCTATGCGCGGAGCATGAGAATCCTTGAAGCGCGTAAAGGCCTTAGGAATTAAATGGCTGCGTACCAACGCTCCGTTTTGGCCGGTGAGTTTGCATACTCCATATGGCTTTGGCACAATTTGCCTCGCCTCAACTACACCCGCTGGTCGCCCCGCACGTATCGCACTTCTCGCAAGTCCCATTCCGCACCATCGTGAAATTCTGGCACTCCGAGCACATGTTGCCGGTATAACCCTGCATCAGCGCCTGCTGCCTTCGTTCGGCGGCGAGGGCTTTTGCGGCGGAGGCGTCGGCCTGGGCCTTGTCGGTGAACAGGGCGGTAGTAGCGGACGGCGCGTCGAACAGGTCCGGCCCGTCCTCCATCTCGATGTCCTCGGCGAACTCCGCCGCGCGTTCCTCGTAGTCGCGCTTGAAGGCGGTGGATTCTTCCGTCCGCTCCGAGGCGAGCGGTTTCAGCGCGGTGACCGTGCTGCCGGTGAAGGCGCGCACGTTGGAGCTGGCGGCGGTCGGCGCGGCGCGGACGGGGGTGGCGGCGGGCGACGAGCCCCCGGCGCTGCCGCCGGCAAAGCCCTTGGGCTCGGCGGATTTGGCCACCAGCGTCGGCTTGTGGCCGCGCGTCCAGCCGGTGGAGACGAGGTTGGTCTTGCCTTCCTCGATGCCGCGGCCGAGCGCCGTGTTGCCGAAGTCGGACGTGTCGACATGGGCAAGGTCGTTGCGGCCGAGGTAGCTGACGGCGAGCTCGCGGAACACGTAGTCGAGGATCGAGGTGGCATTCTTGATCGCGTCGTTGCCGATGACCACGCCCGCCGGCTCGAATTTGGTGAAGGTGAAGGCCTCCACATATTCCTCCAGCGGCACGCCATATTGCAGGCCGATCGAGATGGCGATGGCGTAGCTGTTCATCATGGCCCGGAAGGCCGCGCCCTCCTTGTGCATGTCGATAAAAATCTCGCCGAGGCGGCCGTCCCCGAACTCGCCGGTGCGCAGGTAGACCTTGTGGCCGCCGACGATCGCCTTCTGGGTATAACCCTGGCGGCGGTTCGGCAGTTTTTCGCGGTCGCGGTAGAGGCGCTCGACCACGCGCTCGACGATCTTTTCGGTGACCTGCACGGCCTTGGCGGCGGCGGGCGCGGCGACCAGCGCCTCGACGGCATCGTCCTCGTCCTCCTCGTCGTCGGCGATAAGGGAGGCGTTGAGCGGCTGCGACAGTTTCGAGCCGTCGCGGTAGAGCGCGTTGGCCTTCAGCGCCAGCTTCCACGAGAGCATGTAGGCGCTCTTGCAGTCGTCGACGGTGGCGTCGTTCGGCATGTTGATGGTTTTGGAGATTGCGCCCGAAATGAAGGGCTGCGCCGCGGCCATCATGCGGATGTGGGATTCAACCGAAAGGTAGCGCTTGCCGATCTTGCCGCAGGGATTGGCGCAGTCGAACACCGGCAGGTGTTCTGCTTTCAGGAAGGGCGCGCCTTCGAGCGTCATGGCGCCGCAGACATGGATGTTGGCGGCCTCGATTTCCTTGCGGGTGAAGCCCAGCGAGGCCAGCATATCGAGCGAAAAATCGTTGAGTTGCTCGTCGGTGAAGCCAAGCGCGGTCTTCACCCAGTCGGCGCCGAGCGTCCACTGGTTGAAGGCGAATTTGATGTCGAAGGCCGACTTCAGCGCGGCGTTGACGGTGGCGATCTTCTCGTCCGAAAAACCTTTCGACCGCAGCGAGCCGGGGTTGATGCCGGGCGCCTGGTTCAAATTGCCGTGGCCGACCGCATAGGCGTCGATCTCGGCGATCTGGGATTCGGAGTAGCCCAGCGTGCGCAGCGCCTCGGGCACGGCGGCGTTGATGATCTTGAAATAGCCGCCGCCGGCGAGTTTTTTGAACTTCACCAGCGCGAAATCGGGCTCGATGCCGGTGGTGTCGCAATCCATGACCAGGCCGATCGTGCCGGTGGGCGCGATCACGGTGGCCTGCGCGTTGCGGAAACCATGCTCCTCGCCGAGTTCTATCGCGCGGTCCCACGCGGCCTTGGCGTGTTCGCCGAGGGCAGCCTGCTTGAGGTCGGCATGGGCCAGCGGCACGGGATTGACGGCGAGCTTTTCGTAGCCGTCGCGGTCGCCGTAAGCGGCGCGGCGGTGGTTGCGCATGACCCGCAGCATGTGCGTGGAATTGCGGTCATAGTCCGGGAAGGCGCCGAGCTCGCCGGCCATTTCGGCCGAAGTGGCGTAGGCGACGCCGGTCATGATGGCGGTGAGCGCGGCGCAGATGGCGCGGCCCTCGGCCGAATCGTAGGGGATGCCGGAGGTCATCAGCAGGCCGCCGATATTGGCGTAGCCGAGGCCCAGCGTGCGGTAGTCGTAGGAGAGCTTTGCGATCTCCTTCGACGGGAACTGCGCCATCATGACCGAGATTTCGAGCACGATGGTCCACAGGCGCACCGTGTGCTCGTAGGCGGCGATGTCGATCGTGCCGTCGGCATTGCGGTATGGCAGAAGATTGATCGACGCCAGGTTGCAGGCCGTGTCGTCCAAAAACATGTATTCCGAGCAGGGATTGGATGCACGGATGGCGCCGGCGGACACGCAGGTGTGCCAGTCGTTCATGGTGGTGTTGAAATGCAGGCCCGGATCGGCGGAGGCCCAGGCGGCGTAGCCGATCTTTTCCCACAGATCCCTGGCCTTAAGCGTCTTCACCGTCTTGCCGCTGATGCGGCCGGTGAGGTTCCAGTCCTCGTCCTTCTCCACCGCGCGCAGGAAATTGTCCTTGAGCGAGATCGAGTTGTTGGAGTTCTGGCCGGACACGGTGAGGTAGGCGTCGGAATCCCAGTCGGTGTCGTAGGTCTGGAAGTCGATCGCGGTGTAGCCCTGCTTCGCGAACTGGATGACGCGCTTGACGTAATTTTCCGGGACGGAATTCTTCTTGGCGGCCCTGATCTCGCGCTTCAGCGCGGTGTTGACCGACGGATCGAAACAGTCGTCATCATGGCCTTCGCAGTTGACGCAGGCCTTCATGATGGCGGTCAGGTGCTTCTTGACGATTTTCGAGCCGGTGACGAGGGAAGCGACTTTTTCCTCTTCCTTCACCTTCCAGTTGATGAAGGCCTCGATATCGGGGTGGTCGGCGTCGACGATGACCATCTTTGCGGCGCGGCGCGTCGTGCCGCCCGACTTGATGGCGCCGGCGGCGCGGTCGCCGATCTTGAGGAAGGACATGAGGCCCGACGACTTGCCGCCGCCGGACAGGCGCTCGCCTTCGCCGCGCAGCATCGAAAAATTCGAGCCGGTGCCGGAGCCGTATTTGAACAGACGCGCCTCGCGCACCCAGAGATCCATGATGCCGCCCTCGTTGACGAGGTCGTCGGCCACGCCTTGGATGAAGCAGGCATGCGGCTGCGGATGCTCATAGGCTGATTTCGACTTGGTCAGTTTTCCGGTGAAGGGGTCGACATAAAAATGGCCCTGGCCGGGGCCGTCAATGCCATAAGCCCAGTGCAGGCCGGTGTTGAACCACTGCGGCGAGTTCGGCGCCACGCGCTGGGTGGCGAGCATGTAGGCGAGCTCGTCGCGGAAGGTTCGAGCGTCCTCCTCCGAGGTGAAATAGCCGCCCTTGAAACCCCAATAGGTCCAGGTGCCGGCGAGCCGGTCGAAGACCTGGCGGGCGTCGGTTTCCGAACCGTAGCGCTGGTCGGCGGGCAGGGCGGCAAGGGCGGCTTCGTCGGGCACGGAGCGCCACAGGAAGGAGGGGACGGACGTCTCCTCGACCTTCTTCAGCCGCGCCGGCACGCCCGCCTTGCGGAAATACTTTTGCGCGAGGATGTCGGCGGCGACCTGGGAGAACTGCGCCGGCACGTCGATGTCGGCCAGGCGGAAGACGATGGAGCCGTCCGGATTCTTGATTTCGCTCACCGCCTTGCGGAACGCGATCTCCGCATAAGGCGACTGGCCGGACTTGGTGAAACGCCGCTCGATCAGCATCGGTATCAGTCCTTCATCAATCTATATATAGCGCCCGCCCGCCAGTCTTAAACCGGCCTTCACGGGCCGGGCGCCTGTCCACCGCTCGCCGCGGTCCTCATGGCCGCGACAGTCCCGCTCCGTCGCCTTCCGCTGGTCGGGAAGACAGCCCCCGTGGAGCGCATTTTCAGTCTCGCAAACTGGTCCGTACCGACCTTTTTCGCGAACCCGTCGTGATTTTCCGAAAGTTGGCTAATCACTTCATCTAGCGTCTATCGTCTCCGGTAAACGCTAAATATAGGTTAACCACACCTTTCTTGCCACTTTTTCCCGCACCCGCGCGCGAAAAACCGGACACAGGCGAGCCATGCGCATCCGCCCGCCGGGATGGCGGCCAAATGCCTGGAAACGCTTGGAGATCCGCTGAATCAGACCAGCGGTAGAGCCGCCGGTCGCGCCCTCAACAGGAGCACATGATCCATATGAGACGACTCGTCCGACGGCGTCAACGATTCGTTTGTGCAGCTTTTGTGACCCCAATATCTTGTGGGTCGGAGATGTGGATAACGGGGATGGTGGCGCGCACCGGGTGAAGATGAGTTGGTGTTTCGGGCTGGCTTTTCTGACCATCCTGGACCTTACGGGAAGGTGGGAGCGGCTTCTTGGGAAGATGTAAGGTCTTGCCCGGCCGGTCGACGAATACAGCGGACGGAATCGTCCCCTTGGGCAGGCGCCGATTGAGGGCTGATGCGAGCTCAGTCGGCGAAATCCCGGCGCGGCGCGCCTCTGGCCGCCGGACCTTGTACGCTCGTCGATTGTGCTAATTTGCACATACATTTGTGCCAGTCGTAACAGCCCCGTATCTCTCGACACTCTGCGGCGACATTGCGCTGTTGCAGACCGGGCCGACACCTGCCGGTGTGAAATTCTTCCTTGAGCCGCACCCGGCGCGCGCTGAAAAGAGCCCGCCGGCCGGATGACCGGCTTGCATCAGGCGCGAAAGCGAGCGCCGCTGATCGAGGGCTACCCATGGCAATCTTTACAGGCAGCGACGCCGACGAAACCATCACTCCGGATCTGGTTTCTCCAACGGTCCTCGCAGACGGTGGGCCACGCCCCGGCGCAGGCGACGACGTCCTGAACGGCAATGGCGGCAATGACACGCTGGCTGGCGGCGGCGGCAACGATCAGATGTTGGGTGGCGCTGGCAACGACCGCATGATCTGGAATTCCAGTGATGGCTCCGACCTGATGGAGGGCGGCGACGACATCGATACGGCCGAGGCCAATGGCGGCAGCGGCGACGAGGTTTTTTCCGTGACCGCGAACGGCACGCGGGTGCGCTTCGATGTGCTGGACCCTACGCCGTCGTTTCTCGATATCGGCACGACGGAGACGCTCGTCGTCAACATGGGTGGCGGCAACGACAAGATCTCGATGGTCGGCAACTTGGCGGCGCTGATCAAGATCACGGTCGACGGCGGAGCGGGCAACGACACCATCCTCGGCGGCAATGGCGCCGACACCCTTTTCGGCGGCGAGGGTAACGACTTCGTCGACGGCAACCAGGGCAACGACACCGCCTTCCTCGGTGTCGGCGACGATATTTTTCAGTGGGATCCCGGCGACGGCAACGATATTGTCGAAGGGCAGGGCGGTTTCGACGCGCTCTCTTTCAACGGCGCCAACATCAACGAGATCATTAGCATCTCCGCCAATGGCGGACGGGCGTTGTTCACGCGCAACATCGCCAACATCGTCATGGACCTGGACGACGTCGAGAGCGTCAAGCACCAGGCGCTCGGCGGCGCAGACATAATCAATGTCAACGACCTTTCTGGCACCGACGTCAAACAAGTTGAAGTCAACCTCTCCGGCATAATCGGCGGCGCGGCCGGCGATGGCGCGGTGGACGATGTCTCCGTGGCCGGGACCAATGGCGCCGAGACGATCAAGGTCACCGGCGGCGCTTCCAACATCAATGTCGCGGGTGTTGCCGCAGCGGTGAAGATCACCACGCTGGAAGCCAACGATATCGTCCGGGTCAATGCGCTGGGCGGCAACGATACCGTCGACGCGGGTGCAGCCCTGCACGGGGTCGTGCTCAACGGAGGCGCCGGCGATGACACGCTGAAGGGCGGCAGCGGCGCGGACATTCTTCAGGGCGGCGACGACAAGGACACGCTCACCGGCGGCCTCGGCGGCGACCAGATGCTGGGCGAAGGCGGTAACGACCGCATGGTCTGGAATTCCGGCGACGGCACAGACCTGATGGAAGGCGGCGACGGCACCGACACCGCCGAAGTCAATGGCAGCGGCGGCTCGGAGGAGTTTTCGATCACTGCCAATGGCACGCGCGTGCGCTTCGACCGGCTCAATCCCAGTCCGTCGGCGCTGGACATCGGCACGACCGAAAACCTCGTGGTCAACATGGGCGACGGCGACGACACGATTTCCATGACGGGAAATCTCGCGGCCCTGATCCAGATCAAGGCCGACGGAGGCGAGGGCAACGACACCATTTTGGGCAGCAATGGCGCCGACCTTCTCATGGGCGGCAACGGCAACGATTTCGTTGATGGCCAGCAGGGCAGCGACGTGGCGCTGCTCGGTGCGGGCGATGACGTCTTTCAGTGGGATCCGGGCGACGGCAACGACACGGTCGAAGGGCAGGACGGCCTCGATACGCTCAACTTCAATGGCGCGAACATCAACGAGATCATCGGCATTTCCGCCAATGGCGGACGCGTCCTGTTTACGCGCAACATCGCCAACATCGTCATGGACCTGAACGATGTCGAGCAGATCAGGCACCATGCGCTCGGCGGCGCTGACGTGATCAACGTCAATGACCTGACGGGCACGGATGTGAAGGAGGTGCTGGTCGATCTGGCGGGCGCGCTGGGCGGCACCGCCGGCGATGCGGCGGCCGATCAGGTCAACATCAGCGGCACCAACGGCGGCGATGCGGTCAAGGTCACCGGCGGCTCGGCCAATATGGCGGTGACCGGGCTTTCCACGAAAGTGTTGGTCACCGCGCTGGAAGTCACCGATTCCGTCGTCATCAACACGCTGGGCGGCAACGATGTGGTCGACGCTTCAGCGGCATTGCATGCCGTGGTGGTCAATGGCGGCACTGGAAACGACACGCTGAAAGGCAGCGCCAGCGCCGATTTTCTGGCCGGCGGCGACGATGCCGACACGATATCGGGCGGCGCCGGCAACGATCAGATGTTCGGCGAGGCCGGCAATGACCGCCTGGTGTGGCGATCCGGCAACGGTACGGACCTGGTCGAGGGCGGCGACGGCACCGACACGCTGGAAGTCGACGGCAATGACGGCTCGGAGGTTTTTGCCATCTCGGCGAATGTCGACCGGGTGCGCGTCGAGAGTCTCAATCCGGAACTGTTCTTCCTCGATATTGGGGGCACCGAGTTCCTGGAACTCAACGCCAATGACGGGGATGACGTCGTAACCATGACCGGTGCGCTCGGCACGCTGATCGCGATCAAGGTGAATGGCGGCGCCGGGGACGATACGATCTCCGCGGCGGACGGAGACGACACCCTTGACGGCGGCAGCGGCGCCGACCGGCTGGAAGGCGGTTTCGGCAATGACATCTATCTCGTCGACACGCAGGACGACGTGCTCGTCGAGACGGCGGAACACGGCACGGCCGACCGCGTCATGGCCCGGGTCAGCTATGTGCTGGCCAAGGATGCCGACATCGAACTGCTTACGACGGCTTCGTCGACGGGGACGGCCGCGATCAACCTGACGGGCAATCAATTGGCTCAGGAGATCGTCGGCAATGCCGGAGTAAACACGTTGAAGGATGGCGGCGGTGCGGGCGACGTGTTGCGCGGTCTCGGTGGCAACGACACATACCTTGTGTACAGCGCGGACACGAAGATCGTCGAGGTCTCGGGCCAGGGGACCGCGGACCGGGTGCTTGCCAATGTCGACTACGCCCTCGATTCCACGGCACACATCGAACAACTGGCCACGACCAACAGTTCGGGCAAGGCGGCCATTGACCTTACCGGCAATACGCTCGGCCAGGAGATCATCGGCAATGCCGGCGACAACCGTATCGACGGCAAGGCGGGCAGCGACACGCTGCGCGGGCTGGGTGGCGAAGACACGTTCGTGTTCTCCACCGCGTTGGGCGCCAACAATGTCGACACGATCGTCGACTTCAACGTGGCTGACGACCGCATGCTGCTGTCGGACGCGGTGTTCACGGCGCTGTCCACCGGCGTGCTCGCGGCTTCCGCCTTCCGCATCAACACGAGCGGAATCGCCAACGACGCCAGCGACCGCATCATATACGAGAGCGACACCGGCAAACTGTTCTACGATGCCGACGGCGCCGGCGGCGTGGCTGCTATCCACTTCGCGACGCTGACGGTCGGGCTGAGCCTGACCCATGCGGATTTCTCGGTGTCCTGAGAGCAGATCAGTTCGCGCTGACAGTACCTGTTCCTGCTGCTATGCGGTCGGGAACAGGAGGGCGATGGCGCGGCAAACGTCTGGTTCGATGCGCTGCTCAGGACAGGGCGCTGAGCAGCAGGAAGAGGACTGCCGACAGCATTGCCGAGACCGGCACCGTGGTTACCCATGCCGCGACGATACGGGTCACATGCGCGCGCCTGACGAGCCGCCGGTGGACGATTTCCTGACGGGACACGGACGCGCCCTTGTTGTCGTCCGTTTTCGGTTTTCCCGTTGTGGCGGTTTCCGCAAGACGCTCGGCGTTGCGACGCTCGATGTAGCGGCGGCGCTGCCCGGAATTGGCGATGTACCATTCGCGGAAGAAACCGACGCCGAACACCGACCCTACCGCGATGTGGGTGGAACTGACCGGCAGTCCGAACCATGAGGCGATGATGACTGTCAGCGCCGTCGACAGCGCCACGCAGAAGGCGCGCATCGGATTGAGCCTGGTAATCTCGGCGCCGACCATGCGGACGAGGCGCGGCCCGTAGAGCAGCAGGCCGACCGATATGCCGAGGGCGCCAACCACCATGACCCAGAGCGGAGTACCACCCGCCCCGGCATCGCCCGGCGTGGCGGTTGCCCTGACGATCGCGGCCAGCGGGCCGACAGCGTTGGCGACGTCGTTGGCGCCATGGGCGAAGGAGAGCAGCGCGGCGGAGATGATCAGCGGCGTCCGGAACAGCTTTTTCAGCGACTGGTTGCGGTTCTCCATATTCTTGGAGGCAAGGCGGACCTGCAGATGGGCCAAGGCCCAGATGAAAATGAAACCGACCAGCCCAACTGCCGCCAGCGTCCAGCCCGAGAACACCGCGACATTCTGCAGTCCCTTCAGCGCCAGATAGGTCGAGAATGACCCGGCCATCAGGGCAATCAGCAGCGGCACCCAGAGGCGCGCCGCCGCGATCTTGTCGTCGCGGTAGATGATCGCCGACTCTATGAAAGCCAGAAATGTCGCGGCGATGATGCCGCCGAGGATCGGTGACGCTATCCAGCTCAAAGTGATGGCGCCCATCGCCGGCCAGTTGATCGAGGCGACACCGGCTGCCGCCATCCCGCCGCCGATGACGGCTCCGACGATGGAATGCGTCGTGGAGACGGGCGCGCCGATCCAGGTCGCGAGGTTGATCCACAGCGCCGCGGAGAGCAGGGCGGCGAGCATGACCCGTATCAGCGCCGGGCCATCGACCGACGCCGGCACGACGAGGCCGCCGGAGATCGTGTCGACCACGTCGCTGCCTGCGATCAGCGCGCCGGCCGTCTCGCATACCGCCGCCATGACGAGTGCGCCGCCCATGGTCAGCACCTTGGCGCCGACCGCGGGCCCGACATTGTTGGCGACGTCGTTGGCGCCGATGTTGAGCGCCATGTAAGCGGCAACGGCGGCCGCGGCGACGATGATGACGACCGTCCGCGGCTCGCCGCCCGTAACCACCGACGCGAGGAACGCGGCGAGTGCAAGAAACAGCAAGGCCAGGCCGGGCGCGATCAGTCCCCTGGCGACGACGTTCGTCGCCTCCTCGACCTCACCCAGGCGTGCGAGATCCTTGTCCAGTGTTGTCTTGCGCGGGGATGCGCCGGTCTGTGCCATTACGCCTTGTCCCGGACGGCGATCGAATCAGCCGCCAGGGCAGCTTCGGCGATCAGGATGGGAGAACAACCATGTCGGGAAAATGTCCCCGGACCGGTCAGGCGGCGGAACGTCTCGGATTCAACGAGAATTTGGAGATCAGGTCGGCGAGATCCTGCTCACGCACGCTCCTGGCGGCTTCCAACGGCGAGAACCACTGGCGCTGGCGCTCCTTGCGCTCGGGCCATTTGTCCTTCACCTGATCGATCTCCATCGGGAAGACATGCACCTCGCAACGTTTCTCCGCGCCGGAAGGCTGCAGCTTGGCATAGTAATAGCAGCCGAGCTCGGAATGCGCGACCGCGCCGTCAATGCCGGCTTCTTCCGATGCCTCGCGGGCGGCGGCGTCCCAGAGCGCCTCGCTGCCTTCCGGCCAGCCCTTGGGCAACACCCAGCGGCCGGTGTCGCGGCTGGTGATCAGCATGATCTCGACGCCGTCCGGCCCCTTGCGCCAGGGCAAAGCCGCGACTTGCACACGACAGGGCGCGCCGCCGAGAAGGCGTCTCACCCTGTCGGCGAAATAGCTCCGCCGGCTGTGCCCGATGACCATTTTCAGTGCTGCTCCCGCCCGGGATTCATTTGCCGTCTCATAAGTATTACGGTTAATTCTCCGTAGGAAAAGTAAAAAATGTGGAAATCGATACACTTTCCAAAGTCGGGGAAAGCCCCTTTTTCCACAAGTTCAACCCACATGATCGTCCGCGATAGGTTTCTGATAGGTGAAACCCATGTCCCATGGAAAATAAATCCATGTGTCTTGTGACACCTCAGTCACGAATGTGTCGACCAACGGCCGGCCCTTGGGCTTTGCGTATATAGTGGCGAAATGGGCCTTTGGCATCATGGCGCGGACGACGGCGGCGGTTTTTCCGGTGTCGGTGAGATCATCGATGATGAGCACGCCCTGACCTTCGTTCTCCAGCAAGGCCGGCGTGATCTCCTTGAGGATCGTCATTTCCCCCTGCGAGGCGTAGTCGTGATAGGAGGCGACCGAGACGGTCTCGATGACGCGGATGCCGAGTTCGCGCGAAATGATCGCAGCCGGAACGAGGCCGCCACGCGTGATGCAGACGATCGCCCGCCACTGCGTGTTCGCACCGGCCAACCGCCAGGCGAGCGCGCGTGCATCGCGGTGGAACTGATCCCACGAAACGGGAAAGGCCTTTTCGGGCAGGGACATCGAAAACGCACTCCTATGCGCGCAGTCCGCGCGCGAAACGAAAGAGGAATGCGGGTTGAATTAGCGGTGAGTCGCCCGCCTTGGCAAGCCTTTGTCGTGGTCAATGCGACATGAAGCTGGGGACCTGCATTGCGTGCAGCACGCTGCGGGTTACGCCACCGAACAGCATCTGGCGCAACCACGAGTGGCTGTAGGCACCGAGCACCAGCAAATCGGCGCCCGTCGCGGCCACACGGTCGCGGATCACCTCGTCGACGCCGCGCCCGCGGGATGCTTCCGTCGCGACGGTGACTTCCGCGCCGTGGCGCGACAGCGCCGCCGCGAGCGCCGAAGCACTGGCGCCCGCCTCGTCTTCATCCTCCGGCGGGTCCACGACGAAGATCTCGGTCCAGCCCGCCTCGGCAATAAGCGGCAGCGCATCGAAGACGGCGCGGGCGGCCTCCCGGCTGCCGTTCCAGGAGACGAGGATGCGGTTGAAGGACCGCGTCAAGGGCCCTGCATAGGGAACGACCAGCACCGGGCGTCCGGATTCATAAAGTACGCCTTCGACGCTGGGGGCATCGTCGCTGGCCCATTCCGGATTGCGCTGGGCGACGATCACCAGATCGGCCGCGCGCGAGAGGGTGGCGCCCGCATAGGCGCTGTCGCCCGAATAGCTCGTCAGGCTGTGCCAGTCGAAACTCTGGTCGGCCGCCTTCATCCGTTCTGTGAAGAGGGCCTCGACCTCCTTGGTGCGCTCGGCCGCGGCTTCCGTGGCGGTCTCGATGACGCCGACATCGGGAAAACCCACGGCGGCGCTGTAGGCGACGGGGATCGGCTCGGCATGGATGCCGACGATATGGGCGCCCCACGCCTGCGCCAGCGGAACGGCGCAATCGAGAACGCGCTGGGCGTCATCCTTGCTCTGAAGGATCACGGCTATCGTCTTGTAGCTCATCTGACGCTCCCTCGGTCTGCTTGTCCCGCCCGGCGGGTCCTGAAAGAAACTTTGCGCCTGCCGTCCTGGTTCCGGTCCCGGCCGTTTTGTCACTCCACCGGGGCCAGCCTGTTGACCATAGCCTCCACCTCGGCGCGCGCTGATTCCAGAGCTTCGGCCGAGCGGGATCGTATCACGAGTTCGGTCCAGAACGAGCCGTCGCGAAATTTCGGGTAGGAGCCGATGATCGTATCGGGATGCGCCTTCTGAATCTCTCCGAGCGGCCCGCCGATCACCCCTTCGCCGACCGGGCAGTGGACGGTTGCCGAAATGAGTTTCTGGCCGGTGCGCAGCGTCGGCACGATGTTGTCGAGCATCGCCTGGAAGATCGCCGGCACGCCGGCCATGGCGTGCACGTTTTCGATGCGGAAGCCGGGCGCGACCGAGACCGGGTTGTCGATGTGTTCGGCGCCGCGCGGCATGCGGGCCATGCGCTGCCGCGCTTCCGTGAATTCCATGTCGCGTTTCGCATAGTGCTCGCCGAGCAATTTCATCGCCCTGGCGTCATGCTCGCAAGGCACGCCCAAGGCCTTCGAGATCGAATCCGCGGTGATGTCGTCATGGGTGGGACCGATGCCGCCTGTGGTGAAGACGTAGTCGTAGCGTCGGCGCAACGCATTGACGGCGTCGGCGATGTCATTCTCGTCATCGGCGACGATGCGGACCTCCTTGAGGTCGATGCCGACCGCCGTCAGCATGTCTGCGAGGTGGCCGATGTTGCGGTCCTTAGTGCGCCCCGAAAGAATCTCATCGCCGATGACCAGCATCGCCGCGCTGATGGTTTCTGCCATGGATACCCCCGGATGTTGCCGCTTCGAGATAGCGCGGCGCGGCGCAACCGGCAATGGTGTGAAAACGGTGAACGATGTGTCGGCGTTGGGCGCGCTTTCAATGAACGCCGCAAACCGCCATTCTTCTCACCGGCGAACAGTCGCGCAACGAATTTTTCTGATGGAGAGAACGATGGCCAAGGTGCTGGTGCTTTATTATTCGAGCTGGGGACATATGGAGCAGATGGCGAAGGCTGCCGCGGAAGGCGCGCGTGAGGCCGGCGCCGACGTGACCGTCAAGCGCGTTCCCGAACTGGTTCCGGAAGCCGTGGCGAAGGCCGCCTATTACAAGCTGGACCAGGAGGCGCCGATTGCCGACCCGCTGGAGCTTGGCGACTACGACGCCATCATCCTCGGCGCGTCGACCCGCTACGGCTCGATGGCCGCGCAGCTCAAGAACTTCATCGACCAGACCGGCCCGCTGTGGATGAAAGGCGCGCTGGTCAACAAAGTCGGATCGGTGATGGTCTCGACCGCCACCCAGCATGGCGGCGCCGAGCTTGCGCTGATCAACGCCCAGGTCTTCATGCAGCACCAGGGCATGATCATCGTGCCACTGTCTTACGCCTATCAGGGTCAGATGGGCAACGACGTGGTGCGCGGCGGCGCGCCCTACGGCATGACCACGACCAGCGACAGCGACGGCTCGCGCCAGCCTTCCGCCCAGGAACTGGAAGGCGCGAAGTTCCAGGGCAAGCGCGTCGCGGAAATCGCAGCGAAGCTGCACGGCTGAGCGCGCCGGTTCGAGGCGGTTGAACGGTTCGACTGAAAGCAGGGCGGCGCGGACATTGCCCTCCGCCCTGTTTTTCTATCCGGTGAAATCCATCTCAGGCTTGCGGCTCGGGTTTCAGATCACGACGAAGTCCACGTTCTGCAGGGGCAGGTTTGGCGAGAGCGTCGCGAAGTGGATCGCGACACCGCTGAAGAAACCGTCCGCGTCATAGAAGAGTCTTCCGGTGTCGGTCTCGTAGATGATACGGTCAGTTGCCCCTTGCGCCCCGCCGCTCGTGTTGGCGCGGAACATCAGGCCCTGCAAGGTTCCCACCGCCCAGATCCCCGAGAAGACGGCGTCGTCGAGCTGAATCGTGTCCTCTGCCGGGTTGAAATCGACGATCGTATCGACATTGCCGCCCCGGTCCGGGGGCGTGTTGAAGATGAAGATGTCACTGCCGGCTCCGCCGATCAGCGTGTCGTTGCCGTCGTAACCCTTGATCATGTCGTCGCCCGCGCCGCCGTCGATGACGTTGTCGAACGTATTGCCGTTCAGCCTGTCGGCATAGGCAGTGCCAATGAGGTTCTCGACCGACTGATAGCTGTCGCCCTTGGCGTCATTAGTGTTGATCACGGCGTTGGCGAGGCTGGCGTAGACGCCTGCGGTGGCGCCGAGATAGGAGGCGGTGTCAGTTCCCAGATCGCCGGATAGCTTGTCCGCCCCCGCGCCGCCGATCAGGACGTCGTCGCCCCTGCCGCCGCGAAGCTCGTCACCGCCGCCATAGCCCTTCAGTGTATCGCCACCGTCGTCGCCGCTGATGACGTTCACCGCATTGTCGCCGTTCAGCGCGTCGGCGAAGTCGGTGCCGCGGAGGTTCTCGATGTCATGATACTGGTCGCCCTTCGCATCGCCCGTATTGATGGACGGGTTGGCGAGGCTGGCATAGAGGCCGGACAGCGAGGTGCCGTAGTTCGCCGTGTCCGACCCGCCGCCGCCGTAAAGCACGTCGGCGTCGCCCTCGCCGGTGATGAAGTCGTCGCCGTCGAAGCCGAGAAGCGTATCGGCACCGTTGTCGCCGGAGATGCTGTCGTTGCCGGCAAAGATCAGTTCCGACAGTTGCTCGTCGGCGAGCGTTCGGAATTGCGAAATGTCGAGCGCGAAATCGTCGATGGAGACGGTCACGATTTCGATCGAACTGGCCACGCCGCTGACGGACGAGATCTCGTAGAAGTAGTTGGTGACGGCGCCATGGATGTCGACGAGGTTTCCGGACCCGTCTTCGTCGAAGGTGAACGAGCCGCCGAACTGTAGATAGTCTTCGACATAGGCATGTCCCGACAAGGGCGGCGGCGTGCCGTGGGGGAAACCGGGATGTCCAAGATTCAGGAAGTCGCTGCCATAACCGTCTTGACCGACCTTCGAGACCGGCAACTGGCTGTAGACCAGATCGCGCATGTCGATCGAAAATGCCGTGTCGAGCGTCGAGACGCCGAATGTCGCCATTCTTTCCTCCCCGCAGGTTCTATTGAACAACAAAGTATACCGTTTCAACCCTGGGTATTAAATCGCAGTTTTTGCCTGATTAGACGAAGTAGATTTCATCGACGGAAACTTGGCGTAATCCGGCGCGGCGACGCATCACAGCTGGCACCTCTCATTTGGTTCGGGCGGCTGCTCATGCTATCGCCTGAGCGGCTTCGATCCATGACGGCAAGGCGGAGAGCGCATGGCCCAATATCTCGGCTGGCTTCTGGCCATAGTGTTCCTGGTGGCCTGTCTCGTGCTCGGCTTCTTCGTTCTGGCCACCCGCCGGCTGGCGCGGGAAGCCGAGACGCGTGTGCCGGCCAGGGGCCGGTTCGTCACGGTCGCCGGCAACCGCCTGCATTATGTCGAGGCAGGGCAGGGGCGGCCGATCCTGTTCCTGCACGGGCTTGGCGGGCAGTTGCACCATTTTCGCCATACGCTGTTTTCGCGGCTGGCCGGCGATTTCCATCTGATCGCATTGGACCGTCCCGGCTCGGGCTATTCGGTGCGCGCCGGCGGCGCCACCGGCAGGCTCGGCGAGCAGGCCGCGATCGTCGCGGCCTTCATCGACGAAATCGGGCTGGAGCGGCCGCTGGTGGTCGGCCATTCGCTGGGTGGCGGCGTTGCGCTGGCGCTGGCGCTCGACCATCCCGGCAAGGTCGGCGGGCTTGCTCTGCTGTCACCGGTGACGCATCAGGAATCGGCCGCGCCGCCGCAGTTTGCGGCGCTCTCCATCCGTTCGCCGTTGAAGCGCCGGCTGCTTGCCCACACCACAGCGATTCCGATGGCGATGAAACGCGCGCCGCAGACGCTGGCCTTCGTCTTCGGCCCGCAGGCGGCGCCGCAGGATTACATCATCGCGGGTGGTGGCATCCTCGGCCTTCGACCTAGCCATTTTGAGGCGACGGTGATGGATTTCGTCGCGCTGGAACATGAAGTCGCGCGCTATGAGGCGCGGCTGGAGGAACTCGATTTGCCCGTCGGCGTGCTGTTCGGAACGGCGGATCAGGTCATCCGCCACGAGGACCATGCGCTGCCGCTGGCGGGGCGGATCAGGGATTTCGAACTGGAATTGCTGGAAGGCGTCGGGCATATGCCGCAATTCGCCTTGCCCGATCGTGTTGAGGCATTTATCCGCCGCATGGCCGAAAAGGCGTTCGTATAGGCCCTTGCGCTCCTCGGGGGAGGCGCCGTTGAAACAACACCGGACTGAAGATGCCGCTGAAGTGCGCCTGGCAGGCAAAGACGCCAGGCCCGCCGACGAGGGTGACGTTCCGTCGCTTTCCGACCTGGACATCGTGGCCAATGCTTTACCCCGGGCAAACAGGTTCCGGCTTCTTGGATCACGGACTTGGAGTTTCATCGTGAGGCATAGGGTCAGCATCCAGGATATCGGCGTCATCGCCGCGGTGCTGTTTGTGCTCGGCTATATCGCCCTCGAGGTCGATATCTTCGCCAATGAGAGCGGAGCCTCCCTTCAGGAAGAGAAGATCGAACTCAACGAGATGCTGCTCATCGGCGCCACGCTCGCCGTCGGGCTGCTCGTTTTCGCCATCCGCCGCTACTATGACCAGAAGCGCGAGATCGACCGCCGTATCGCGGCCGAGCGCCAGGCGCGCGAACTCGCCTATCAGGATCCGCTGACGGGATTGGCCAACCGCCGCCAGTTCGACGAGGCGCTGAAGATGGCGGTGGCCTCGCCGCCGGCCGCCGGGTCCTCGCACGCGGTGCTGCTGCTCGACCTCAACGGCTTCAAGAAAATCAACGACAATTACGGCCACAATGTCGGAGACGAGGTGCTGACCATCGTTGCGCATCGCCTGCTTCGCGCGGTGCGCGACGGCGATCTGGTCGCCCGGCTCGGCGGGGATGAGTTCGTCGTGCTGGCCCAGCACCTGCTCGGGCCGGAAGCAGCCGCGAACATCGCCATACGGGCTATCCAGAGCCTCAATGAGACCGTCATGACCGGCGGGATACTGCACCAGGTCGGCACCGCCATCGGCATTGCGCTGCTGCCCGCTGACGGCCACACCGGCGAGGAGGCACTGCGCAAGGCCGATCTCGCCCTCTACAGGGCCAAGGCCGAACGGCGCTCCAGCTTCCGCTTCTTCGAGGAGGAGATGGACCGTTACGTGCGCGAGCGCGACCGGATGGAGCGGGACCTGCGCGCGGCGGTCGAGAAGGATATGATCCGGCCGCGCTTCCGGCCGTCCATCGACCTCATCTCCGGCCGCGTGCTGGGTTTTGAGGCGGTGCCGAGTTGGAAGGCGGCCGACGGCACCGAGATTCCACCGGAGCGCTTCATCCCGATTGCCGAGGAAACGGGGTTGATCCATAAGTTGGCGCGGCGGGTGCTGGAACTGTCCTGCGCGGCAGCCCGTCAATGGCCGAAGGACGTCACGCTGTCGATCGACCTGCTTTCCTCGCAAGTTCGCGACCGCGACCTTGCCGCGGGCATTCTCGGGGTTCTCGAAACTGCCGGTTTCGCGCCGTCGCGGCTGGAGATGGATGTTGCCGAAAACCTGATCGTCCAGGATCTGGATGCCGCCAAGTCCGTGCTCGGGCCCTTGCGCGATGCCGGTGTGCGGATCGCGTTGGACAATTTCGGCACAGGTTATTCCAATCTCTACCACATCCAGGAATTTGGCTTCGACAAGGTCAAGATTGACCGGCGTTTCGTCGAGAAGATGGAGGAGGAGGACGCCGCGAAGGTCGTGCGGGCGCTGGCCGGGCTCGGTCACGGGCTGGGGTTGGCGGTCAACGCCGACGGTATTCCGCGGTCGACCGGCAATTCCGTGCTGCTCGCTTCCGGCATACGCGAGGGCCAGATGTCGAGCGGCCTCGCCTCGGCGGAGGAGACCGAGCGCTTCTTCGATGCACCCCCGACGAGGGGCGACATGCGGAGTTTTACGGGCTGAGGTTCGGTCCGGGTAGCGCAGTTCGCGCAGCCCGATCACGGCATCTGGCGTCACTCCTGCCAAGCTTGCCAGTGCGATCCGTGCGCAAGCGGTTCGGCGGCTTCAATATCCGTAGGAATTGCGCATCCATTTGCTGTTCGCCCGGCCATCGATCCCGCCCATGGCGGCGCGATACCAGTTGCCCTTGCGGCTGAAAATTTCGACCGTGTTGCCGGTGAACAACTGGCCGACCATTCGCGAACCGGCGCTGGGTCCCGCCCTGACCGCAAGGAAGCCTGTTCCCTTGGCGAGATTGTATTTGCCGGAAAGACCGAAAACGGTGCCTTCGCAATATTGCGACAGGGTAGGGGAAGAGGTCTGGGTCAGCAACGCGAACGCCGACGGCGACGCAAAGGAAAGACCTGCTTGATCACATCGTATCCCCGCTCAAAAATCGCGGGGAATTAGAACGTAGCCTCGTTCATCTGTCCAGAAGCTGGCGGCGGCGGGCGGTCCAAGCCTATTTGCCTTTGCCTTCATCTAATTCGGGCTGGTCCAGCACGCCGAAATCCTGGGATTTTCGACCGGTCTCCGCCTGCAGAAAACCCTCGCCCGCCAAGCCACGCCGCAACAACTCGCGAACGGCAGCCGCACGGCTGGGCATACGGTTCTTGAATCTGAAATTTTCCAGCGCGAGCAACTCGTCGCCGCTCAGCATGATCTGAAGCCGTTCGCCCCGCTCCAATTCCGCCATCACATCCTCTGAGCGTCAAATAAGTAGAATGAGTAATAGGCGTTATTTAGGTAAAGGGTATGCCTTGCGTCAAGGGTTGGCTTAGACGCAAAATCACACCTGCCGGATACAGCGACAAATGGATGTCAGACACATTGCATGACATTGGCTTGTTTAACTAACATATTGAAAAAATTACGCTTTTGCGATTTTTCTCTTGCGTTCGAGAGCTGAGAGGTGCAAGGTGCGGCATGGGCAGTTCCGAGGAGGAAAATGCCATGATCAGATTCCCCGAATGGTTGCTTGAAGAGGTGAGGCGAGAGGTGCAACGCGCCTTTGCACGCGACCGCATAGTGGATGTGTCGGCTGTCGCCGAGCGCGTGCGGTCGCACTACGAAGATTGCAATCTGGCGCTGGAAGATTTCGAAAGCCAGGTGTTGCGGATAGCGACTGAGTTTGGCGCTCCTATGCTTCTGGATTGCCTCGAGGCCACTGTGGCTGACGGCAAGGCGGATCGTGTCGAACTGCTCGCCGATGGTCCCGCGTGGATCGTGCGACTGACAGAGAACGGCGTGGTCAACGAGCGGCAGTTCGAAGTCGAGAGCCACGCGCGGGCATTCGCGTCCGGCCAGAGTTTCCGAATTGGCGCGGCAATGCCGATTGCAATCGACGGCCACGCCGGTCCGTTGGCGGAGTGAACCCGGTCAGAGGCTCGACCACCACTTGCAATCCTCCGCCGCTCCGTTAGGACTGCGAGCCAAGCGGACGTGGCGGAACAGGTAGACGCAAGGGACTTAAAATCCCTCGGGCTTGCCCGTACGGGTTCGATTCCCGTCGTCCGCACCAGATTGATTTCATTGAGAGTTTGGCGCATTCCCGCCTTCGTGTGTGCACTGGCATTTTCATTGCAGGGTACGCAGAAGGGCGGTGCGGGTCTAATTCGATCAGGATGTCCGCTTCTTTAGCGGCCTCGGCGAATGTTCCAATCGTGGGCAACTGGAGAGGGTGGCTCTGGGTTGTCCACACACCTGCTCCGGATTAAATTGTCCTCGCTTAAGCACGACGCCGAAATCCCCGAGTGAATTCTCAACTGCGAGGAAATGTCCATGGCAGTCGACAACGCGCTAGTTCGGATGATTATCGAGGCGAGGATTGCCGCGGAGCTTGATGATGGCTCATGTTGCGGAAAATATTTCAGCGCTTGGAAGGCTCTGAAGGCGTGGCGTGATCAGCCTCCGGGTCCCGGTGAGCAGCCCAACTCGCTCGATCTCAATGTGGCTGCCGCCGAGAACTATATGTTCGCACGAGCGATGGTATGCGCGGGAAGATGTAGTCGCTTTCAGATGAACACCCTCGCGTTGGGCTACTATGCAACAAAGTTGATGCGCATTGGTATGCCTACCAGCGGAAACCCCCAATCCGAACCGGATGCGGGAGTTGCGGGATGGGGTGGTATTGGATCGGAAGAAGGCGAAGCCGATCACGACCGATGTAACGCAGGCGTCAATCCGCCCTACTGGAGACCCGTGAAGGAAATCTTCGGAAAGGAAGGCTATTATCACACGGCCGTGGGCACTCCGGGCACCCGCTACGACGGTAGTTGACGCAGTCGAGCCCGGTCGCGTCTCCGCAGCCGGGCCTTAGCCGCACTCAATCAAGATGTTTGCCTCTTTAGCGGCTTCGGCGAATTTGCGTGAGCCGAGCATAAAATGGCCCTGGCCAGGGAGGTCCGAGCCAGGGCCTGCCGACTTCGATTGAGGGGCAATCGACGCCGGCTGCATCAAACGTTACCGCGGACAATTGGTTCCGTTTTCCAGACGACGAACTTGCCAATCCGTCGCGATTGTCATGGTTACAACATACTCTGTTGCGCCTTTCACAATCCGGAGGTAATTGCTGCTCCGGGATTTGCGGCGGCCAAGCGGGATGGGACGATGCAACGGACAGAGGTGAATGTGCGTGGAAAGCCTCAGGAGGTGAGGGTTTCTCGACTCGGCGCCGGTCTATGGGCGGCGGCTGGCGAGTTCGCCGATCGTGACATCGTCGTGGTGGATCGCAGTCCCGATGCGGTGTTGGACCGTTGGCGGGCGACGGCCGCCGATGATTGGAGCGCTGCCGCCTGAGGAAGTGAGCCCGGTCGCATTCGCAACCGGGCTTGGTTACCTGACCAGACCACCACGAAGTCGGCTGCGGTCAGTGTCGGCGATCCGGTGAGTACCGCGAATTTCACTGCCGCTCCCGCTCCAGTGCCATCCGGATCATAGTAGAGTATCCCCGTGTCGGAGTTGCAGAGGATGCGGTCGTTCGCATCCTTTGCGGCCACTGCGATGTCTTTATGCCGGCGGCGATTGCGAGAAACGTAATTGCGGCCTCGACGTGCCACATGTGGCCGGCGTCGATTTCATCCCGAGAACGGCGGCGGCGCTGGCGTGAGGCTGCGGGAAGGCTGAGTTTGTATCGCCAAGCGGCTATGTGGCGACAGACTCCCTAACGGATCAGCGCGACGGGAAAAGGAACGTCCATTGTGCGCGCAGTTGCCAATCAGCGCCGGTGTCGTCAGGTTTCACTACATTGTAGTATGCCGACAACTGCGCATTGATCGGCTGTTCACCGATCTTGAAGATGCGACCGATGCCGCCGCCGATTGGTACCGTCCAGCGATTATCTTCGCCAGCTTCCCAGTCGGCGGTGATGACGGGGGCAGAGGTTAAATACCAGCCTTTCGGCATGTTATAGTTCAAGAACGGCTGGAACGTGAGTTCGTTGACATCAGCGCGATCCCCGTCCCCTGCAAACGACCAGATGTTAACGGCGAGAAAACCAGTCGTTATGTGGAGGGGCTTGACGCTTAAAAACGTAACGAACGCGGGTCCGGCAGACCACTTTCCAGTGCCCAGCAGATCGTTCGTTGCCGTAGGCAGTTGAAATGCCGCGCCAGCACCCCACACCAAGCTTACATCCGGTGCCAACATCACAGGCTTGCTAGGTGAAAAGAAAATCTCCGGCGTGAGGTCGCCAAGTCCAAAGTGGTTTTGACCTATGTTGCTGCCAAGCACCTGCTCGGCTTCCTGAAGTTGCAGGCCGCCGAGAAATGGCTCCTGATAGACGATAGGGAGGATCGGGCGGACGATCAGGTTCCAGTCATCGTTAAGGTGGAATGGAATGACCGGCTGGATGTTCATAACGTTTTGAACGTTATCGGTGTTGCCAATGCCGAAATTCATGTTGTTTTGAAACGGCAGACTGATCAGATTGGCAATGGGGTTTTGGGCAGCTTCGCGCAGGTCCTCCTGAGCAGCTGCCAACGAAACAAAAGGCAGCAACAGAGCTACCGAAGCCGCCGCGCAAGTCGCCGCACGGATCACCATCCCCTTGTCCCTCCCTTCAACTGCCTCAATAACGGGCAGTATCGACCTTGGTGAAGCTAACAGGTGATCAAATCCGATTTTCTGGGTCCGATCATCGCGCGTAAAATTCATGCGGTCCCTACCCCACAGAGCGGTTACCGTAAGTTACTTCCACTGCCTGTATGGGTGGCGTTCAATCCTGGGATGAAAGCTGCTGAACTTCGCAAGAGAGTTGGAGCTATCCTCGCTGCCGAAGAGCGGCAGCCGACCGATTGGATGGAGGTGGAGCGCACCAGCGACAGGCTTCGGCGGCTTTTGGAGGCGGAGCCCAAGACGAGGTGCCCGGAGATTGTTGAACGCTTCCTGGCTGACGGCCATGTTCGCGCGATAAGCAAGCCCTACGCCGCCGTTCAGCGAGAAGGGATACGACGATTTGTAGACCGGGGAGAACGAGTCGACAGCGTACGGATATTGCTGTGGAGCACATGGATAGCGATGGCCTTCGTCGTCGGCGTTCTCCTTTGGGCGGTGATCTAACAGCAGCCGGATCGGGATTGATACACTGGCGTCACGCGAGGATGTGACTGGCTCACACGTTGCGTAAGGCGTGCCAAGTTACATTCGCCGGCGGCGCTGGCATGCGGCGGTTACGATCGGCTTCTAAACTGCTTGCAAGTTCAGAGACCAAGGCGACTGCGACCTCCGCTTTAACGTCGGGTCTTTGTGCGGGTGGCTCTGCCTTCGCCCGCGTCGAAATGAGCCTGCTGCCGATCCTCCCCTCCGGTGGCAGGCTTATTTCTCTCCTTTCATCAAACTCAGCACCGATGCGAAGACGCCCTTCGCCTCTTCATCAATCTCGCGCGGTGGCATGCCTGCCTTCCCCGCAGCAACCAAAATCCTGTCAGCGAGTGCGCTTTGCGAGAACGCTGTCGTGCCAGGCACCGCTTGGGATATTCTGCGAGAGTCATTGATTCAAAACGGGATGCCGCTCACGCTCATGGGCATTATTTTTACCTCCTCCGATAGGGGAGCGCAGTCCGGCGTCGAATCAAGAGCCGGCTAAGCAAGGTCCCGACACCGTTCGTCTGAAGTGGCGTGAGACATGGCCAAGCCAGAACCATGGGGATTTCAGCGCATTCGATCGCCGGATGAAGGCGGGGTCGTCGGACGTATAATGAGATTCAACACCATCCGATAAACGGGAATGGCTTTGGGGGGCTCACTGCCGACGAGGCAGGCTTGCGACGGCCCCGCCAAAGATCAAGACCATGAACTGACCGCCCGAGCCGCTGCGGCATAGTTGAGGCGGCTTGGTTTGCTGCAATCGCCCATCTGCCTGAGGATGCGCCAGATGGTAGTTTTGGCTATCGTTGGAAGGGGCGACGTCGTTTCGTGAGGTTCCTGCGAATTCGGAACCACGCCATTCGCACTCATGGAAATGGTTGGAATTTCCATGGAAAGGACAAAGAATTCCACGTCCTTTCCACTCGATCCGATATACAGCGACCTTCTGCCCCCGTACCTTTCCTGATTGTCCGATGAATTTTCACGAATTTTCCTACACCGAGCGCAACGTGACGGGACGGTAGCACATGGCAGGAGTATTTCGGTACACCGCGAACGGCGATTATCGATCGGTGAGTTCTTTCGATATCTTCCGCTTTGATGGATCGACTATGGCCAGCCAAGTCGAAATCAACAATCCCCTTGCGGTGGGAATCAATGGCGATCCGAACCTGCCGCCTGCAAGCTTGGACGATGTGTTCTACTATTCGCCTGGCCCTTTATCGATCTTCTCGATGAGAGACACGGGCAACGCTAATCTCACGCCGGCCAACGCCGGCCTTTACCTGGACATTTCTGGAGGTGCCGGGGTCGCGACGTTCTCAGGCGGAGACTTCGGCGATCTGTTTATCGGCGGCCTCAATGACGACAACCTCTATGGCCACCGTGGGAACGACACGCTTGAAGGCGGGGCCGGCATCGATTTGCTGAATGGGGGCGAGGACAATGACACGGCGAGCTATCGCGGGTCTGGTTCAGGCGTCACCGTCGACCTGATCTCAGGCAGAGGCGCCGGCGGCGACGCCGATAACGACACACTGGTAAACATAGAGAACCTGACCGGATCGCGGTCATCCGATACGCTGTCTGGCAACGCCGGCAACAATATCCTCAACGATGGCGGCGTCGGCGGCGCCGACACGCTGACAGGCCGTGGCGGCAATGACATCTATTCCGTCTACAACGCCGGCGCGGTGATCGTGGAGGTGGACGGCGAGGGCACCGATCGCGCCTGTGCGGGCGTGAGCTATGTGCTGGCAGATGGCGTTAGCGTCGAATATCTTAGTACGACCTCGCTGCATGCGAATTTTGCCATCAATCTGACCGGCAACGAAATCAAGCAGGTCATGCGAGGCAACGACGGTGCCAACGTGCTGGACGGTGCCGGCGGCAATGACATTCTCTGGGGCATGGGCGGGGCGGACACCTTCCGCTTCTCCACCGCGCTGTCCAGCGGCAACGTCGACAAGATCATGGACTTCAACGTCGCGGACGATCAGATCGCACTAAATAGCGCGATCTTTACTGCGCTTGGTGTCGGCGCGCTCGATGTGTCCGCGTTCAAGGACAATATCCTGTCGGCGCGCGATACCGACGACCGTATCGTCTACAATTCAAACACCGGATCGCTGTTCTACGATGCGGACGGGCTAGGCGGCGCGGCAGCGATCAAGATCGCGTCGCTCTCAACCGGTCCTTCTCTCACCGCTGCCGATTTCGTGGTGATCTGAGCAGGCTACGCCCTTCTCGCCTCCCGCTCGGCGTCGCGGCGCTGCTGGCGCCGACAAGCTAAACAACGTCCCAACCGGCGGAATGGCGAACGCTGCCAGATTTGACAGGAACGTGCCGAAGGCAAGCGCCAGCCCCGATGCGACACCTTGCGCCGCGACCGTGACCAGCATCGAGGTCAACCATATTCCAGGTTAGCATGCTCGCCTCGGATATGCGCCGCCCCGAGACGGTGAGGAACCGGATCAAGTCACCATGCGGTGCCTGCACCGTTGCCAGCGGCTTCACGAACTTCGGCAAGCCTGCTTCGTCGAGCCAAACATCACGAGGCGTCTCCTTTTTCTTCTTGACGCCGAGGCAGGGATTATCGGTGCCAGCCAAGTTCGATAGCGCGGTCATCATCAACTTGGACTGCGCTTCCGCGCGGGTACGATCGGCGGGGAAGGTCGAGTGGTCGCCGATTATGACCTTCCCCGGTCAAATGACTTGAAAATCCCTTGGGCTTGCCCGTATGGGTTCGATTCTCGTCGTCTGCACAAGATCGATCTCATTAGGCTTTTCTGTTTTGACAGAAGCCTCGACCCGGTATTCCGGCCATCCTTCAGCGAAGGCCGGGCCTGTCATCCCGCGCGGAATTTTGTGGACGAGGACGAGGACGAAGACCTAGAGGGACGGGTATCGCAGGTTAAAGGTTGGTGATCGGGCCATCGCTGTGCAAGCCTCCCGCCCCGGGCAGGGCGAATCGAGACCGGAACATCGAGAGAACGTAATGTCTACATCTGTCAGTTCGAGTCATGCCTTGGAAACTGTTATGTCCAATTCCGATGAGGCTGATCTCGCCACACCCAGTTTCTCACTTCTGCGCTCGCGAGATTCCGACAAATTAGTCATATTCTTTTCGGGAACGAACCGAGACAGCGGGAGCTTTGATTTCTGGGGTTATGCGAATGAGGCCAGGGCCAGATTCAATTGCTTGCTTGTCAACAATGGCCCGATGAACATGTGGTACCAACTCGGCATACCCGGATTAGGGTCATCCGTGGAGGCGACTGTCGAAAGCATCAAAAACATGGCTGCCGAGGTTGGGGCGCGCCATGTCTACTGCGTCGGGGCGAGCATGGGAGGCAGCGGCGCGGTTCTGTACGGTTGTCTGCTCGGGGCGAAAATACTGGCTTTCTCGTTTGAGACGAAAGTGAGGGGAGACGGGAGACGGAGTTCCCGATACATTTCCAAGGATGCCTCCCTCCCATATCCGGATTTGCTGGGGCTGATGAAGGAACGGGCATGCCCGACGACAGCGGTCTTCGGTGAATCGGATGCCGTGGATTTGAGGGAAGCGCTCCGGCTTCGCCGGATGGAGCATGTCCAGTTGATCACGCTTCGCGGCGTGGATCACAGCATCCCTCGATATCTCCGAACGCGGGATCGCCTGAAGCCTCTTCTGGACGCTTTCCTCGCAGATAAGGTTCTGCCCTCTTTCGAGGAGGCGGACGACGGTTTGGAGTCCGCCGAGTTCGTCAATGCGCAATTCAAGGCATATCGCAGACTGACCGACCGGAGGGACGCCGAGGGCCTGGAGGCGGCTCAAATTGCAGTCAAACTGCGCCCCACCTCCGACCACGCCCGGTATCTCCTGGGCAAGGCACTGGTGCGTCATAAGAATTTCCAGGAAGCCCTGTGTCATTTGGGCACCTCGCTGGCCATGAACCCGCATCAGGAGGAGGCCCGTCATCTGTTTGGCGTCTGCCTTCGCGGGCTCGGGCGTTATGCGCAGGCGATTGAATTTCACAGAGAGACCGCGCGCATGTGGCCTGACTTCGCCAGGCCGATCTATGATGTTGGCCTTGCCTACCTGCAGCAGAATAACCGAACCGAGGCGATAGCGGCGTTTCGGAGAGCGTGTGAATTGGCGCCCACCGATCGTCATTATGCAGACAAGCTCGCGACATTGACGACGGGTAATTAAGTATTTTTCTGGATTGGTTGCGGCAGTACAACGGGCGAATACGAGGGGGTGTTGCCCCGCCGTTTCCGGTTTCGAGATCGTTTCCGGCGATTATCATGCCCATGCCAGGTTGGTGAAGCCACGGTGCTTAGGCGCGCAGCCTTCCGTCTCGCGCAGTGCAAGCGGACATCTCGGTTTGAAGGTGTCGGTCAACTCGACTGCTATCTGCCAGCCGATCTGGGCGGGCGGTCGAGCCCTGTTGCAATCGGCGCGCGAAACGGTGGTGGGCGCGCGGCTTTGGCACCGCCTTCATTCGGCGGTCGATATCACGCTTGCCACCAATCCAGCGTTGGACGTCATACATAGCCACGGCGTTTTGTCCGGACCAACGCCGACCTTCACTTGCGAGTTCTGAGGGGAGTAGACCTTTTCAAGCACCACGAGTTGGGTGCTTTTGGTAGTGCGGCCGACTTCTTTCACGCAGGCATCCTCCGCAACTTGTGGCACGGCGGCGTCCTCCTGATTGTCGGCCGAACTGGAAGCCATGCGCACTCCCGTGTCCTCGTCGGACTGGCAACCGACGAGCGCCAGCAAAGCGGCACCAACCGCAAGGCGGTAAATATTGATCATGCAATGTCCCCTTCCGACGCCCCTCGGCGTCGCGGCGACAATAAGGCAGGTGGTGGGAGCCGTCGAGAGAGTGCGGGGAACAGAAACGAACGAAATGCCCCTGCATCGGCGACAAGTCCGGCATCATTCTCACAGCCGTGCTGATAATCTGTGGGTGAGGACGGGCTGCTGTCATTCGGCCTCGTCGTCCACAGGTTGCCGACGCTGTCGCCGAAGGCTTGGAGCACAGCGCGATTTTGTTGTCCTGCATTTCATGGCCAGCTACAGGCCGCGAAGATCGCCGATGAGAAACCAATGACGAAAATGTAGCGGCGAACCGGACGGCGTTCCTCTTCGATAGCGGAGGGCGACTGGCGCGAGGCTTCAGAGAACCAAAAGGTCCGTTCCCAATTTGGTGATCGGACGGAGACTCGATTGGCCTGCTTTTGATCGCAGCGGATGTCATTTTTGATTTCGGCGAGCGCCAAAACATGATTTGCTCAAAACCGGCGGGGCGCACTTGGGAGAATCCCCATGGGTGCCATTGAACGACATAACGCAATGCCAAGACCCCGTGTGTCCGTGAGGCCGCCTTTGGCTACGGGCGACGCTCCAAGACCTTTCGTGGGCGGGACCGTCGGATCAGGATCCACGCCCAAATCTCGCCCGTCGCGCAGCCGCTTTGACCTTGCGGCTGTCCGGATGTGGCTAAAGGGTTTGGTTCGGACCTAGAGCGGCCGCTTGCCTCCGCCGCAGCGGGCGGGCGCTCCACGTGCGGATCTCCGGCGCGCATAGCTCGAATTATCGGGTGGTCTAGCCCTGTCCCAGGCCTAACCGCCGTGGCATTTTCGCTTGCGGCAATAACGACCCCATCGCCCTTGCCGCCTTGGCCGGCGCGGCTTCTAGGGCTCCTTCGGGGGGCGCCGCGCCGGTCACGCTGTTCGCTGAAAGTTCGCCGGGCCATATTCACCCCGCCCAGGCCCGGCGATCTTACATTCCCGATTTGGTACATCGGTGCCAGGTTAGGGACTGGCAATCTCATACGAAGCACAGACCGTGCCAGCAAACGTTGCGAAGGAGCCAAGTTTCTGACAAATTTGAGTCGGGATTTCAGGCGCTGCGGAAGGGCGTGCATGGAACAATCGGTTACAGTGCCGCCGGCCCAGCGCAAGCGGGATGTGGAAAGCATTTCCAGTTTCGTGGCGCAGTCGATCGATGATGCGCGGCTCGTGGAAAAGCCGTTCCCGCATCTAGAGTTCGACAGGGTCTTCCCGGACGACGTTTACGAGCGCATCCTTGAGTTGATGCCGCAGTCGGCTGATTATCGGCCGATGCATGGCCGCAGCAAGAAACGCAATTCAAGCGGTGCTCACACGCGCGTCAAGATCGATCTGTTCCCGGAATATATCCGCCACCTGCCGCCGGAGAAACGTGCATTCTGGAACGCTGTCGGCAAGGCACTGCGGTCGGACAAAGTTCTGGAGGCCCTGAGGCGACGCTTGGCTCCCGCCTTAGAGAGCCGCCATGGCGCCGGCTCCAATAGGGTGGGGATGTTTCCGATTCCGGTGCTGACGAGGGATATACCAGGTTACTCCATCTCGCCGCATCCCGACACTCACTGGAAGGGCATCACGGTACAGCTCTACCTGCCTCCTGACGACAGTCACGCCAACATCGGAACCGTGTTCCACGACGTGCTGCCGAACGGCAAACTTGCGCGGAGCACGCAAATGCGCTTTGCGCGCAATTGCGGTTATGCGTTCGCAGTCGACACGGATACCTGGCATTCGGCCGACAAAGTGCCCCCGGATGTGAAGTCGCGCGATTCGATCCTGCTCACTTATTTTGTCGATCAGGGTCCGCTGCGCATCCTGCGCAATCGAGGCAAGCGCCTCGGCAACTTCGTGCTCAACGAACTGCGCCAGTACTTCTAGCAGGCTACGGAAGAAGGGCCGCTGCTGGCACTGGGCTTGCTCAACGTAAGACCCACCTGATTGCCGCCGTGATCGAGGAAGGGATCAAGCCCCTGTCAGGCGTCTCGATCCTGACAAACCTTGCGACGAATTCGGGCGGTCCGGCGTCGTCGAATCAAAGCTTGCGGGCGGACTCCTCGGTTTTGATGTTGGATTTTGACCGTTATTGACCGAATTTGGCGTTACAAAGAATTTTCACCTTGCAATTCTGTTGCAAAGTTCCATAGTGAGGGTGGGGAAACGCTCAGGCGGGTTCGTCCAGTTTTCATCCAGGCAATGGCAGGTTTGCGATGAGGCGCGTTGTTACCGTGGGGATTGCCGGGCGGCACGTCGAAGTGACCGTTTCCCAACCTGACGGAAATGTCTGGACCGCTTGCGGCGAATTCGCCGATCGCGAGATCGTCACCGTCGATCGCAGCTTGGACGGCGCTGTGGCTCGCTGGTGCGCCAACGCAGCCGAGGGCACGATAGTGCTAAGGGCTGCATAGTCCATGCGCTGCAGCTTTCGCTAGGACCATTTTTGCGCTGTGGGTTCCAGTCCAGCCGGGCTTCTTTCAAGACCGCAATAGCACATTCAGACATCTGCGACGCTGTGGTTCAGCGGCCGCAAACGGTTGTCGAGGGCGGGAAACTCCAAACGCGTTGCCGCGCCGTTTGTAGCCCGGCCCCCGGCCCGGGCAAGTGGGGGGCGCAAAGCGTCGGTCAGGCATCCTCCTCCACAAACACTTCGTCGCGCTTCTTGCGCACCGACGGCAGCAGGACGATCACCAGCACCGCGACCGCGGCTGCCAGCAGCAACGCGCTAATCGGGCGGGTGACGAATGTCGACGGGTCGCCGCGCGAAAGAATCATGGCGCGGCGAAGATTTTCCTCCAGCAGCGGCCCGAGCACGAAGCCCAGAAGCAGTGGCGCCGGCTCGCAGCGCAGCTTCAGCAGGAAATAGCCGAGCAGTCCGAAGAAGGCGACGACATAGAGGTCCCAGACATTAGAATTCACCGAATAGACGCCGATCGAGCAGAACGCCATGATCGTCGGGAACAGCACGTAATAGGGAACCTTCAGCAGCTTCACCCACAGACCGATGAGCGGCAGGTTGAGGATGATGAGCAGCAAATTGCCGATCCACATGGAGGCGATCAGCCCCCAGAACAGGTCGGGGTTTTCGGCGGCGACGTTGGGTCCGGGCACGATGCCCTGGATGATCATCGCGCCGATCATGAGCGCCATCACCGGGTTGGCGGGAATGCCCAGCGTCAGCATCGGGATGAACGAGGTCTGGGCGCCGGCATTGTTGGCCGATTCCGGTCCGGCGACGCCGGCGAGCGCCCCCTTGCCGAATTCCTCCGGTCGGTCGGAGGCGCGCTTCTCGATCGTGTAGGAGGCGAAGGCGGCGAGCACCGCGCCGTTGCCGGGCAGGATGCCGAGCAGGGAGCCGAGCGCCGTGCCCCGCAGGATCGGCGCGGTCATGCGCCGGAAGTCCTCGCGGGTCGGCATCAGGCCTGTGACCTTCGCCATCAGCACCTCGCGGGTGCGTTCGTCTTCCAGGTTGCGCAGGATCTCGGCGATGCCGAACAGGCCGACGGCAATGGCGACGAAGTTCAACTGGTCGCCGAGCTGGTAGAGACCGAAGTTCAGGCGCGGCGCGCCGGAAATCACGTCCTGGCCAACCAGGCCAAGCAACAGGCCGAGCACCACCATGGCGATTGCCTTGATCACCGATCCATGCGCCAGCGCCACTGACATGACGAGGCCGACGACCATCAGCGACGTGTATTCGGCGGCGCCGAATTTGAGGGCCATCGCGGTCAGCGGCGGCGCGAACAGCGCGATCAGCACCGTGGCGATGGTTCCGGCAACGAAAGAGCCAATCGCGGCGGTGGCCAGCGCCACGCCGGCGCGGCCGTTGCGCGCCATCTGGTAGCCGTCGATCGCGGTGACGGCGGAGGAGGATTCGCCCGGCATGTTGATCAGGATCGCCGTGGTCGAGCCGCCATATTGCGCGCCGTAATAGATGCCGGCGAGCATGATCAGCGAGGAGACGGGATCGCCGATCTGGAAGGTGATCGGCAGAAGCATGGCGATGGTCGCGGTGGCGCCGATGCCCGGCAGCACGCCGATCAGGGTGCCGAGCAGCACGCCGATCAGGCAGAAGCCGATATTGGCGAGTGTCGAGGCGGTAGCGAAGCCAAGCGCGAGGTTCGAGAACAGGTCCATGATCCGCCTCCCGTCAGCGCAGCCAGGGTCCGATGCGCTCGAACGGAAGGCCGAGCCCGTAGCTGAACACCGCCGTCGAGAAGACGGTGAGCGCGACGGCCAGCACGACGGCCATCCACAGCTTCATGCGGTAGGAGGCGAAGGAAGCGAACAGCGAGGTGATGAACACCGAGCCGATGAAACCCAGCCCGCGCACGGTGAGGCCGAAGATCAGCGGCGACAGCAGGATGAACAGCATGCCCCGCCAGGCGATGCGCCCCGCCGGCTCGCCTTCCGTGCGTGCCGCCTGGACGAGGATGATGGCGCCGAGCAGCACCAGCAGGCCCGACAGCACCAGCGGCAGCCCGCCGGGACCGATGCGCAGCCATGACCCCAGGTCGACCGTCAGCGACTGGTAGCCGAAGATGAGCCCGGAGAGGATGAAGAACCCGCCGCACAGCGCGTTGGTCCGGTCGAAAGTCAGCGAATTCATCGTTTCTCCCCTTTGCTTGCCATGCCGCGGCCTCGAGCCCGGCTCTCCTCGGCCTGCATGATTTCACGTTGCCGTTGCCGCGCAAGTCACGCTGCGGCCATGTGCTGAAGGGCTGCCCTTTTTATCGGCGGGCGAGATGTCGCTTCCGCAAAGGGCAGGGCGCTTATTAGACCCACTGTGCCGAGTGATCCTCACCGCCTCGTCTACTGCGAGACGCCGAGGCATCACCCCCACTCCGCCTCGCTACGCTCGCCACCTCTCCCCCTGCCCCGGGGGAGAGGAAACGCGCTGCCGCGATACCGGCGCTTCTCCACCTTGGGTTCCTCACCCCCGGGCAGGGGGAGAGGTGGCCCGAAGGGCCGGAGTGGGGGTCGTGCCTCTCCGAAACGGCGAAGCCGGATCGGAGAGGATAATGTCGATAAGCTATTGCCTGCCTCAAATAGGGCTAGGGCTCGAAGAGCCAATGTCTGCCCCATGCAACCGCCCCAATCGGCAGACGGCAGCAAAACTTAGTCGGCGTATTGGCCGGCTGCCTCGATGATCGGCTTCCAGCGGGTGATTTCGCTTTCCAGCTTGGCCTTCAGCGCCGCCGGCGTGGCGTCGGACTCGGGCGACGGCGTGGTGCCGAGTTCGGCGAAGCGGGCGACCACGTTCGGGTCCTTCAGCGCCAGTTGCAGCGATTTCGACAGTCGTTCGGTGACCTCTGCCGGCGTGCCCTTCGGCGCGTAGAGCCCGTGCCAGACGGCGACCTGCATGCCGGGCAGCCCGCCTTCGTCCGTGGTCGGCACGTCCGGCAGCACGTCGAGGCGCTTCGGGGTGGTGACGGCGTAAGCCTTGATCGTACCGCCGAGGATCTGCTTGGTAGTGTTGGTGGTCTGGTCGCACATGATGTCGACTTGCCCCCCGAGCAGGTCGGTCATGGCTGGGCCGGTGCCCTTGTACGGCACGGTCACCAGCGGCGTGTCGATCGCCGACATGAACAGCATGCCGCAGAGATGCGAGGCGGCGCCGATGCCGGCATTGGCAACGGTCACCTTGTCCGCGTTGGTCTTGGCGTATTCGACGAGGCCCTTTAGGTCGGTGGGTTCGAAATCCTTGCGTGCCACGATGGTCATCGGCACTTCGGTGACCAGGCCGACATATTCGAAGGCGTTCAGCGTGTCGTAGGCGAGTTTTCTATAGAGCGTGGCCGATGTCGCCATGCCTATATGGTGGAGGAGCAGCGTGTAGCCGTCCGGATCGGCCGAGGCCACGCGCCCGGCGCCCAGCGTGCCGCCGGCGCCGCCGACATTTTCTACCACGATCTGCTGGCCAAGATCCTTCGACATCGCCTCCGCGACAAGCCGCGTGACCGTATCGGTCGGGCCGCCCGCCGCGAAGGGGACGACCACGGTGATCGTCCGTTCCGGATAGGTCTGGGCATCGGCCGAATACGCGGCCATCGTGAACGAGGCGGCGACGGCAAGGGTCGTGAGCAGTTTTTTCATGAAAGTCCTCCCTGGGCTTTAAGACATACACCCGGCCGGATCGCGAAGCAGTCCTCCCTGAACCGGCGGCGAATGCGCTATTGAAATGACGCTTCATGCCGAGAATGCAATGTCGCGGGCGGATTTCGCGCTCGCTATGTGCCAGTATCCCGGGGATCTCGGGTGGAAGTCGAAACATCACGCCATCGACATGGGTGGAAATCCACCCATGTCGGCGCGTCAGGGCGTCGGGAGACCGAAACTCAGTACGGCTTTTCCTCGACCGTGTGATCATGGCTATCGAGCCCGTATTTCTTCATCTTCTCGTAAAGCGTCTTGCGCCCGATCCCCAGGCTTTCATAGACGGGCTTCAGGCTTCCGTTATGCGCGGCGAGCGCGCGCTCGATCAGCTTGCGTTCGTAGTCCGAGATGCGCTCGGCCAGCGTCTTTTCTGGGTCATCCCCGTCGGCGGCTTCTTCCCTAGGTTGAAGACCGAGGCCGAGCACGAAACGGTCGGCCGTGTTGCGCAACTCTCGCACATTGCCCGGCCAGTCGCGGCGGGCGATGTCGGTGATCACCGCGGGTGGCACCTCGACCTTGTCGCGGCGATAGCGCGCACTGGCCTCGTTCACCAGATGCAGGAAAAGCAGGGGCACATCCTCCAGCCGAGCCCTGAGCGCGGGCACGCGCAGGGTCACCACATTCAGCCGGTAGAGCAAGTCGGCGCGAAAACGCCCGGCGGCTGCTTCTGCCTCCAGATCGGCCTTGCTGGTGGCGATGAAACGCACGTCGAGCGGCACCGCCTCGTTGGAGCCGAGGCGGGTGATGCTGCGGTCCTGGATGACGCGCAGCAGCCTGGCCTGCAACTCGAACGGCATGGAGCCGACCTCGTCGAGCAGCACCGTGCCGCCGCGCGCATGCTCGAATTTTCCGAAGCGCGCCCGCAAAGCACCGGGGAAGGCGCCCGCTTCATGGCCGAACAACTCGCTTTCGATCAAAGCCTCGGGCAGGGCGGCGCAGTTGATGACGATGAAGGGTTTCATGGCCCGCTGGCTGATGTCGTGCAGCGCCCGCGCGGCGACCTCCTTGCCTGTGCCGGTGTCGCCGATGATCAGCACGTCGGCATCCGTCGCCGCGACAGCGCGGATGCGGTAGCGCAGGTCGACCATGACAGCGGTACGGCCGGGAAGCCGCGCCTCGATGTCGTCGCGTTTTCCAGCGACCGCGCGAAGCTCGCGATTTTCCAGGACCAGCCGCCGGCGGTCCATGGCGCGCCCTGTCATGTCGGCCAGATGCTGCGGTGTGAAAGGCTTTTCGATGAAGTCGTAAGCGCCTTCGCGCATCGCTCGCACCGCAAGCTGGACGTCGCCATGGCCCGTCGTCAGGATTACCGGAATGTCCGGGTCGATCTCGCGGATGCGGCCCATCAGAGTCATACCGTCCATGCCGGGCATGCGGATGTCAGTTATGACGACGCCGTTGAAACCCTGGCTGACGAAGTCCAGCGCCCGGCCGCCGGAGGCGAAATCGCGCACGGCAAAGCCAGACAGATCGAGCGACTGGGCGACGGAACGCCGCAACTCGTCCTCGTCGTCGACGAGCAGGATGGTCGGCGCCTTCATTCAGCGGCCTCGGCAAGGGAGGAACCGGCTACGTCAAGCACGATGGTGAAAACCGCTCCGCCCTCCGGATGATTGGCGGCTGAAAGGCTTCCGCCGAAATCCTTGACGATGTTGTAGGAGATGGAGAGCCCGAGTCCCAGTCCGTTGCCGACGCCTTTCGTGCTGAAGAACGGGTCGAAGATGCGGTCGAGAATGGCCGGCGGCACGCCCGGCCCATGATCGCGTACCACGATTGACACCTTGCCGCCCTCGCGGCGTGCCGACAGTGCGATGGTGCGGTTTTCTTGTCCCTCCACGGCGTCCGCCGCATTCGAGATGACGTTGACCAGCACCTGCTGAAGGCGCACGGCGCCGGCGATCACGACCGGCGGGTCCGAGTCGAGATCAACCAAGAGGAGCGCTCCGGCGTTTTTCAGGCGGCTGCCGACGATTTCCAGCGTGTCGGCGATGGCTTCAGCCAGTGACACAGGTCCAAGCTTCTGATTGGGTTTGCGGGCGAAGTTGCGCAGGTGGCGGCTGATAGTGGCCATGCGGTCCGCGAGGCTGGAGATCCGCGAGACGTTGTCGCGCGCCTCCGCCGCCCGGTTACGGTCGATCAGCACCGCGGCGTTGTCGGCATAATTCTTCACGGCGGCCAGCGGCTGGTTGAATTCGTGGCTGAGTGCCGCCGACATTTGGCCGAGCGCCGCAAGTTTGCCAGCCTGGACCAGATCGGCCTGCGTCTGCCTAAGTCGTTGCTCGGTCACGCGCCGTTCGGCGATCTCCAGTTCGAGCTGCTCATTGACCGCCTCCAGGTCGGCGGTGCGCTCCTCGACACGCCGCTCCAGCTCGGCACGGGCACTTTTCTGCATCGCCATGCGCTCGGCGAGCCGCGAGCGCCGTTGCAGGACGATGGCGCCGAGCAGCGCCGCGAGTCCGAGCAGCAGTAGGGCGGCGATCATGGTGGTCAGCGCCTGCCCGCGGGCCGACGCCGTGTCGGTCAGCACGCTTACCGTCCAGCCCGCGTTCGGCATGTCTTCCGAAAGCTCCAGAAATTCGCGCGAGCCGCGCTCCCCGGCGATCGTCTGGAAATAATGCCCGGCCTCCGGCATCCCTCGCGACACTGGCAGTTCGCGCAGCACCGCGTTGGCATAGCGGCGCGATTCGGCGGTGCGGGCGAGACGATCTTGGGTCAGCGGCTTGATGCTGGCATAGAGCCAGTCGGGCCTGCCGCTCATGAAGATGATGCCTTCGGGGTCGGTGACGATGATCTCGTTGTTGCCGCCTCTCCACGATGCCTCGACTGCGTCAATATCGACCTTGAACACCACGACGCCGCGAACGGAATTATCGAGCATCACCGGCGCCGAAAAATAATAGCCGCGCTTCAGCGAGGTCGTGCCGAGGGCAAAGAAACGGCCGAGTTTTCCGGCCATTGCGTCCTGGAAATAGGGCCGATAGGTGAAATTCTCGCCGACGAAGCTGATTTCGCTGTCATGGTTGCTGGCGGCGATCGTCTCGCCGTCGGTCTTCATGACGTAGACGTCGGACGAGTCGAGAAGCGCATTGATCTCCTTGAGATAGGCGTTGGCCTCGGCGCGCAGCGCCGGATCATCCGGTTCGGCAAGCAACTCGCGAATGAGTTCCTGGTCGGCGATAAGCCTCGGCAGCGGCTCATAGCGGCGCATCTGTCCCGATAGCGCGGCGACCGCCAGCCGCAAGGTCGTCTGGCCGCGAGACGCGGCTTCGTCCAGTGCCGAGCGGGTGGCGAAGCGATGGACCGATAAGGCAATCAGCGCGGCGGTAGCCGCCAACAGCACGGCGATCCAAACGCCCCGTCCGCTGAAAAACCTCGAAACCATCGACCACCATTGCCCAGGCCGTGCCGGAAGACAGTATAAGCCAGGCGGCAGTCGATACAATCGGCGGATCAATAGGCGAGTATTCCGCACGGAACTGGTAATCTTCGCCACGGCTTGGCAATGTGTCGGAAAATGGAGTCGCCCGACTGATGGCCCGTACCCCGGCACCCCGATTCGAGAAACCGAAATCCTGGCAGGAGAACGCGACGCTGCTGGTCGACGTCGCCACGGGGCGCAAGCCGGCCGATCTGGTCGTGCGCAACGGCCGCTGGGTCAATGTGCATTCCGGCGAGGTCATCCCCGGCACCGACCTTGCCATCGTCGGCGGGCGTTTCGCCTATTGCGGCCCGAATGCCGGCCACGCCATCGGCAAGGGCACCAAGGTCGTCGATGCCGGCGGGCGCTATTTGGTGCCAGGCCTGTGCGACGGCCACATGCATGTCGAGAGCGGCATGGTCACCGTCACCGAATTCTGCCGCGCCGTCATCCCGCACGGCACCACCTCGATGTTCGTCGACCCGCACGAGATCGCCAATGTGCTGGGGCTGGACGGCGTGCGGCTGATGCATGACGAGGCGGTCGACATGCCGGTCAACGTGCATGTGCAGATGCCGTCCTGCGTTCCCTCCGCACCGGGGCTGGAGCATGCGGGGGCGGCGCTGTCTGTCGCGGATGTCGCCGAGGCGATGACCTGGCCGAACATCATCGGTCTCGGCGAAGTGATGAATTTTCCAGGTGTCATCGCCAATAACGAGGTGATGTCCGGAGAGATCGCCGAGACGGTGAAAGCCGGCAAGGTCGTCGGCGGCCATTATGCCTCGCCCGATCTCGGCCCGGCCTTCCACGGCTATGTCGCCGGCGGACCGGAGGACGATCATGAGGGCACGCGCGCCGAGGACGCCATCGCCCGCATCCGCCAGGGCATGAAGGCGATGCTGCGGCTGGGGTCAGCCTGGTACGATGTCGCGGCGCAGATCAAGGCTGTGACCGAGCAGGGGATCGACCCGCGCAACTTCATCCTGTGCACGGACGACAGCCATTCCGGCACACTGGTGCATGAGGGGCACATGGACCGCGTGGTCCGCCATGCCATCGCCCAGGGGCTGAAGCCGGTGACCGCGATCCAGATGGCGACCATCAACACCGCCGAGCATTTTCGGCTGGGCCGCGAGATCGGTTCGATCGCTCCGGGCCGGCTGGCGGACTTTTTGATTGTTTCCGACCTGCCCACCTTGAAAATCGACGAGGTTTTCGCGCGCGGCGTCAAGCTGGCGAAGGATGGCAGGCTGGTCGTCGAGATTCCGGCCTACGATTATCCGAAGAAGGCCAAAAACACGGTCAAACTCGGCAAGAAGCTGAAGGCCGCTGATTTCGATATCGCTGCGCCCACGGGTGCCAACGAGGTGAGGGCGCGTGTCATTGGCGTCATCGAGAACCAGGCGCCGACCCGCGCGCTCGAGGCCGATCTCGGCGTCGAGGACGGGCTTGTGGCCATGGACCGGGCAAACGACGTCTGCCAGATCGCGCTTGTCGAGCGGCATCGCGGCACCGGCCTCGTCACCAACGCCTTTGTCTCCGGTTTTGGCTACGTCAAGGACTGCGCCATCGCCTCGACCGTCGCGCATGACAGCCACCACATGATCGTCGTCGGCACCAACAAGGCGGACATGGCGATGGCCGCCAACCGGCTCGGCGAGATCGGTGGCGGCGTGGTGCTGATCTCGCAAGGCAAGGAATTGGCGCTGGTGGAGATGCCGATTGCCGGGCTGATGTCGGACGAGCGCGCCGAGATCGTCGCGGAGAAGGCGGACAGACTGACCAAAGCCATGCGCGACATGGGTTGCAGCCTGAACAACGCCTACATGCAGCACTCGCTGCTGGCGCTGGTCGTCATCCCCGAACTGCGCATTTCCGACGTCGGTTTGGTTGATGTTACGACCTTCCAGAAGGTGGACCTGTTCCTCTGAAAGGCTCCGGGCCTATTGCCCGACCGCGATGCGCACCACGTTGATCGGCGTGGTGATGATGACTTCCGCCGCCGAAGACAGCGTGCCGGTGATGCCGCGCGTCAACGAGGCCACACGCTCGTCTGCCTCTTCCTGGTTGGTGACCAGGCTGCTGTTCTGCTTCAGCCGCGCGCCCAGAATCTGGATCAGTACCGGATTGTCGGCGAACTTCGTATGGTTCAGGCGGTCTCCTGAATTGACTTTTGACAAGTCCACGGCGATGACGCCGAGCTTGGCGAGATCGGCGGCGTTGCCGTAGTCGCCGACCCGCGGCTGGGCGCCGGCGATGAAGCCGGAGATGCGAAGCGCCCGGTCGTCGTTGGACAGGAACAGGATGAACGGCTTGTCCGGCACGCCGTAGCGCGCCATCTGCGACTTGAAGACGTCGACGTCGATGTCCGGAGACGCCAGCACAACGTCGCCCAGCCGGTTGCCGAGATCGCGGTCGCCCGAGATCGCCAGTTGCCGCAGAGCCTCCATTGTCACCCAGTTGCCCATGGAATGCGCGATGATGTCGATTCGCTTGGCGCCCGCCTTGGCCACCAGCCGCAGCGTCGCCTCGAGCGAATCGCGGGCGGCGCTGGCGCTATTGCTGTCATAGACATAGTCGACCGTGCGGCCGCCCGACGCCCAGGTGAACAGCACCGGCGTGCCCTGATACCCCGCATCGTGGACGATCTGCGTCATCCGGTAGACCGCGCCGTCGAACGCGGTGTTGTAGCCGTGGATGAAGACCAGCGCGCGGCCGTTATGCTTGGCGATGTCGGCGCGCAGGGCCTTGAGGAAGGCTGGCTCGTCATAGGCGGTGACCGATTCCGCGACCATGAATTTCGACGGGTCGGCCGGCTGATCTTTCTTGCGGCGCTCGATCTCGCCGATCTTGTGGATCGCCGGAACGGTGATGTCGACCTTGGCGTAGCTGATTTGCGGCGAGCGCCTGCCGTCGAAGACTTCCTCCGGCCGTTGCGCCTTGTGCCGCGTCGTCGCCACGAAAATCTGGTGGCGCCCGGCAATCTCGTTGGCCGGCACGGCGGTAACCGACGCCGCGATGAGGTCGCGCGTCGCCTGGCCGGCACAGCCGGCAAGGGCAAGCGCGCACGCAACCAGCAGCATCAGTCTCGGCACACGACCCCCGGCCATGATCCCCTCGATGGCGGAAAACGAAACTGGACTGCCTTCTAGCCTTCCATAGGGGCCTGGTCCAGCGCGGGCGCGAAATGCCGTCGCGACAAGCTCAAACGCTTGATTGCGGCCGACACCGCCCTTCCGCGGCGTTGGCGTCGCCGCGCCATTCGTGCGATAGCCCGGATGAAAACCAGACTTGCCGGGAAACACAGGCATGACCGATTTTGTCGAGGGCGTTGCGACAGCGGCCGCAGCACTGCGCGAACTCTTTGCCGAGACGCCTCTGCAGGAGAACCTCTATCTCTCCAACAAGACCGGCGCGCGCATCCTGTTGAAGCGCGAGGATCTTTCGCCGGTGCGCTCCTACAAGATCCGCGGCGCCTTCAATTTCTTCCGCAAGGCCCTTAGGGCGGGGAGCAGGGCTAAACTGTTCGTCTGCGCGTCGGCCGGCAACCACGCCCAGGGTTTTGCCTTCGTCTGCCGGCATTTCGGCAAGCGCGGCGTCGTCTTCATGCCGGTCACGACGCCGCAGCAGAAAATCGACAAGACAAGACATTTCGGCGGCGAGTTCGTCGACATCCGGTTGGTCGGCGACTTCTTCGACGACTGCCTGAAGGCCGCGCTGACCTTCGCGGAGGAAAGCGGCGGGCACATGGTGCCTCCCTTCGATCACAGGGACATCATCGAGGGACAGGCGACGGTCGCCCATGAAATCGCGGCGCAGATGCCGGACGGCGCGATGCCCGACATCGTCGTGCTGCCCGTCGGCGGCGGCGGGCTGGCGGCGGGGGTGACGCGCTATCTCGGCGGACAGGGCAAAAAGCCGCGTTTCATATTCTGCGAGCCGGCCGGAGCGCCCAGCCTCAAGGAAGCACTGACGGCGGGCAGGCGCGTGAAACTCGCGAAGGTCGACAATTTCGTCGACGGCGCGGCGGTGGCCGAGCTCGGTCGTGAGCCGCTGCGTTACCTCAAGGATTTTCCGCCGGATGCGATCCGCCTCATCCCGGAGAACCGTCTCTGCGCTACCATGATCGAGATGTTGAATGTCGAGGGCGTCGTGCTGGAGCCGGCCGGCGCGCTCGCGATCGACGCGCTCAAGGATTTCTCGAAGCGCGAGGTGAAGGGCAAGACCATCGTCGCCGTCGTGTCGGGCGGCAATTTCGACTTCGAACGCTTGCCCGACGTGAAGGAGCGGGCGCTGCGCTTCGAAGGGCTGAAGAAATATTTCGTCTTCCGCTTTCCGCAGCGCCCAGGCGCGCTACGCGATTTCCTGGCGCTGCTGGGCCCCGACGATGACATCGTGCGCTTCGAATATCTGAAGAAATCGGCACGCAATTTCGGCTCGGTGCTGATCGGCATAGAGACGAAGGATTCCAAAAACTTCGGCGTCCTTGCGAAACGATTCCACGAGGCCGGTTGGGCCTATCAGGACATCACCGAGAACGAGACCCTGGCGGGGTTCATCATATGACGGGGAAGACGGTTTTCATCCTTCTGTTCCGCGGCGTCGGTGGCGCGACGCAACTGCCGACCGGGCCGCTGCGCGAGGCGCTTGCCGAGGCCGGGTTCGAGAATGTCGCCACCTACATAAACAGCGGCAATGCCGTGGTTCGTACCAAGCTGTCGCGCGAGAAGACGGTCGCAAAAGTCGCGGAAATCTGCCGGGAAAAATTCGGCTTCACCAAGACGATCCACGCACCGGCGCAGCAAGAATGGTCAAAGCTGATCGCCGACAACCCGTTTCCGGACGCCGTCTCCGTGCCGAAATTCTTGCACGCCGCTGTCCTTGAAAAGGCACCGCAGGACAAGAACGTCGCGGCGATCCGCGCCTATGCGAAGGAGGGCGAAAAAATCGAGATCGTCGGCAAGGTCGCCTATCTCCACACGCCGGCCGGGTTCGGCACATCGAAGATGGCGGAGCGCTTCGACAAATTGATCGGCGTGGAAAACACGGCGCGCAACTGGAATTCCGTGCTGAAGCTGGAGGAACTGGCGAAGAAGGCGGCCAAGGGGTAACGAATCTGCAGAAATGGCCGCCGAACGATCGTCAAACTGGTTGCACATCTTAACCCCGCTGCCCGACCTTGCCGGCGTGTGATGCCTCAAAGCCGCATTCAGCCTTCGGTCAAACACGCGGCCAGCATATCGTCGAGGCGGCTCTTGCTTTGACAGAGCATCCCGAAGAAAACTGGTCCGCGAACGGGCAGGGGCGGACGGCGGTTCCATGAGATCGAATTCTGTCGGGCTTCTTGTCGCCGCATTCGCTGCTTTGGTGTCTCAAGCCAGTAACGCGGCGGCGCAGCAGGCCGGACGCTGGAAAGTATCGACGGGGCGTGAAGCGGCCACCGCGACACTCTACAGCCTGAATACGCTGACCACGGGAACCCGTACGATCGATTATCGTCCGGCGCTCGTTCTGTCTTGCGAGACCCGCCGTTATCCGGTGTGGCGCCAGGCCGTGCGGGTCCGCCAGACGATCTCGGGGGATGGCAGCGTCGGCGTTTCGATCCGCCTCGACAATGGCGGCGCCTTCAACGAGCAATGGGTGCTCGCCGAAAAGAGCCGGGCGGTGCAGACCGACGGGGGCGAACAGGTGGCCCGGCTGTCGCGGGCGCGCCGCCTGAATTTGTCATGGCGGTTCGGCGTCTTTGCAGGCCGCGGCGAGGCGGTATTCGACCTCGCCGGAATCAGCGACACGCTGGCGCAATTGGCCCAGGCCTGCGGCGTCGAAGTCCCCTGACGCCTGCGGATGCACGGCCGAACCTGGCCGACCAAAGGGGATGGAACAAAATTCGAACATATTGGAAAGTGCTGGTAAAACAATGAGATGATCCTCTTGCAAAATGCGAACAAAAGAGGTACAAACTATCAGGGATATCGGATCGGCCGCCCTTCATAGACGACCAAGGGGAATGTATCATGGCGCAAAATACATTGCGGCTTGTTGAGGACAGATCGGTGGATAAATCAAAGGCTCTGGATGCGGCGCTGTCGCAGATCGAGCGGGCTTTCGGCAAAGGCTCGATCATGCGGCTCGGCGCCAATGAGCAGGTTGTCGAGATCGCGACGATTTCGACCGGCTCTCTCGGCCTCGACATCGCGCTCGGCGTCGGCGGGCTGCCGCGCGGACGCATCATCGAGATCTACGGTCCGGAAAGCTCGGGCAAGACGACGATGGCGCTGCACACCGTCGCCGAGGCGCAGAAGAAGGGCGGCATCTGCGCTTTCGTCGACGCTGAACATGCGCTGGATCCGGTCTATGCACGCAAGCTCGGCGTCGACTTGGAGAATCTGCTGATCTCGCAGCCGGACACCGGCGAGCAGGCGCTGGAGATTTGCGACACGCTGGTGCGTTCCGGCGCGATCGACGTGCTGGTGGTCGATTCGGTCGCGGCGCTCACCCCGCGCGCGGAAATCGAAGGCGAGATGGGCGATGCGCTGCCTGGCGCCCAGGCGCGGCTGATGAGCCAGGCGTTGCGCAAGCTGACCGCCACGATCTCGCGTTCCAACACCATGGTTATATTCATCAACCAGATCCGCATGAAGATCGGCGTGATGTTCGGTTCGCCGGAGACGACCACCGGTGGCAACGCCCTGAAGTTCTACGCATCGGTGCGCCTCGACATCCGCCGCATCGGTGCGGTCAAGGACCGCGACGAGGTCGTCGGCAACCAGACCCGCGTCAAGGTGGTTAAGAACAAGCTGGCGCCGCCCTTCAAGCAGGTCGAGTTCGACATCATGTATGGCGAAGGCGTGTCGAAGACCGGCGAACTGGTCGATCTCGGCGTCAAGGCCGGCGTCGTCGAGAAGTCGGGCGCTTGGTTCTCCTACAATTCGCAGCGTCTCGGTCAGGGCCGCGAGAATGCAAAACTGTTCCTTCGCGACAATCCGGATACGGCGCGCGAGATCGAGATGGCGCTTCGCCAGAATGCCGGGCTGATCGCCGAACGGCTGCTGGAAAACGGTTCCGATGGCGGCTTCGACGATGCCGCGGAAATGTGACCGGTTGTCCTCCTGACTGTGTCGACCTGCCGCCGGCCTCGCGCCGGCGGTTCTGTTTTGGAACGGTGCGCCCTGACGGTTGCTTCCCGGCGAAGCTTTCCGCAAGGCTTTGCAGGCGCCTTGCGGTGTTGTGGACACGCTTTGGCACTGCCGCTAAAAGGCCTTTTCCATTCCCCCGCCGCGCGGGATTTCAAAAGGTTTTGGCATGAGTGGCGTCAACGAGATTCGGTCGACCTTCCTCGACTATTTCAGGAAGAACGGTCACGAGGTCGTCGCCTCCAGCCCGCTGGTGCCGCGCAACGACCCGACCTTGATGTTCACCAACGCCGGCATGGTGCAGTTCAAGAACGTCTTCACCGGGCTGGAGACGCGCAACTATTCGCGTGCAACCACCTCGCAGAAATGCGTGCGCGCAGGCGGCAAGCACAACGACCTCGACAATGTCGGCTACACCGCCCGCCATCTCACCTTCTTCGAGATGCTCGGCAATTTTTCCTTCGGCGACTATTTCAAGGAACGCGCCATCGAGCTTGCCTGGAACCTGATCACCAGGGATTTCGGCCTGCCGAAGGACAAGCTGCTGGTCACCGTCTATCACACAGACGATCAGGCGGCCGATCTATGGAAGAAGATCGCCGGCTTCTCCGACGACCGCATCATCCGAATCCCGACATCGGACAATTTCTGGGCGATGGGCGACACCGGTCCGTGCGGCCCCTGCTCGGAAATCTTCATCGACCGCGGCGAGCACATCTGGGGGGGGCCGCCCGGCAGCCCGGAGGAGGACGGCGACCGTTTCCTCGAATTCTGGAACCTGGTCTTCATGCAATACGAGCAGGTTACGAAGGAAGAGCGCATCGATCTGCCGCGCCCGTCCATCGACACCGGCATGGGCTTGGAGCGCATGGCCTCGATCCTGCAGGGCGTCGACAGCGTCTTCGAGACCGACCTGTTCCGCACCCTAATCGATGCGACAGCCTCGGCGCTCGGGCGCGGGCCGGACAAGGACAACGTCGCCTCGTTTCGCGTCATCGCCGACCATCTGCGGTCGTCCTGCTTCCTGATCGCCGACGGGGTTTTGCCGTCCAACGAGGGCCGGGGCTACGTGCTGCGCCGCATCATGCGCCGCGCCATGCGCCATGGCCAGTTGCTGGGCGCGAACGAACCTCTGATATGGAAACTGGTCCCGGCGCTGCTGCGCGAGATGAGTGCGGCCTATCCGGAACTGGCGCGGGGCGAGGCGCTGATCACGGAGACGCTGAAATTGGAGGAGACCCGCTTCCGCAAGACGCTGGCGCGCGGCATCGCACTGCTCGACGAGGCGACGGCCACGCTCGGCCCGGGCGACATGCTCGACGGCGAGACGGCGTTCAAGCTCCACGACACCTACGGTTTCCCCCTGGATCTGACCCAGGATGCGCTGCGCCAGCGCAGCATCTCCGTCAACCTCGACGGCTTTCAGGATGCAATGGAGCGGCAGAAGGCCGAGGCGCGCAAGAGCTGGGCCGGGTCCGGCGAGGCGGCGACGGAAACCGTGTGGTTCGGCGTGCGCGAAAAGACCGGCGCCACCGAGTTTTTGGGTTACGACACCGAGCAGGCTGAGGGCATCGTGCTGGCGCTGGTCAGGGACGGCGCGTCGGTCGAAACCGCCTCGACGGACGAGACCGTCGGCCTGGTCGTCAACCAGACGCCGTTCTACGGCGAATCCGGCGGCCAGATGGGCGACACGGGAACGATCTCGGGCGAGGGTTTCCGCTTCGAGGTGACCGACACGCAGAAGAAGGGCGACGGCCTGTTCGTGCATTTCGGCAAGGTCGCGGAAGGCGCCGTGCGTGTCGGCGCGTCCGCCGAACTCAAGGTCGACCATGCGCGCCGCTCCGGCCTGCGCGCCAACCATTCCGCAACCCATCTGATCCACGAGGCGCTGCGCGAAATCCTCGGAACCCATGTCGCCCAGAAGGGATCGCTGGTGGCGCCCGACCGGCTGCGCTTCGACATCTCGCACAACAAGCCGATTTCGCCCGAGGAAATCGAGCAGGTCGAGCATATGGCCAACGAGATCGTCGTGCAGAACTGCCCGGTCTCAACGCGGCTGATGTCGGTCGACGATGCGATTGCCGAAGGCGCGATGGCGCTGTTTGGCGAGAAGTATGGTGACGAGGTGCGCGTCGTGTCGATGGGCACTGGCCTGCATGGCGCCAAGTCCAACCGACCCTATTCGGTCGAGCTGTGCGGCGGCACGCATGTCCGCTCCACCGGTGACATCGGCCTCGTGCGCATCCTCTCCGACAGCGCGGTGGCCGCCGGCGTGCGGCGCATCGAGGCGCTGACCGGCGAAGCGGCGCGAAAGCACCTCGACGAGCAGGACCGGCGGCTGAAGGCCATCGCTTCAACTCTCAAGGTCGCCCCGGCGGAGGCGCTGACGCGCGTCGAGGCTCTCGTCGAGGAGCGCAGGAAGCTTGAGCGCGAATTGACCGACGCCCGCAAGAAGCTGGCGCTGGGCGGTGGCGGCAACGATGGCGGTGGCGTGGAGAAGGAATCCGTCGCCGGTGTCGGCTTCCTCGGCAAATCGGTGTCCGGCGTGTCGCCGAAGGATCTGAAGCCGCTCGCGGATGAGGGCAAGAAGAGCCTCGGCTCCGGCGTCGTCGTCTTTGTCGGCGCGGCCGAGGATGGCAAGGCTAGCGTCGTCGTCGCGGTCACCGACGACCTCACAAAACGCTTCAGCGCAGTCGATCTGGTCCGTGTCGCATCCTCCGCGCTGGGCGGCCAGGGCGGCGGCGGCCGTCCCGACATGGCGCAGGCCGGCGGCCCGGATGCAACCCGGTCGGCGGAAGCAATCGCGGCGGTCAAGGCGGCGATGCTTGACGCGTGATTCGCGCCGCCTGGTTCGCCAAGCGCGTATGAGGTGAGCTTGCGCTGGCTGGAAGCAGCCGGCGGCAGGGTTAATCGCTGAAGACCTCGTATTTCTTGATCGCCTCCGCGTTGGCGTTCAGGAACAGCGTTCCGTCATCCTTGAGAACCAAGGCGTCGAGCGGCACGATTATGTCCTCGTCGTCGTCTCTCAGGCCGGACCCGTCCACGAGGTCGACCGCGACCGCAGTAGCCCTGTGCTCGGTCGGCCCCAAGACCTCCTCGATCTCTCCAATCTTGTTTCCGCCTTTGTCGTGAACGTCCATTTCTTCGATGGCATCGACGGTCAGATTGAAAGGGTGAACCACCACTTCGTCGTCAACATCGACCAGCCTAGTCTTGGCATGAGCAACGGTGGATGCGCCCATGAACAGCGTGGCGGCTAAGATGAGAAAACGCATGGTGCGGGTATCCTCGATGGGGTGACAAACAAGGCGCGCCGGGACCAAGCCCGATGCGCCGCGACGCCTTCGAAAGGAGACCCGCGGCGCCGATTTTGGCCGGTCGGCGCAAGTCTCCTGCAATAGCCGTCAGGCCATCGCCTTCTGCAGGTTCTCGTCGACCTTGTCGAGGAAGCCGGTGGTCGAGAGCCAGGGCTGGTCCGGGCCGATGAGCAGCGACAGGTCCTTGGTCATGTAGCCGCTTTCGACCGTCTGGATGCACACCTTTTCCAGCGTGTCGGCGAATTTTTTCAGCGCCGCGTTGTCGTCGAGCTTGGCGCGATGCGCCAGGCCGCGCGTCCAGGCGAAGATCGAGGCGATCGAGTTGGTCGAGGTTTCCTCGCCCTTCTGGTGCTGGCGATAATGGCGGGTCACGGTGCCGTGTGCTGCCTCGGCCTCGACCGTCTTGCCGTCCGGCGTCATCAGCACCGAGGTCATCAGGCCGAGCGAGCCAAAACCTTGCGCCACCGTATCGGACTGAACGTCGCCGTCATAGTTCTTGCAGGCCCAGACATAGCCGCCCGACCATTTGAGCGACGAGGCCACCATGTCGTCGATGAGGCGGTGCTCGTACCAGAGCTTCCTCGCCTTGAACTCGGCCTCGAACTCCTGCTCGTAGACCTCCTGGAAAATGTCCTTGAAGCGGCCGTCATAGGCTTTCAGGATAGTGTTCTTGGTCGACAGGTAGACCGGATAGTTGCGCAGCAGGCCGTAGTTCAGCGAGGCGCGCGCGAACTCGCGGATTGATTCGTCGAGATTGTACATTGCCATTGCAACGCCCGAACCGGGCGCGTCGAACACGTCGTGCTCGATGGTCGTGCCGTCCTCGCCGACGAATTTGATCGTCAACTTGCCCTTGCCGGGGAAGCGAAAGTCGGTGGCGCGATACTGGTCGCCGAAGGCATGGCGGCCGACGATGATCGGCTTGGTCCAGCCCGGCACAAGACGCGGGACGTTCTTCATGATGATCGGCTCGCGGAAGATGGTGCCGCCCAAAATGTTGCGGATGGTGCCGTTGGGCGATTTCCACATCTTCTTCAGCTTGAACTCCTCGACGCGCTGCTCGTCGGGGGTGATCGTCGCGCATTTGACGCCGACGCCGTATTTCTTGATCGCGTTGGCGGAATCGATCGTCACCTGGTCGTTGGTGGCGTCGCGGCTTTCGATGCCGAGGTCGTAATATTCGAGGTTGATGTCGAGATAAGGATGGATCAGCTTGTCCTTGATGAACTGCCAGATGATGCGGGTCATCTCGTCGCCGTCGAGTTCGACGACAGGGTTGGCCACCTTGATCTTCGCCATTGAAAAAGCCTTGCTGTTGGGAGCGGAAACGGCCGTCGCCCGTATGGTTTTGGCCAGGGAATTCGGTTCGTATATCAAAGCATGATCGATTGCGGCAACTTCAATTCGCCGTTTGCCGCGCCGTGTTTCGGAAGAGCAGGAAGACGGCGTAAAGCGTGACGATGCCGGCCATCACGCCGGCCAATCGCGCCAGCGCGGGTTCCTCTGCCACGGTCCATCCCTGGTCCTGTACGAACACCATCAAGAAGGCCACGAGGAACTGCACGCCGATATAGCGGCCTTTCGGATAGAGGGTCTGCAGGAAGGTCGCGGCCCAGACTCCGAGGCCGAGGGCGATCTGGCACCACAGCGGCCGCGCCTCGATCAGCGGCAAAAGCGCCAGTGCCACGAACCCGGCCAGAAGGCATCCGATGAAACGTTGCGCCATGCGCTGGACCACAAGCAGATGCGGGTCGCCAGCGGCCGTGTCGAGCGGAACCACCAGCACGGCCGTCGCCGTCACCATGCCTTGCGCGAACGGGCCGAGGCCCCAGTAGCTGACCGCAGCCGACAGCACGATCATCGCGATGGCCCCCTGCAGGCCGTGAAGTGCCGCGCCCTTGCGGTCGACCGGCGCCTCAGTCAGGCGTCCCGACATCGGCCCCAGCAATTCGTGCCAGCCTTGCCCGCCGCGCAGCATCGCCGCGATCAGCCGTATTTCCACCAGCGCGACGACGAGCAGGCAGCCGGCCGTGCCGACGGCGACGTTGGCCACTCTTTCCAGCGCGAACAGGCCGAGATGGCCCTGCGGATCGACGGCTTCGCACATTACCATCACGAAGGTGATCAGCATCAGCACCCAGGCGTAGCTGTGCCGGTACACCAATGCCGCATAGAGACAGCCCCATGTGGTGAGACACATGATGACAGCAAAGGCGAGAGGGTACGGCGCGATCAGTGGGCCGAGCAGGAGGGCGGCAACAGCCCCGCAGATGGTGCCCAGCATGCGGAGCAGGCCGCGGTAGAGAGATGCGCCGAAACTGTCCTGCATGACCATGATGGCGCTGATGGCCGCCCACCACGTGTCCTGAAGACCGAGCTGGTGAGCGGTGAAGACGGCAAACGCGACCGACACGACCGGTTTTAGCGCGGCCACCGCCGCCGGTCCCGATTGCCCAAACCTGGCGCCGTGCCTGACGAGTAAGGCATGCCAATGCCGCCGGACGTAATGCCATCGGCCTTTTGGGCTCATCGGGGGAGCGCCGTCTATTTTCCGCCCCGAGCCTTCGCCGCAGTGGGTTTCTTCTGCTTCTGCGGCATCGGCCCGACATGCGACGACGCCATCGCAATCCATTCCGCCAGTGCGGTGTCATCGAGGTTCTCGGCGGCGACGATGATGTAGCCCTTCATATCGCGCCCGGTGAAATTCATGCGCGTGGCGCCCGGCCGCGACAGCGCCGCCGCTTCCTGCGCCTCACCGACACGCGCCAGCAGCGTGCCATCCTTCATCGTGCCGACCAGCATGTTGCCGTTCAGCGTGAAGCAGATGCCGCCGAACATGCGAATCTCGCCGACATTGGGGTCGTCGCCGAGTGTTGCGCGTATGCGTTCAGCCAGTTCGCCCGTCATCGTCTGCTCTCCCGGCCTTCATTTTCCGCGTCAACTATGGCAGGGACCGAACTCCGCCGCAAAGCCATCGCATCGATCTTTCATGTCAGACACCCCAACCGAGAAACCTTCAAACCGGCCTTCGCCCGTCATTGTGCTGGTCGCCCCGCAGATGGGCGAGAACATCGGCATGGTGGCGCGCGCCATGGCGAATTTCGGCCTTTCAGAACTTCGGTTGGTCGCGCCGCGCGACGGCTGGCCGAACGACAAGGCGACTGCCGCCGCCAGCCGCGCCACGCATGTGGTCGAGGCTGCGGCGGTCTTCGACGATTTGCGTGCCGCGATTGCCGACCTGAATTTCGTCTTCGCCACCACGGCGCGCGAACGCGACGGCTTCAAGCCGGTACGCGGGCCGGTGGAGGCGGCGCGCACGCTGCGTGCTCAGGCGGCCGGCGGATACCGCGCCGGCATCCTGTTCGGACGCGAGAAATTCGGGCTCGACAATGACGAGATCAGCCTTGCCGACGAGATCGTCACCTTTCCGGTCGATCCGGCCTATGCCTCGCTCAATGTGGCGCAAGCGGTGCTGCTGATGGCCTATGAATGGCGCAAGGCAGGCCTTGAGCGCGAGACCGACATCCCTTTCACGGGCCCACAGACTGTGGCGGCGCCGAAGGAGGAACTGCACGGCCTGTTCGGCCATCTCGAAGCCGCACTGGATACCCGCGGCTACTTCCGGCCGCTGGCCAAGAAAGCAAAAATGGTCGACAAGGTGCGCGCGGTGTTGACGCGGCCCGGCTTCACGATGGGCGAGATCAAGGTGCTGCGCGGCATCGTCTCGTCGCTCGATTATTTTTCGCCGAAGGAGCCGCGCGGCGCCGGTTATCCGCTGCGCAAGGCCGAGGTCGACAAGCAGGCGCATCCGGCGCGCCGGGCGGAGGATGCCGGGGAGGGAAGCGATGACTGAACGCCCGGTCCTGATGTTTGATTCCGGCATTGGCGGCCTCACGGTACTACGCGAGGCGCGCGTGCTGATGCCCGACCGCCGTTTCGTCTATGTCGCGGACGACGCGGCCTTTCCCTATGGCGCCTGGGAGGAGCCGGCGCTGAAGGCGCATATCATCTGCCTGTTCGGCAAATTGCTCGACCGCTTCGAGCCGGAGATCTCGGTGATCGCCTGCAACACCGCCTCGACGCTGGTGATCGAAGCGCTGCGCGTGGCGTTTCCCGGCCATCCGTTCGTCGGCACCGTGCCGGCCATAAAGCCCGCCGCCGAACGCACACGCTCCGGCCTGGTCTCGGTGCTGGCGACGCCGGGCACGGTGAAGCGGCAATATACGCGCGACCTGATCACCAACTGGGCGTCGAAATGCCATGTGCGGCTGGTCGGCAGCGACAGGCTGGCCGCACTCGCCGAAAACTATATGCGCGACGGTTTCGTCGACGAGGAGGCGGTGAGGGCCGAGATCGCACCGTGTTTCATCGAGCATGAAGGCCAGCGCACCGACATCGTGGTGCTGGCCTGCACGCATTATCCGTTCCTGGTCAACCGCATGCGCAAGACCGCACCCTGGCCGGTCGACTGGATCGACCCCGCCGAAGCGATTGCGCGCCGCGCGCTGTCGCTGCTGCCTCAGGTCGGGCAGGGGGCTTCTTCGCCCGGCGAGCGTTCAGACATCGCGGTCTTCACATCGGGCAATGCGGGATTTGCCGAGCGCCGCCTGATGCAGGGATTTGGCCTTACTGTCACACCGCAACCGGCCGTGCCTGTGACCGCTTGATAACAGCCGAACCGAAGAGGATTGCCGCCACGGTCGCGACGTAGGCGACAATTTGGATGCCTTCCGGCCGCGCGACATAGCCGATCAGTATGTGCAGCAGCAAACCGACTGCGTTCGTCTGCGGCAGGATCTCGGACGTGTTCCAGATGTCGTAGCCGAGCGCCGGCAAACAACCGGCCTGAACGAGGAAGGCCGCGGCCTGCGCGGCAAGCCCGGCGGCGAGCAGGATGATGATCACGCCCGTCACCCTGAAAATATGCTTCAGCGGCACGCGCAGCAGCCCGGTATAGAACAGCCAGCCAACAAGGGCTGCGGCGGCCACGCCCAGCAGCCCGCCTTGCAGCATCGAGGCGACCGTCATCTCGCCGTCGATCGCCAGACTGTACAGGAAAAGCACGGTCTCGGATCCCTCCCGCAAAATCGCGACCGCGCAGATGATCGCCAGCGCCGAAAGCGGCCTGCCGCCCTCCTTGACGGCGCGGCCGACGGCGCGGCTCTGGCCGGCCAGTTCGGCGGCATGCGCGCTCATCCACATCTGGTGCCAGCCGAGCATCGCCACGGCGATTAGCAATACCCCGGCGTTGAAGACTTCCGTGCCGTTGCCCTCAAAAAGGTCGGCAAGGCCGTTGGCGAAAAACGCAACCACCGCCGAGCCCAGCAGGCCGGCGGCGACGCCCGCTGCGACCCAGCCGCCACGGCCGGCGATGCCCTTGCTGGCGGCCATCACAATCGCGACGATAAGCGCCGCTTCCAGGGTCTCGCGGAAGACGATGACGAAGGTCGAGAGCACGGCGCTCACTCCGCGAAGAGGTTGCCGACGGCCGTGTCCTTGTGCCGCTCGCCGAAGAAGCCGTAGCTGCCGGCCGACAGCGGTCCGACGTGGAACGTCATCTGCTTGCCGGCGCTGATCACCTTCTCGACGTGGAAATCGTTGCTTTCGAATTCTTCCGACGTGGGATCGGCGTTGACGACCACCAGGGAAAACTTCTCGCCCGCCGGCACGGTCAGCGTCTGCGGCTTGAAGCGATGATCCTGGATGGTCAGCGTAAAAGACTTTTCGTCGGCAAACGATGCGGAGGTTGCCGCGACGTTTGCAAGCAAGGCGGCGGCGTACACCGCAACAGCCACTAGGCGGGAGAACGTCATGGCGAGACCTTTTCTGATCCATTGGGCCGTCAAGCGGCTGCGCGAAATTGGCCGCACCATATAAAGGTGACATGCAATGTCAAGTAAAACCGCAGGTTAGAAACGCTCTAAATACAATGATTACAAAGTGTTAGCGTGTGTATTCGATCCGTCGACGGCTTCGGAACCTGGCGTGTACCCGCGCGTTTGGCTGAATCGGGAACAAGGAGACAGGCCATGCCAGCCAAGTCGAAAGCACAGCAGAAGGCGGCCGGCGCCGCCCTTTCCGCCAAGCGCGGCGAAACAAAAAAGAGCGAATTGAAGGGCGCTTCCAAGGGAATGTATGAGTCCATGAGCGAGAAGCAACTCGAGGAATTCGCTGAGACGAAACGCAAGGGGTTGCCGGAGAAGAAGTCGTAGGGCTAGCTTCAGTCTGGCCGCGCCGGCGGTCCACTTGGCGCCCTGTCTCAGCGCCAGCGGCCTGCCAGGGCGTTTCACCGCAACATATCTTCTGCCGGAGCGGCGGGCGCAGTTTGTTCGGTCACCAAACCTCCACGAAATTATCTTGTACCTCTCACATATTTAGTGATTGATAGACATCGTTAGCGGGCTAAGATTGTCCGGAGGCGGGGGCCAACGCCTTGTGGAGGACATGGTGAAGACAAAATGGAAACGGCTCATTCGGCCCGCCTTGCTTGCGTTCGCGGGCGTGGCTGCGACAGGAATCGTGCGCGCGGAGGATGCCCGGCTGGTGCAGGGGGATGATCCTTATTTCAAACAGGCTGACAGTGCGCTCACGGAGATCCTGAAACGTCAGAAGAATACCAACCAGGCCAAGAACGTCATCCTGGTCGTTGGCGACGGCATGGGCTTCTCTACAGTCACCGCGACGCGCATCTTCGAAGGGCAACAGCGCGGCGTAGACGGCGAATCGAACGTGCTGGCATGGGAGGCGTTTCCGCACCTGGCAGCGTCGAAGACCTATTCTGCCGACGCCCAGATCACGGATTCGGCGCCGAGCGCGGTTGCCATGACCACGGGCGTCAAGACAATCAACGATTTGATGGGCCTCAATCATACGGCCAAACTCGGTTCCTGCGAGGACCAGAAGACCAAGCAGGTAACCACGCTTTGGGAAATGGCGGAGACGCTTGGCATGTCGACCGGCGCCATCACCACGGCCCGCCTGACCCACGCTACGCCCGGCGCGACCTACGCCCATATCGCCGACCGCGACTGGGAGTCCGACGCCGAGATGACGCCCGAGGCGGTTGCCGGCGGCTGTGCCGATATCGCCCGGCAACTGGTCGAGATGAAATATGGCGACGGTCTTGAAGTCGCGATGGGCGGCGGCCGCGCCTATTTCATGCCGGCTGGGGCCAATGACGCCGAGTATGGGGATGCGGAGAAGAAAAAAGGCCGGCGCAAAGACGGCAAGGATCTGACCAAGGCTTGGCTCGATCGCTACGGTGACAAGGGCGCCTATGTCTGGAACGCGGAGCAGTTCTCAGCGATCGATCCGTCCAAGACTGACCATTTGCTCGGTCTGTTCGAGCCGTCTCACATGCAATACGAGCACGACCGGCGGGGCGATAAGGCCGGCGAACCTTCGCTCGCCGAAATGGCCGAGAAATCGATCGACATTCTTTCGAAGAATCCGGAGGGCTACGTACTGCTTGTCGAGGGCGGCCGCATCGACCATGCCAGCCACGAATCCAATGCCTACCGCACGCTGTCGGACGGCGCGGCGATGAACGAGGCCGTCAAGGCGATCCTGCGCAAGGTCAATCTGGATGAGACGCTGATCGTGGTGACCGGCGATCACAGCCATACGCTGACCATCTCCGGCTACGCCAAGCGCGGCAACCCTATCCTCGGCATTTCGGTAGGCGTCGACGACGAGCCGATCTACGGCAAGGACGGCAAGACCTACACGACGATCGGCTTCGCCAACGGGCCCGGCGGCTCGGAGAAACCGATGGAGCGGCCGATGCTGACTTCGGAACAGACGATGAAGCCGGACTTCGTCCAGCCCTCCTATGTCCCGCTCGGCAGCGAGACGCATGGCGGCGAAGACCTGGGCATCTATGCTATCGGGCCCTGGTCGCATCTGTTTCAGGGGACGGTGGAGGAGAACTACACCTTCCACGTCATGAACTACGCATCGAAGATCGGCGAACGGCTGCAGAAGAAGTAGACGTGACACGAAACCGTCCGGCGGCGCGGTTCCCCCTCGCCGCCGGGCACGAGCAAGGGTCAGTCCGCCTTGCGGTCCCCGCATTGCGACTGTTTGTTGACAGCGGGGACGATTTCGCCTATCTCGCCGCCATCGCCGGGCCGAAAGGTCCGGCGTCTTATTTGACGTGTCCCGTGGGTCTTTTCCGCAAAGCGTGCGTGGAAGGTCCTGTCAGGTCTCGAAAAAGGAGGCCAGAGGAGGGCGCGTTTCCTTCACCCGGAGCATGGGCTTCGGGTGGTCTTTTTGAAAGGGAATGCGATGAGCAAGCGCGAATCCGCGAAATACAAGATCGACCGCCGTCTCGGCGAAAACATCTGGGGCCGCCCGAAATCCCCGGTCAACAAGCGTGAATACGGCCCCGGCCAGCACGGCCAGCGCCGCAAGGGCAAGCTTTCCGACTTCGGCCTCCAGCTCCGCGCCAAGCAGAAGCTCAAGGGCCACTATGGCGACGTTTCGGAAAAGCAGTTCCGCAAGACCTATGAGGAAGCCGACCGCCGCCGCGGCGACACGTCGGAAAACCTGATTGGCCTCTTGGAATCGCGCCTCGACGCCGTCGTCTACCGCGCCAAATTCGTGCCGACGATTTTTGCCGCCCGCCAGTTCGTCAACCACGGCCACATCAACGTCAACGGCAAGCGCGTGAACATCGGCTCGTACCGTTGCAAGGCCGGCGACGTGATCGAGGTGCGCGAGAAGTCGAAGCAGCTCGTCATCGTGCTGGAATCGGTGCAGCTCGCCGAGCGCGACGTTCCTGACTACATCGAGGCCGACCACAACAAGATGACCGCGACCTTCACTCGCGTTCCTGGCTTAGCCGACGTGCCGTTCGCGGTGCAGATGGAACCGAACCTGGTGGTCGAGTTCTACTCGCGCTGATCTTTTCGGCTACAGCGACATCTTTCGAGCGGCGGGCCTCCCGCCGCTCTTTTATTTTGGGCGGTGACATATTCGGCCTTAATCGACGGTTTGGCCTTGCGCCTGGCGGCCGGTCGGGAATATCGAAGGGGCCGCTCGCTGCCCTCTGGGGCTTTCGGCCGAAACTGGAAGACGCCGACGCATGGATCTCGGGACAATCGACAGGCCGTTCGCGCTGGATAGCCAATCGGCCGACGACGACCAGGCCGACAGCTATCATCCGCTGTTCCGAGACGTTCCGTCCTCCGTCGCCTTCAACAAGCTGCGCAAGCGGCTGCTGCGCCAGGCGCGCGAGGCGATCGAGAATTTTGGCATGGTGCGTCCTGGCGAACGCTGGCTGGTGGCGCTGTCGGGCGGCAAGGATTCCTACGGCCTTCTGGCTGTCCTGCTCGACCTGAAGTGGCGCGGCCTGCTGCCGGTCGACCTTATCGCCTGCAATCTCGACCAGGGCCAGCCGAATTTTCCCAAGCACATCCTGCCTGAATTCCTCGACCGTTACGAAATTCCGCACCGCATCGAATACCGCGACACCTATTCAATCGTCACCGACAAGATCGCCGAGGGCGCGACCTATTGCTCGCTCTGCTCGCGGCTGAGGCGCGGCCATCTCTACCGGGTCGCGCGGGAGGAGGGGTGCTCGTCACTGGTGCTCGGCCACCATCGCGAAGACATCCTTGAAACCTTCTTCATGAATCTCTTCCACGGCGGCCGGCTGGCGGCCATGCCGCCGAAACTGCTCAACGACGAGGGCGATGTGATGGTGCTCAGGCCATTGGCCTTCTGCGCCGAGGCCGATCTTGCGCGCTTCGCCGAGGCGATGCGCTTCCCGATCATTCCCTGCGATCTCTGCGGCAGCCAGGACGGCCTGCAGCGCAACGCCATGAAGGCTATGATCGACGACATCGAACGAAGGATGCCGGGCCGCAAGGACACGATGATCCGGGCGCTCGCCAATGTCAGGCCTTCGCATCTGCTCGACCGGTCGCTCTTCGACTTCGCCGCTCTCACCCGATAATAGCGAGACATGTCCATGCATTTTGACGACAAGACGGTCGATTGGCTGACCGCGCTTCTGGCCGAGGCTGCCGCGGTGGAGATAATGCCGCGCTGGCGCCGACTCAGCGCCGAGGACATCCGCCAGAAAACATCGGCCACCGACCTCGTGACCGAGGCCGACGTCAACGCCGAACGCTTCATCACGGCGCGGCTGAAGGAGCGGTTTCCCACCGCGCTGGTTGTTGGCGAGGAAGCCCACGCCGCCGACGCTTCGGTGCTTAACGGGCTCGGTGATGCCGACCTGGCCTTCGTGATCGATCCGGTCGACGGCACGCTGAACTTCGCCTCGGGAATGCCGCTGTTCGGCGTCATGCTGGCCGTCGTCGTTAAAGGCGAGACGGTGGCCGGCATCATCCACGATCCGGTCGGCAGGGATTTCATCATGGCGGTGAAGGGCGGCGGCGCTCACATCCGCCATGGAGACGGGCGGCTGGAGCCGTGCCGTGTCACGCCGGCGCTGCCGGTCTCGGCTATGAACGGCGCGGTCTCCTGGCACTATGCCAAGGAGCCGGAGCGCACCATGCTCGCCCGCAACCAGGCGAAGTTCAACGCGCATTTCAACTTCCGCTGCGCCGCGCACGAATACCGCCTGCTGGCGACCGGCAACGCGCATTTCGTCGTCTACATGAAGCTGATGCCGTGGGACCATTTGCCCGGCACGTTGATCCATGCCGAGGCCGGCGGCTATTGTGCTCGGCTAGATGGCTCCGCCTATCTGCCGTCGCATGTCGGCGGCGGGCTGCTCGCTTCCCCCGACAAGGAGAGCTGGCAGGAAATCCGCCGTGCGCTCTGGGCGGATTGATCTTGACGGTCTGAGTTTGGGCGACTTTCCGGCGCCCATGTCGGCCTGAAAGTACGCGATATGTATTTACGGGTCGGTTCAGTGGCCCATCGTATCCGCGCCCGGCTTCTTCGTGTCATGCTGCGGGCGGAACAGTTTTCCGCGCTCGGCGATCAGCACCATGACGATGCCAAGACCGGCGACGCCGCAGAAGCCCGCTGCGAGCGGCGTTGTCGTGCCATCGAAGGACTGGCCGATGAAGGCGCCGACGAGGCCGCCGCCCAGCGTCTGGATGAATCCTTGCACCGACGATGCCGATCCGGCGATATGGCCGAGCGGCTCCATGGCGAGTGCGTTGAAGTTCGATCCGATCCAACCGAACTGGAACATGGCGGCCGCGAACAGTGCCACGAAAACCAGCAGCGGCACCTGCCCGAACAGCGACCATACGAGCCAAATGAGGCTGACGAGGAAGAACCCGATCAGCGCCGCATGCGACAGGCGGCGCATGCCCCAGCGCATGACCAGCCGTGAATTCAGGAAGGAGGACACCGCCATCAGTCCGGCGATGCAGGCAAACACGACCGGGAACCACACGCCGAGCCCGTAGATGCCGACATAGACCTGCTGGGCGGAATTGATGAAACCGAACAACGCGCCGAATACCGTCATCGAGGCCAGCGTATACCAGAGCGACACACGCGTCGTCAGCACGATGCCGAAGGCTTGGCCGACCGACGAAAGCGTGAACGGCCGTCGATCCTCGGGATGCATCGTCTCCGGCAGGCGCACAGCCGCCCACAGGGCTATCGCCACGGCGATGGTTCCCATGCAGATGAAGATAAAATGCCAGTTCGCGAACAGCATCATCAACTGGCCGATGCTCGGCGCCACAACCGGGATGATCATGAACACCATGAAGATCAGCGACATGATCTCGGCCATCTGGCGTCCGCCGAAGCGGTCACGCACCATCGAGACGGCGATGACCCGGGTCGAGGCGGCGCCGATGCCCTGGATGAAACGCAGCGCCAGCATCGTCTCGAAATTGGGTGAAAACGCCGCTGCGAAGGCGGCGAGCAGATAGACCGTCAGGCCGAACAGCAGCGGCCCCCGCCGGCCGAAGCGATCCGACGCCGGGCCATAGGCAAGCAACGCAGAGGCCATGCCGGCGAAATAGGCGGTGATCACATATTGCCGGTGGTTCTCGTTCTCTACGCCCAGGCTGGCGCCGATCTGCTGGAGACCGGGCAGCATGATGTCGATCGCCAGCGCGTTGAGCGCCATGAGCGCGGCGGCCAGTGCGATGAATTCCCAGCGGGGAAGCGGGAACGCAAGCTGCTTGCTCGCGGAGGTCTGCTGGTCCATCGGAAGGCTCCGGTGTGGCGGCAAAACGAAATGCGCCGGAGGGCCGGCGCATTTGCGATTCAAGCGTTGGAGAACCCGGCCCGGCCGGGTCCGGGATCAGGCGGCGCTGCTGGCGCTGACGCCTTTTTCCTCGAAATAACCCTGCAACTCGCCCGCCTGGAACATTTCGCGGATAATGTCGCAGCCGCCGACGAACTCGCCCTTCACATAAAGCTGGGGGATGGTCGGCCAGTTGGAATATTCCTTGATGCCCTGGCGCAGTTCGTTGGAGGTCAGCACGTTGACGCCTTTGTAGTCGACGCCGAGATAGTCGAGGATCTGCACGACCTGACCCGAGAAACCGCACTGCGGGAAGCCCGGAGTGCCCTTCATGAAGAGAACGACGTCGTTGCCCTTCACTTCACTGTCGATGTAGTCGTTGATTCCGCTCATGGATCGCCCTTTCACGCCCGCTGGGAGTCGGGCTCGAAACATGACACTCAAATAAACCGATAGACGACCCGAAACAAGACGCCGCGCCTCTTTCCGTCTGGTCCAGCGGCGCCGGATCATCGAAATGGCGCAATGTGTGGATTTTTGCGGAGAGTAGACCGGATCGGAGCGCAATTCGCGTGTACTGGAAAGCTGTTGCCGCGATTGTCCTGGTTGTCGCTTGCCTCGGCGCGGCGCTTGCCTTCTGGCGTTTAGAGGCGGCTCGTCTGCGCGCGCCATTCGACCTTGCCGAATTGCCGGCGCCGTGCCGCGAAACGTCTTTCGATCAAGCCGCCTACATCGTCTGCGAGGTCGATCTGCGCACCCATGAGGTCGCCATCCGTCATTCCGCCCCTGACGGAAAGGCTTACGGCTCGCTCGACGCCTTCGACCGGGCAATGGCGGCCGCCGGCAGGCCCGTGCAACTCGCAATGAACGCCGGCATGTATCATGAAGGGCTCGGCCCGGTCGGCCTGCTGGTCGAGAGCGGAAGGGAATTGTCGCCGGTCGAAGCAGCGGACGGCGAGGGCAATTTCTACCTCAAGCCGAACGGCATTTTTTTGATCGGTGAGGACGATAAGGCTGCGGTTATGGAGACAGGGAAATTTCTGGCAGAACGCCCAGCAGTGAAATTCGCGACGCAATCCGGCCCCATGCTGGTGATCGACGGCGCGATCCATCCAAAATTCCTGCCGGACGGCACGTCGAAATACACGAGGAACGGGGTCGGCGTGCGCGACCCGGACACGGTGGTGCTGGCCATCTCGATGTCGGAAGTCAGCCTCGGCAGTTTCGCGCGGCTGTTCCGCGATGAACTCGGCTGCCCGAACGCACTGTTCCTCGACGGCGCGATCTCGACGCTGTCGAACGGTGAAAAGACCTTGCTGGGCGGAAAATATCCGGTCGGGCCGATCATCTCGGCGTTTGCGAAAAACTAGGCCGCCAGCCTTATTCGTATTCGAAAATTGAGTTCGTCTGTTCACTCCGGCGCGCTGGTCTGCAATGCCAATGCGTGCAACACGCCGCCCATATTGCCCTTCAGCGCCTCATAAACCATCTGGTGCTGCTGGACGCGGCTCTTTCCGCGAAAACTCTCCGCCACGACCTCGGCGGCATAATGATCGCCGTCGCCGGCGAGGTCGCGGATCGTCACCTTGGCGTCCGGAATGCCTTCCTTGATCAGTTTCTCGATGTCGTGCGCGTCCATGGCCAAAGCGGCGATCTCCTCTGCTCGACATGAGACGTAGGCGACTATCGTATCGGCATCAACGGCAAATCAATCCGGCTCCATGACATATGCGCGTGCCGTGAAGATCGATACCACGACCAGGCAGACATTGCTCACGACGGACACGGTGGAGAGAAGGAGCGAGACGAAAGGCGGGAATGCGCGGAGATCGCCGCCACCACAACCCACGGCGTCACCATACGATATCGCAGCCGTCATCGTGATCGACACCAAGTATAGGACCACCGCCGCCCGCGGAAAAGGTCGGGGTTCCCTGGCCGTCTGGACGAAACTCATCAGGACCAGAAAGACGATGGGCAGCCCATAGAAACCGCAGGCCAGGCCGATCACACCCATGTTCTGCCAGGCTTGCGCCCGGATCGCCGCATCCGACACGCCGTTGCAGGCATCCGAACCTAAGGTCGTCAGCGCCCAGACGACCGGTGGTCCTGCGAACCAGCAGACGAAGACGCCTATCCAGAACCCCGCCAGGCAGAACGCCAGCAGAAAGGTCCTTGTCCTAGTTTCCATTCATGAACTTCGGAAACCAGCCTTCATGCGCGGCCCGGAGGTCGTCAACGGAAATCGCTCGGGCATCGCCGAGCTTCAGTTCGCGCCCGCCCGTGACGCCGATCCACGGCGCGAACACGCCGCTGTCCTTCAGGAATTCGCCGAGGAACCAGTCGACCTTTTCGCGTGGGATGGTGACGAGGTAGCGGCCCTGGTCCTCGCCGAAGAAGACGGGGATCGGCGACAGATCCTTGAGCTGGTTCACGGTGGCGCCGATGCCGCCCATCATCGTCATCTCGGCGAGCGCCACGGCCAGTCCGCCGTCCGAAATGTCGTGCACGGCGGTGGCGACGCCGCGCTCGATCAGCGAGCGCACAAGGTCACCGACGCGCTTTTCATGGGCGAGGTCGACCGGCGGGGGAGGGCCGTCGGCGCGGCCGAAAAGGTCGCGCAGATAGATGGACTGGCCGAGATGTGTGCCCCAGGAAGCCGGCGCGCCGACCAGGATGATCGCCTCGCCCTCGGCCGAAAAACCGATGCGCGCCATCTTCGACCAGTCGGCGATCAGGCCGACGCCGCCGATGGTCGGCGTCGGCAGAATCCCCTGGCCGTTGGTCTCGTTGTAGAGCGAGACGTTGCCCGAAACGATCGGGAAATCCAGCGCCCGGCAGGCCTCGCCGATGCCTTGCACCGCCTTGACGAACTGGCCCATGATCTCGGGCCTCTCGGGATTGCCGAAATTCAAATTGTCGGTGGCGGCCAGCGGCAGCGCGCCCGTCGCGGTCAGGTTGCGCCAGCATTCGGCCACCGCCTGCTTGCCGCCTTCGAACGGATCGGCCTCGCAATAGCGAGGTGTCACATCGGACGAGAAGGCGAGCGCCTTGGTCGGATGCCCGTCGATGCGCACCACGCCGGCGTCACCGCCGGGAATCTGCAGCGTGTTGGCAAGGATCAGCGTGTCATATTGCTCCCAAACCCAGCGCCGGCTGGAAAGATCCGGACCGCCAAGCATTTTTAGCAGCGCATCGGCCACGTCCATTTCTGGAACGTCGCCGGCCGGCAGCGGCGCGCGCGCCTTCGGCTCCGTCCACGGCCGGTCGTATTCCGGCGCCTGGTCGCCAAGCTCCTTGATCGGCAAATTGGCGACTTCCTCTTGCCTGTGGATCACGCGGAAACGCAAATCGTCCGTGGTCTTGCCGACGATGGCGAAATCCAGACCCCATTTGTGGAAGATCGCCTCGGCCTGCTGTTCCAACTCCGGCTTCAGCACCATGAGCATGCGCTCCTGGCTCTCCGACAGCATCATCTCATAGGCGCTCATGCGCTCCTCGCGCACCGGCACCTTGTCTAGGTCGAGCTCGATGCCGAGGTCGCCCTTGGCGCCCATCTCGACCGCCGAGCAGGTGAGGCCGGCCGCGCCCATGTCCTGGATGGCGATGACCGCGCCCGATGCCATCAGCTCCAGGCAGGCCTCCAGCAGGCACTTTTCGGTGAACGGGTCGCCGACCTGCACGGTCGGTCGCTTTTCCTCGATCGTGTCGTCGAATTCGGCGGATGCCATCGTCGCGCCGCCGACGCCGTCGCGCCCGGTCTTGGCGCCGAGATAGACGACCGGCAGGCCAACGCCCTTCGCCTCGGACAGGAAGATGCCGTCGGTGCGCGCCAGCCCCGCCGCGAAGGCGTTGACGAGGCAGTTACCGTTGTAGCGGGCGTCGAAATTGACCTCGCCGCCGACCGTCGGCACGCCGAAGGCGTTGCCGTAACCGCCGACGCCGGAAACCACGCCGGAAACCAGATGTCTTGTCTTCGGGTGGTCCGGCTCGCCAAATCGCAGCGCGTTCATCGCAGCGATCGGCCGCGCCCCCATGGTGAAGACGTCGCGCAAAATGCCGCCGACGCCGGTCGCCGCGCCCTGGTAGGGCTCGATATAGGAGGGATGGTTGTGGCTCTCCATCTTGAAGACCACGCACTGGCCGTCGCCGATGTCGACCACGCCGGCATTTTCGCCTGGCCCCTGGATCACCCGCTCGCCCTTGGTCGGCAGCGTGCGCAGCCATTTCTTCGAGCTTTTGTACGAGCAATGCTCGTTCCACATGGCCGAAAAGATGCCGAGTTCGGTGAATGTCGGCTCGCGGCCTATGAGAGCGAGGATGCGCTGGTATTCGTCGGGTTTCAGCCCATGGGAGGCGACAAGCTCGGGCGTAATCGCTACGGAATTGGAAATGGTCATCGAGGGCAGGTCGTGCTCTTGTTTCCGGGGGAGGGCTGGGCGCTTCATATAGCAAGCGCGCGAGATTGGCATCCCCGGCGCGGTCAAATGCGTGCGAAACCCACATCCGCTGGACTTGTCACCGCATTTGCAGTGGCCGTTGCCCGTCATTCCTAATTTCGCTAGCGTCCGAAGTCCCGCGATCGGTCAGGACTCCCCTCTAACGTTTGGACCAATCATTGCGGCGCGAGGTGCATCATGGAAATCGTCATACCCGGCACGGCTAGTCTTGGACTGTTCATCGTTGCCGCGCTCGTGCTCTTGGTCACGCCGGGACCGACTGTGCTCTACATCGTCGCCCGCTCGATCGAGCAGGGAAGGCTTGCCGGCTTCGTCTCGGACGTCGGCATCCATTCCGCCACGTTGGTGCATGTGCTCGCCGCCTCGCTCGGCCTGTCGGCCCTGCTCGCATCCTCGGCGCTTGCCTTCAGCATCGTCAAATATGCGGGCGCGGCCTATCTGATCTGGATCGGCCTGAAAAAGATTTTCGGCCGCGTGGAACCGATCGACTTCGAGGCCGAGACGCCGCGCGCCGATTATGCGCGGCTTTTCCGCGACGGTTTCATCGTCAACCTGCTTAACCCGAAGACGGCGCTGTTCTTCCTCGCCTTCCTGCCGCAGTTCGTCGATGTGAGCCGCGGCCACATCGCCATGCAGATTGCCTTCCTCGGCCTGCTGTTCACGCTGCTCGGTTTCATCAGCGATGGCTGCTATGCGCTGGCCGCAAGTGCGGCCGGCGGCTGGCTGAAGCGCAGCAAGACGTATCTCAATGTCGAGCGCTACGTTAGCGGCGTGATGTTCATCGGGTTGGGGCTGACGGCGGCATTTGCCGGCAATCACCGAAAATAGGCGTTGATCACCACGATCGTCGCCGAAAAAACTCAGCCGTAGCTGTCGTAACCCGCGCTGCCATGATCAAGCAGCCGGCGCAGCGTGTTGAAGCCGCCGGCGACCTGCTCGCGCTTCGACGGCATCGAAAATCCGATGCGGACGCGGTGGAACACTTTTTCGGCGCGCGCCGGCTTGTATTCGTCCTCGTCGTCGATCAGCACGCCCTCATTCGCGGCCACCTGCTTGAAAGTGCCCGACAGCCACGGCTCCGGCAGTTTTAGCCAGAGATAGGGAATGTTGCGATGCGAGCTGAAATCGAACCCCTGGAAGATGCGCCGGGCGATCGCCTCGCGCTCGGCAATCTCGCGGCGCACTTTATCGCGGATCACCTCGGCATGGCCTGCATTGATGAGTTGCGCGGTCAGTTCCGCCAGGATGAAGGGCAGGCCCCCGGTCACCATCTTGTGTGCCGTCTGCACGCGCGGCGCCATATGGGCGGGGCAGGCGGCAAATCCGCCACGCACCCCTGCCGCCACCGCCTTCGACAGGCCGCCGACATGGAAAGTCCGCTCCGGCGCCAAGGAGGCGAGCGTGGTGTATTTGGGTTCGAGAAGCGTGGCGTAGATCGCATCCTCGATCAGCCATACATTGTATTTGCGCGCCACCTCGACGATCGCCTTCAGCCTTTCGCTGGGCACGACCGAAAGCGTCGGGTTCTGCATGGCCGGCATCAGGAAGACCAGTTTCGGGTGCTGCTGCGCGCACAGCCGCTCGAAATCCTCGGCGTCGGCGCCCTGTCCGTCATTCGCAAACACGACGCTGCGCCGGCCGATCAGATTGGCGCTGCGCGAGATCGAGGCATAAGTGAGTTGCTCGAAGGCGATCTTGTCGCCCGGTGCGGTGACGGCGGCGATGACGGCCATGATCGCCGCGTGCACGCCGGTGGTCGGCACGATCGTCTGCGCATCCGGCGCCCAGTCGCCATTCGCCAGCCACTTTCGGCCCGCGTCGCGCCATTCCTGCGGCCAGCTTCGCGTATAGTCGCCGATCTTATCGGCATGTTTCAGGGTGATCTGGCCGAGCAGGTCGTGGATAATCGCCGCTTGGCCGACATCCGGGGCCGACGTTGTGTCCATCCTGATCTTGATCTGAGCCGGCGTCGCTTCCGGGATGATCGCCAGCCGCTCGGGCAGGGGCTGCGCCGCGCTCCGGGCAGGCGGATCCTCGACATTGCGATCGAGCACATAGGTGCCACGTCCGACCTCGCCGCTCACCAGCCCGCGCTCGCGCGCCACCGCATAGGCACGGGTCACCGTGCCGATCGTCACACCGATATCGAAGGCGAGGTTCCGCTGCGGCGGAAGCTTTTCGCCCGGCGGCAACGCGCCGTCGCCGATATCGGTTTCGATCTGGTCCGCCAGGCGCAGATAAAGCGGGCCGGTGCCTTTTGAGAGATCGGGAAGCCAATTTGTCATGGGGACAATTTGATATCTTGTCATTGCAATGGAGTCAATTCAAAAGATTGTCACTGTCAATGGTGACAATCAATCGAGAGGGTATCACAATGAGCACAATGAAGACATTATCCCAGACGTCGGCGCCGACCGCGGGTTTCGGCACGCACGTCCTGCGCATCATCGGCGCTGCGGCCGAAAGCCTGTCGGCGATGTTGGAGCGGCGGCGCGGCCGGCTGGCTCTGCTGGAAATGACAGATGACCAGTTGAAGGATATCGGTCTCTCCAGAGCCGATGCGGACTACGAGGGGCTGCGGCGTCCCTGGCAGTGAGGGGTGGCGCTTTGGCCAATCCTCATTATCCGAAAGCGTCCAGATTGAACCTTTCCGCCGGTTGCGGCACCGCCTGATGGCGGGGACTTCGCCGCAGCCACAATCCACCGGCGGAATGGTTCAATCTGGGCGCGTATCTTTTTTGGGGACGCGACCAGTTCTATGGTCGGCCCTAAGACGCTCCGCCGCGAGGCGCCCGTCAGGCGGCCGCGCCGCAGGACATGTCGCCCGCCGTCCAGCGCTTGAGATCGCCGGAAATCCGGACGCCGACCGGCTCGCTCATCAGCGGCCCGAACGCATCGACACGAGACGAACTTCCCTGTGCCTGCACGACAAGCAGCGGCTTTCCGCCGAAATTTTTCGACGGCACCAGCAGGAAGCGCGGCGTGCCCGTCATCGAATTCAGCTCATTGGCGAAACGATAGGATCGGAAAGCCGGGTCCTTGGAGGCGAACCAGCATTTGTGCGCCGCCGTCGCCACGACCTCCATGGCGCGCAGGGAAGCACTTTTGCCGCCGGAACTCGTCGTGACCTTGGCGGGCTGCGCCTGGCAGGCCGCGAGCGCCAGCGCAAGGAGGGGCAGGGCGGCTTGTCTCAGTCGCATCGATTGTCCCTGTATGTGCTGCGATTGTTTCGGAAAAATCAGGCGGCGATGCCCAGTGCGCTCTCAAACAGGCCGCGGCCGTCGATGCCGCCATGCGCCGCCTCGATCAGGTCTTCCGGGTGGGGCATCAGCCCCAGCACATTGCCGTTCTCGTTCATGATCCCGGCGATATCGTTGATCGAGCCGTTCGGGTTCGTGCCCTCGGCGTAGCGGAAGACCACCTGGCCGTCGCCCTCGATGCGGGCAAGCGTCTCCGCGTCGGCGAAGAAATTGCCGTCGTGATGGGCGACCGGCGTGCGGATGATCTGGCCGGGCGCATAGTTGCGGGTGAACAGCGTGTTGGCGTTGGCCACCGACATTTTCACCTCGCGGCAGACGAATTTCAGCGACGTGTTGCGCATCAGCGCGCCCGGCAGCAAACCGGCCTCGAGCAGAATCTGAAAGCCGTTGCAGACGCCGATCACCGGGACGCCCTTTTTCGCCTTTTCGGCGACCGCTTGCATCACCGGCTTGCGCGCCCCGATCGCACCGCAGCGCAGATAGTCGCCGTACGAGAACCCGCCGGGGATGACGATCAGATCGACATCGGGGATCTCCGTCTCGGTCTGCCAGACGGTGAGCGGCGGCTTTCCGGAAATTTTTGTCAGCGCCGCGATCATGTCGCGGTCGCGGTTGAGGCCAGGGAGCAGGACGACGGCGGATTTCATCACTCACGGTCCGATTCGAGTGGCGACTAAAAGGTTGCGCTAGCGGCAAGGCTTCGGCGGGTCAAGCGGCAAACGCATTCGCGAGTGCTCCTTGCGAGCCATTGGACGCATCGCCCGCAGACCGGGGCAGTGGCGTTTCAAGGCAAGGCATCGGCTGGACGACTTCAAGCGTTCCACGCGTCAGAAGTGCATGCAACTCAACCAAGGGTTAAGGAATGCTTCTTATCGCTTATACATAGACCGTACAGGGATCAAGAGATTGAAAAGCGGCTGGGAACTAAAGTTTGACGACAGCCGCTCGGCCTTTTCGGTATCCGGCTCGATCGTATTGCTGACCACTGCCTTTGTCTATTCATTCCTATGGCAGGCCGGCGGGGTTTTCGCTTCTTCCTTCTCACGCAAATTTTCTATGCAAACTGACCTTGGAGCGTGTACCGCTTCTTTTGCAAACGTGATCATGGCACAAATGATCTACGCACTGGCTATCAGCGCAGTGCTATTCGTCATATTGCTACACTTGGCGATTGACGCTTCAGTCGATCGCCAGAACAGAGTAGCCTACCTCAAGCCGGTTTTGTTGTCGCTGTCGTCGCTTTCACTGCTGATATTTTGCGCCACCAACGACAGCGGTTTTTGGATGCCCGGCCGATATGCTCAGAGCATGACCTTAAGCGAAGCCTGTCAGGTCAGCGGGAAGCTCACTTTCGTCCGAATTTACCTCATAAGTGCTTGCCTGGCTCTTTCGACATGGTTGGTGCTTGCCATGTCATTGTTCTGGCGGCGGGAATTGGTTTGTAACCGCGATTACCACGATTACCCAGCCGACCCCGCAATTCGTGCCAAAATATTAGCCGTGCATGCGAAATACCCGGACATCTTCAGTCGCGCGCCAAAACCCATATCTATCGCCGTGGTGATGGCGACGGGTATGAGTCTTCTGCTCGGGTTAAGGGGCATCTACCGATTGCTGGTTATCGCGGAACTGGTCTAACGCAACCGTCCACGACATCTTGCCGGCACGCAGACGTTAGATCGGGTGGATAGTTGTCGACGGCGAAAGTTGGATACCGCGACCAACCTTGAACGGCATTCGTCACCTCTCGGCTGACGATTTTATTACCACCGCGATCATTTCGGCCCATAAGGTTTCTGCGCTTCCGCAAGTTCGTGAAGATCAAGGCGGCGTTCGATGCGTTCAAGCCGGTCGTCCTGGTGGTCCAGCCGGCGGTTCACGCCGGCAAGCGCTTCGTCAGCACCGGTCATCCGCTTCTTCAGTTCGTGCACGTCGAACTTCACTTCCGACAGGTCGGACTGGATCCGCCTGAGAAGCTCGTAGACCAGTTCTCCGTCGACTTCCGCCATGTTCAGCAACCCGACACATACGGAGATCGTGCTTTCTGTAGCAGCTTGCCGATGCCAAGCCGAGCCTTGGTGGCCTCAATCTTTGCGCGGCCTACGTCGCCTTCGCGCCGGATCACACGAAGCAAAGCCAAAATTTCATCGAGACTGGCCTGAACCTTTACGACGTCCTGTTCAAGAACCAGAAGCTCGCGATAGATCAACTCATTCGTGACTTCCGCCATCGCGCCCTCCGGGCACAACCTCAGATAAGCGTCACACTATAGTTCTCAATCACCGTGTTGGCCAACAGCTTCTCGCACATGGCCTTCAGGTCGGCCTCGGCCTTCGCCGTGTCTGTGCCATCGAGCTCAACGTCGAAGACTTTGCCCTGCCGCACCTGGCCGACGCCGGAAAAACCCAGCGTGCCGAGCGCGCCTTCGATCGCCTTGCCTTGCGGGTCGAGCACGCCGTTCTTGAGGGTGACGGTGACGCGGGCTTTGATCACGAGTCTGTCGTTCCTTGCAGGATGCTGGAATGTGGGAGAGGGCAGCCGCTCAGTGCGGCTTGCCCTTGCCGTTGCCGGAGGCGACCAGGATCGGGCCGGTCGGGCGCGGCGGCTCGTTCTCGTTCATGATGCCGAGCCGGCGGGCGACCTCCTGATAAGCTTCCACCAATCCGCCCATGTCGCGGCGAAATCGGTCCTTGTCGAGCTTGTCCTGCGTCGCCACGTCCCACAGCCGGCAGGAGTCCGGCGAGATCTCGTCGGCCACCACGATGCGCATCATGTCGCCCTCGAACAGGCGACCGCATTCGATCTTGAAGTCGACGAGCTGGATGCCGATGCCCATGAACAGGCCGGAGAGGAAATCGTTGACGCGGATGGCCAGCGCCATGATGTCGTCGATCTCTTGCGGCGAAGCCCAGCCGAAGGCGGTGATGTGCTCTTCCGAGACCATGGGGTCGTCGAGCGCGTCGGCCTTGTAGTAGAACTCGATGATCGAGCGCGGCAGCACCGTGCCTTCCTCGATGCCGAGGCGCTTTGCCAGCGAACCGGCGGCGATGTTACGCACCACCACTTCCAGCGGGATGATCTCGACTTCCTTGATCAATTGCTCGCGCATGTTGATGCGGCGGATGAAGTGGGTCGGAATGCCCATCCGGTTCAGATGGTTGAAGATGTGCTCGGAGATGCGGTTGTTGATGACGCCCTTGCCGTCGACGATCTCGTGCTTCTTCTTGTTGAAGGCGGTGGCGTCGTCCTTGAAGAACTGAATGAGCGTGCCCGGTTCCGGTCCTTCATAAAGGATCTTGGCCTTGCCTTCGTAGATTCGGCGGCGATTTTTCATAGCGGTTTCTCTGGATTGACTGGAAGGCGGATCATACCCGTACCCTCCGACTCGCGCGACCGGGCGCGCGATCCTGGGTTTCAACGGCGGTCTCTAACGCAAAGCGTACATTTCCTCAATCGGCATTTCCCTGCAATCAACGGCTTTCCGGCGCGATTTGCCGCAGCGCAGCATCCTTGCCTGTATTGACCCCGGCGCAACGTTTTGGTTTGTGCGGACGAACCCCTTATATGGGATCGACGAAACAGAATTCCCAGCCGGAGGAGCGACCATGACAAGCATGAAAGACCGCGAGGAAGGTTTTGAGCGCAAGTTCGCGATCGACGAGGAACAGCGCTTTCGCGCCACGGCGCGCCGCAACAGGATGCTCGGCCTCTGGGCGGCCGAAAAACTCGGCAAGTCGGGCGCCGATGCCGATGCCTACGCCAAGGAAGTCGTGGTCTCCGATATCGAGGAAGCAGGCGACCACGATGTGCTGCGCAAGGTGAAGGGTGATTTCGAGGCCGCCGGCGTCGACCAGTCGGAACACCAGATCCGCCGCACCATGGACGAGTTGATGGCGCAGGCTCTCGAACAGGTCCGGAATAGCTGACCGCAGTCCTGACTGGACCAATCCGCCCGTCAGCGTGACGGGCGGTTTTTCTTTGCCTTTTCGCCGGCTTCCGGGCCAATCTCGGCGCCGACAGATTTAGGGAGACAATAATGTCGCTGAGAGACCGGCTGGCCGCCGACGAGGTCGTTGTCACGGCGTGGTCGGGCGTGCCGGACCCGCTCACTGTCGAGATCATGGCAGCCCAGCCCTTCGACGCCGTGACGCTCGACATGCAGCATGGCGGCCATCACGAGGACAGCGTGCTGCGCTCGATCGTGCCGGTGAAGCGCGCCCAAAAACCGGTCATTGTGCGCATCCCGGTGGGCCGCTTCGACATGGCGAGCCGGGCGCTGGATTTCGGCGCCGACGCCGTCATCGCGCCGATGGTGAATTCCGTCGAGGACGCCCGCCGTTTTGCCGCGGCAATGAAATATCCGCCGGTCGGCGAACGCTCCTGGGGCCCGACCTACGCGTTGCCGCGCGACGGCAAGACCACGATGCAGGCTTGGCTGGAACAGAGCAACGGGCGCACGCTCGCCTTCGCCATGATCGAGACGCGTCAGGCGCTCGAAGCCCTTGACGACATCCTGGCGGTGCCCGGCGTCGACGCCATCTTCCTTGGCCCTTCGGATTTCTCCATAGCCTGGAGCCGCGGCAAGACCGTCAACTCCATGCTGGAAGACATGATGGAGACGGTGGCCTCCGTCGCTGCCCGTGCGCGGGCGGCTGGCAAATACACCGGCATCTATGTCGTCGACGCGGCGATTGCCGGCCGCTACGTGAAGATGGGCTACCGGCTGCTGGCCACCGGTGGCGAGAACCAGTTGATCGCGCTCGGAGCCGAAAAGCAGCTTGGCGCGATCAAGGCCTCGATCGGTCAAGGCGGCTAGACGGCCCGCGGCAACGCCCTGCCGCCCGCTGAAAACACGAGCAGCGCGCCCAAAAACATGCCAGCGCCGGCATAGACGAAGGCGGCCGGCGCGCCGAACCCGTCGACGATGAGCCCGCCGAAGATCGCGCCACCGGCGATGGCCACCTGGAAGGCGGTGACCAGCAGCCCGCCGGCGCTCTCGGCCTCGTCGGGCGCGGCGCGCACCATCCAGGTCTGCAAGCCCACCGGCAGCATACCGAAAGCGAAGCCCCAGGCGCTTACGGCCGCGGCCGAGACCCAATCCGTCGAACCGTAGACCACCAGCGCCAATGCGGCGCCGGCGATTGCCAGCGCACCGATGCCGATGTTCGCTTTCAGGCTGCGCTCGATCAGGAAACCGCCGGCCAGATTGCCGAAGAAGCCACCGACGCCGAAGGCCAGCAGGACGAGCGAGATCGTCTCGACATCGAACACGGGCACCTGCTCCAGGAATGGGCGGACATAGGTGAAGCCGGCGAAATGCCCGGACGCGATCAGCAGCGTGGCGGCGATCGCCATCCGCACGCTCGGCCGCCCCAGCAGGCCGGCGAGAGCGGCCAAACCGGGCGATCCGATGGGCGGCAGTTTTGGAATGGTAAGCATCTGCACCACAAGCGTCACCGCCGCCACGACGCCGGCCAGCCCGAAGGCGGCGCGCCAGCCCCACAATTCGCCGATGTAGGCGCCGACGGGCGCGGCGCAGACGGTGGCTACCGACACGCCGGTAAACACGATCGACATGGCGCGCGGCATCAGTTTTGCCGGCACCAGCCGCATCGCCATGGCGCCGGCCATCGACCAGAAGCCGCCCAGCGCGACGCCGAGGATGACACGGGCAATCAGCAGCGTGGTGAGACCGGAAGCGGTTGCTGCCAGCACGTTGGAGACGATCAGCAGCAGCGTGAACGTCCACATGACGATACGTCGGTCGATGCTCTTGGTGACGATGGCGATGGTCGGTGCCGCGATGGCGCCGACAACGGCTGTGGCGGTGACGGCCTGGCCCGCCGCGCCGTCGCTGATGCCGAGGTCTTGGGCGATGCGGGTCAGCAGGCTGGCCGGCAGGAACTCGGCGGTCACCAGGCCGAAGACGCCAAGGGAAAGCGAAACGACGGCCGCCCAAAGGGCATCCGTTCGCTCGGCGGCCTCATTGTCCGGGGGGGCCGCCTCCTGGGCGGCCGTTGCGGCGAGGGAATCGGTCATTGCGAGCACTCCTTTTGTGCGGTGCAAGATAAGGAGTGACCGGCTGGAGTTTCCATGCTAGAAGAGCCAAAATGCTTGACCATTCGTCCAAAGCTATTCCGGCTGGTTCCGGCGACCCGCTTACCCAGATGCTGCGCGGCCTGCGCCTTGACGGTGTCGATTATGGCCGATGCCAGATGACGGCGCCCTGGGCCATCCTGTTCCCCGCGCAGGAGGCGGCGCGTTTCCATTTCATTGGCCGCCGCGGCTGCTGGCTGCTCACTCCCTGCAAGCAGTGGGTAGAATTGAAGGAGGGTGATGCGGTGCTTTTGCCGCGCGGCGCCGAACACATCCTGGCAAGCCAGCCCGACGTCACGGCGCTCCCGATCAAGCGTTACGAGGTGACACCGATCTGCGGCAACGTCTTCGACGTCTGCGGCGGCGGCGAGGGGGAGGTCACGCTCCTTTTCTGCGGCAGCATGCATTTCAACGTCGACAGCCTGCATCCGCTGCTCAGCATGATGCCTGACGTGATGTGGGTGCACGAGCTCGCCGCCATCGAGCCGAACATCGCCTTCCTGCTGGAAGCGATGGCGCGGGAGGTGACCGTCGAGCGTGTCGGCGCCGGCGGCATGCTGGCTCGTCTGGCAGATGTGCTGGCCGCCAGCATCATCCGCGTGTGGGTGGAAAAGGGCTGCGGCGACGCCAGCGGCTGGATCGCCGCGGTGCGCAATCCGGATGTCGGCCGCGTGCTGGCGGCGATTCATCTTGAGCCGGACCGCGACTGGACGGTGGCGGCGCTGGCGCGGCTGATGGGCGCCTCGCGCTCGGGTTTCGCCGAGCGCTTCGCCTCGGTCGTCGGCGAGACGCCGGCGCGCTACGTTGCCCAAGTGCGCATGCACCAGGCGCGACAATGGCTGGTGCGCGACCGGATGCGCATTTCCGTCGTGGCGAAACGCCTCGGCTACGATTCCGAGGCTTCCTTCAGCCGCGCCTTCAAGCGCGTCATCGGCGCGCCGCCCAGCCATTTTCGCGCAGGCGAGACGGTGGTTGCTTTGTAAGGGGCTTCACGTTCAATAGGCGCGATACACGGAGGGCGTTCAGGGCGACGGGGGCTTGGAGCCCCGCAAGGCTTCCCGGTTAGCGCAGCCCCGCCCGACCCGGATCGTACGGCGCAAGGTCGGGATCGCGAATGCCTTCGGCAATTTCCCGCGCGACCAGTTCCCCCACGATCGGCGCCAGCGTGACCCCGGAATGCATCACGGTCACATAGAGGCCTTCGACGCCGTCCGGACGGCCGATCGCCGGAAATCCGTCCGCCGGTGTCGGCCGGTGCCCGACGGTGATGAAGCCGACATCGAGGTCTTCGGCTCCCCGCACCAGCGCCTTGACCCTCGCCAGCAGCTCGCGCGCCATCCGCTCCTCCTCGCCTTTTGGATCGGCCCCGGCGAAATCCGAACCGGCGATCAGCCGGCCTTCACGGGTTTGGCGGGCGTTGCATTGCGGGGCGAACACCATGCCGTTGAGCAGGCGCTGCGGCGCCACCGTCGAATGCATGATCAGCCCGGGCGACGTGATCATCCTCAATGGGACGCCGATCGTTTCGAGCAGGTTTTGCGTCGCGGTGCCGGCGGCAATCACCGTCTCGTCCGCCTCGACGACCGTTCCATCCGCGATCCTCGCGCCGGCCACCTTGCCGCCCCGCGTCACAAGGGACACGACGCGGGTTCCCATCATCGCCTTGCCGCCGGCCGCGGCAAGCATGGCGCGCGCCGCCTCCACCGGCTCGACCATGCCCTCCTCGGCGACGAACAGCGCCTGCTCAGGCGGCATTCTCAGGCCTGGCTCGATACGCAGCGCCTCGGCGACGTCGACGCGGCGCATACCGTAGCCCCAGCGCGTGTGTTCGGCCTCGAACCTGTCAAAATCCTCGGCCGGAATGTCCCAGGTCAACCCGCCGCACCAATTCACCGCGACGCCGGGAATCTCGCTTTCCAGCCGCCGCCACCCCGCCATGGAGCGCCGGCGGAAGTGGAAATAGAATTCCGGATTGCCCCAGGTCGCGTTGATCCAGGCAAAGGAATGCCGCGTCGCCAGGCCGCCGCCTTCGCCGGCATCGACGATCGTGACCGCGCATCCGGCCTTGGCCAAATGCCAGGCGACCGAAGCGCCGACGATGCCCGCGCCCACAACCAGCACCGTCTTGGCCATTGTTTCCTCCAAGCCGCGATGGAGAGTATCTCCCCGGCATCGACCGGGACCAACTCTCTGATATAGAAGACGGCAGCCGGGCAAGTGGGACAGAAGGGGTTAAGGCAAGTGCCAAGGGAACATGCTGAGGCAGGCGGCATCACTCAGGCATTCTCGTGCGTGCGAGCGATAAACCGCCACCACCTGCGCTATTTTCTGATTGCCGTGGTCCTGGTGGCTGGAGCTTCCTATCTTGGCTCGACGCCCTTGCTGGCCGGAAAGAAAGAGGCTGCCGCTGCGATTGCCGTGGAAGACTACAAGGAGGCGTTCGAGCAATTGAAGCCGCTGGCTGAGTCTGGGGACGCAAGATCGCAATTCAATTTTGGCGTTTTGTATGCCCACGGAAGGGGTGTCGACCGGAGTGACGCGCAGGCGGTCTATTGGTGGCAGAAGGCCGCCGAGCAAGGGGAACTGGAGGCGGCCTATGGACTTGGAGCGCTACTGGTTCAAGGAGAAGGAGTCCCGCAGGATTTTGCGGCAGCCGCAAAGTGGTTTCGGGTGGCTGCCATAGGCGGACATGCGGCCGCTCAATTCCAGCTTGGCAATCTTTATGCACAAGGCAAGGGTGTGTCGCAGGACGATACCATGGCCGCGCAATGGTGGCGTGCGGCGGCGGAAGGCGGAGACCCCGGCGCGCAACTATGGCTGGGGAGTGCTTATCAAAAGGGTGTGGGGGTGCCCAAGGACGATGTCCAGGGAGCGGCGTGGATCGCTAAGGCGGCGAACAAGGGAGACGCCGCCGCGCAGCACTATCTGGGAACATTGTACGCGCTTGGCGTCGGTGTGGCGAAAGACGATCTGGAGGCCACTGGTTGGTGGCGAAAAGCTGCGGACCAAGGCAATTCGGATGCTCAGAAGACGCTCGGATTTGCATACGCGCAAGGAATGGGAGTGCCAAAAGACGCGTCGCAGGCTGCTTCATGGTGGCAAAAGGCGGCGGCGCATGGGGATGTGGATGCGCAGATTGCCTTGGCCGAAGCATACGCCCAAGGCAAAGGCTTACCGAAGGATGCGGAGAAAGCGACGCGATGGTGGCGTGATGCGGCCGAGAAAGGAAATGCCGTCGCGCAATTTAATCTTGGTGTCGCGTACTACAACGGCGTCGCCGTCGAGAGGAATTATCGGCAGGCAGCGGAATGGCTTCAAAAAGCTTCCGACCAAGGACTACCCGAGGCGGCAACGTTGCTCGACTCCATGCGGAAAGACGGATTAGTCCACTAGTTTTTGGGCATCCTGTGCGACAAGCGACCTACCTCTCAACCCCATGGTCCTATGTTGAAATCCGATGCGCCTATTCCTGCAGCCGCGTCATGAAGTTGGCAAAGGCCATGCTGCCTTCCGGCCACGGGCCGTAGCCCGATTCGGCGTTGATATGCCCAGCCTCGCCGGCATGGATGAACAACGAACCCCAGGCGGCGGCGATATCCTCGGCGACATCGAGCGCGCAGAACGGATCGTTGCTGCTGCTTGCCACGATCGACGGAAAGGGCAGCGGGTCGCGCGGATAGGGTCCGAACGTCATCAGATGTTTCGGGCGGATCGACGGATTGGCGACATCGGGCGGGGCGACGAGAAAGGCGCCGGCCACCGGCCTTTCGAACATCGGGATCGCCTGGATGACTGTCGGCACACCGAGCGAATGGGCGATGATGACCACAGGCCGCTCGGCTTCGTTGACGGCGTTGGCCATCCTTTGCGTCCAGTCCTCGCGCACAGGCTTCGACCATTCGGCCTGCTCGACGCGCCGCGCGGTCGACAGTTTCGCCTCCCAGCGCGTCTGCCAGTGCTCAGGTCCGGAATTTGTGTATCCGGGGACGATCAGTATGTCGGCATCCTTGACTTTCATGACGCGGATTTAGCGATGCCAGGCGGCGCTTGCAATGCTGGGGAGCGATCTTGGCGGCGACGCATTGTCAACATCTGGCGCGCGAAACCAAACCATCTGTGCTGAAATTGTGAACACCGTGTTCGCGCTTTGCTGTCTTGCGCACCCGGGCAGGGAACCCGATGTTGGCATCGACAAACTGGACAACGGGACGGGATCATATGCGGATGTCGAGGCGTGGCTTTTCCGGAGCGGCCGGGATTCTGGCGCTCGATGCTGTGACCGGATTTTCCCGTGCGGAGACGATGATGACAAAACTTCCCTTTGCCGCCGACGCACCACTGAGCGTGACCACCGTCGGCATCAAGGCGCGCGACGTGAACACGCTCGCCGACTACTACAAACATGCAGTCGGGCTGCAGGAGATTGCGCGCCGTCCCGGCACGATCGTGCTCGGCGCCGGCGGCCTGCCTTTGCTGGAGATCGAGGAGTTCAAGGCGGCGCGGCCCGACGATCCGCGCTCGGCCGGCCTCTACCACACCGCCTTCCTGCTGCCGGCCCGTGCCGACCTTGCCCGCTGGACGCGCCGCGCCATAGACCGCCGCATCCAGGTGACCGGTGCGTCGGACCATCTGGTCAGCGAGGCGATCTACCTGACAGACCCAGAAGGCAACGGCATTGAGATCTATGCCGACCGGCCGCGTGCCAACTGGGATTTTGAGGGCGATTCGCTAAAGATGGGGACGCTGCCGCTCGATGTCGAAAACCTGCTTGGCGAGTTGCGGCCCGGCCATTCCGAATGGACCGGCGCGCCGGCCGGCAGCATGGTCGGGCACGTCCATCTGCGCGTGGGCAACGCCGCCGAAGCCGAAAAGTGGTGGAACAGCGAACTCGGCTTCGACACGATGCTGAATTTCGGCGGCAGCGCGGTGTTCCTGTCGACCGGCGGCTATCACCATCATGTCGGGGCCAACGCCTGGCAGAGCGCCGGCGCCAGGGAGCGCGACGCCGATCGGACGGGACTGTCCTTCGTCGAATTCCGCTCGAAGGATGCCAAGTCCGAATCCGTCCACGAGGATCCGTGGGGCAACATCATTCGCATCGTGCCGGCCGCCGCCTGACCGGCACATGAATGTCCGGATAGCCTCGCGGAACTACGTGACGAAACGGCGCGTGAAGCGCTGCTGACGTCAGGCCGCAACGCCGGAAGGTGCGCTTGCGGCAGCTCAAACGGGGTGCGCGTCAGGTCAGACGCACCCCAATCGCGCTCGATGTGACACAAGGCGCTGAAATCGCTTGATATTTTGGACTTGACGGGCAACGCTCGCTTGGTTGGGCACGTCGTTCTGACGTGACGGTCGCGGGCTATTGGCCTTCAATTGTGGCGCCCTGCGTCCCGCTCGATACGACATTAGCGTTCCCATCGAAGTAGCTGTCAGCATAGAGAAAAATCGCGATGACGACAGCCAGGGACAAGGCCCCGGCGCCGAACCACGCAACCCTGCTTGCACCATTGTTTGCAACGACCCGACCCATCTCCAGCCTCGGCGATCTGTTGTTCCGACCCGGAAACGCCAGAATGCCTGCGCCGGTTCCGGTCGTTTGCGTCAGATCCGGGCGCGTTCCAGCAAGCGTCCGAGCAGAAGCAGGCCGGTCGGCCAGATGCCCAGCCGCGCCTCGTTGCCCATGTGGCCCAGGTCGCCCGCATCGGCGAGTTCGGCGCCCCAGGCGTCAGCGAACGCGAGCGCTTTGTCGAACGTGACACGCGGGTCACTGCGGCTCGCGACTACAAGTGTCGGAAACGGCAATGGTTTCAAAGGCATGGGCGCGAAGGGGCGAACAAGGTCGAAGGACGGATCGGGGTCCGCGACGTTGGTCGGCGCCACAAGCAATGCGCCCGCAATCTTGCCCAACTGGCCTTCGTTCGCTTCGACTGCCCATTTGACCGTTGTCGCCACAGCCAGCGAATGTGCCAGCAATACCAGCTTTCGAGGCGCCTGCTCCACTGCCGCGTCTACCCGCGCAATCCAGTCGTTCGGCTCCGGCCGATCCCACTCAGCCTGCAGCACCCGGCTGGAGTTGGAGAAGACCTGGCACCAGTGCGACATCCAGTGATCCGGCCCGCAATTGCCGCGTCCGGGGAGAGCAAGGAAGTCGAAACTGCCCTTCGTATCAATCATTTACCGTCTCCGAACACCCGCTTGAAAATCGTGTCGACATGTGCGGTATGATAGCCGAGGTCGAATTTTTCGCGGATTTCCTCCTCTGAGAGTACCGCGCGGACTTCCGTGTCTGCCAAAAGTTGCTCAAGAAAATCAGCGCCTTGCTCCCAGACCTTCATGGCGTTTCGCTGTACCAGCCGATAGGCGTCCTCGCGTGAAACCCCGGCCTGGGTAAGCGCCAGCAGCACGCGCTGGGAGTGAACAAGGCCGCGGAACTTATTGAGATTCTTCAGCATATTTTCGGGATAGACCAGCAGCTTGTCGATCACGCCGGTCAGCCGCGCCAGCGCGAAATCCAGCGTTACCGTCGCATCCGGCCCGATCATCCGCTCCACCGAGGAGTGGGAAATGTCGCGCTCGTGCCACAGCGCCACATCCTCCATCGCCGGCAGCGCGAAGGCGCGCACCATACGGGCGAGGCCGGTCAGGTTTTCGGTCAGCACCGGGTTGCGCTTGTGCGGCATCGCCGACGAGCCTTTTTGACCGGGCGAAAAATACTCTTCCGCTTCAAGCACTTCGGTGCGTTGCAGATGCCGGATCTCGATTGCCAGCCGCTCGATCGAGGAGGCGATGACACCCAGCGTGGCGAAGAACATGGCGTGCCGGTCGCGCGGGATGACCTGCGTCGACACAGGCTCCGGCTTCAGCCCGAGCTTCGCCGCCACATGCCCTTCGACGCGCGGATCGATGTTGGCGAACGTGCCGACCGCCCCTGAAATGGCGCAAGTCGCGATCTCGGCGCGAGCGTTGACCATCCGCTCGCGGCAACGGGAAAACTCCGCATAGGCCTGCGCCAGCTTGACGCCGAAGGTCGTCGGTTCTGCATGGATGCCATGACTGCGACCGATGGTGACCGTGTCCTTGTGCTCGAAGGCGCGGCGCTTTAGCGCCGCCAGCAGGGCGTCTATGTCGGCCAGCAGGATGTCGCTCGCGCGGGCCAGTTGCACGGCAAGGCAAGTGTCGAGCACGTCCGAAGAAGTCATGCCCTGGTGAATGAAACGAGCATCGGGCCCAACGAATTCAGCAAGATGCGTCAGGAAAGCGATGACGTCGTGTTTGGTCACCCGTTCGATCTCGTCGATGCGCTCGACATCGAATGTCGCAGCACCGCCTTTTTCCCATATCGTTTTCGCGGCTTCCTTGGGAATCACGCCGATCTCGGCCAGCGCGTCGCAGGCGTACGCCTCGATCTCGAACCAGATACGAAACCGCGTTTCCGGCGACCAGATGGCGACCATTTCCGGCCGCGAATAACGAGGGATCATGGATAAATCCTGACTTTTCGAGAAGTTCGCCGCGTCCTAACAGACGCAGCCGGCGTACTCAACGCGCAGGGCGGGCGAACCAAACCGATACCGCGGCGAGTGCTGCGAATCCGAGCGGAAAATAAAGCCGTACCCCCGTGGCGGCGAACTGGACCAGCGCGCCGGCGGTGGTGAAGGCGAACTGGAACATCCACGTCACTGAAAAAGCATGGGAATGCGACTGTGCGTAATATTGCCGGTAGTCAAAGGCATAGAGCGCCGAGGTGATGCCGATTGTGGCGACCGTGAAGCAGAGAAATGCGGCCGCCAGCCGGGTTTCCCAACCCCGGTCTCTGGCAAGAAGGCTGGCCGCGGCGTAGCCCAGCGGAAACGCCAGGGCGGCGCCAATGGCGAAGACCGTGGCGACATCGGCGATTTTCGCGTTTGTCTGCCAGCCGTCGGCCAGAAGGTTGATCGCCGCGCTGGCCGCCATGGTAGCCGTCCAGAATATGGTTCCTGCCGCTGCGACCCGCCACGTCGGCAATGCCTGCCGCAGCCGCGCGAGAATGCCGGGCATTGGCCGGCTGGTCTCGATTATGACGGGTGTGGCGGACAACCCGGCTAGTCCGCGATCGTGGTTGCGACGGCGAGCCACCGGTAGTCCGGCCCTTCGAAACCGAAGGAGCGTGTCGCGAGGATCACCACCGTGATATGCGGTCCGCCCTCCGGAAAATAGGACTGGACGACCCCGATCCGGTAGCCGAGCGGGCAACCGCGGCTTGCGGGAATCTGCTTGTCCTCGTGCAGGATCTTTGTCGCGCCGCCGGGGCGTGCATCGACCTTGAGGAGACGGAAACCTCTGGTTTCCTGCCAGTCCGGACAGGAAGCACCGGGTTTGATCCCCTCTAGCTCTTCCAGCCGGAACTCCATTGGATCGCTCGGTTGCGGATAGAGCGGGCTCGAATTGGCGACGACCCGAAACGGATCGGCGGAAAGTTCGGAAACCGGATTCATCGCCGCCGTGTAGCCGGCGTGTTTGGCAAGCTCGGCGTCGGAAACGATCGCTTCGCCCTTCTTGCGCGCCTCGGCGCGGATGTCCTCCAGTGACGGGTCCTCGCTTTGCGGCCGAATGCGGATCGGCGAACCCGGGACGAAGGCATCCGTCGCCGTGTCGATGTAGTAACGGTTGGCGTAGGGAAAGCCCGAACCGTCCTGGACGCCGTACTCCTCGAAGGCGAAGATGCCGCCGTCGGCGCTGAAGCCGAGCATGTTGAGGTCCGCCGCATCGCCGGCAAAACCCTGAGCAGAGGTTGCGAGCGTACTCAGGACAACAAGACTGGCGAGAAGCAGAGACCGCATCGGCGTTCCATGGGGCAGGGCGCTGTCGCGATCATCAACGTATCGCCAGCAGGTCTTAGCGTCTTGCTGTGAACGAGTCTTCCACCAACTTTGGGTGAGACAGGTCAGTTCTTCCGGCGTGTTATCGAGCCGACCATACCGGGAAAAGGTCGTCTTCGGCGGGGGCTGCTGCATGGATGCCGCGCGCAATCGCGCGGGCCATGGTCGCGCCGGCCGCCGCATAGAGATCGATTGCGGCGCCGCTTTGTGGCGCCACGCCGCTCAGTCGGGTTGCCAAGCTGAAGATGAGATCGCCGTCGGCGGGCGTATGCGCCGGCCATATAGCGCGGGCGAAACCGTCGTGCGCGGCAACCGCTAATCGTTTGGCTTGCGCATTGGTCAGCACAGCGTCGGTGGCGATGACGGCGATCGTGGTGTTGCCACCCTGGTCGCGGTATTTCAGCCTGATGTCGCTGGCGTCGACAGGGAGCGGCGAGGGGTAGCCGATACCGCCGAATTCGTCGCCGATTTCGAAGGGCGCCGCCCAGAAATGGCGTGTCCCGCCAACGGTCACTGACCCGGCTGCGTTGACTGCCGCCAGCGCGCCCAGCACCGTGCCGTCCGGCATGACGGTCGAAGCCGAACCGAGGCCGCCCTTCAGGCCGGAGGTCAGCGCGCCGGTTCCAGCGCCTTCCGTCCCGATGGCAAAGTCAGCGGCTGCGGATCGGGCGGCCTCGTAGCCGAGTTCGCGATAGGGCGCGTGGCGACCCCAGTCCTTGTCGCCGCCATTGGTAAGGTCGAAGAGGATCGCGGCGGGCACGATCGGTACGCGCGCGCCCCGCATTTCGAAGCCCACGCCTTGCTCGCGGAGCACCGACTGAACGCCTGAAGCGGCGTCGAGCCCGAAGGCCGATCCGCCCGACAGCACGATGGCGTTGATGGATTGGACCAGATTATGCGGCTCGAGCAAGTCGGTCTCGCGCGTTCCCGGGGCTCCGCCAAGAACTTGCACCCCTGCCACCGCCGGTTCGTCGCACATAACGACGGTGGTGCCCGACTTCAGCCGTGCATCGGCGGCGTTGCCGACCCTGAGGCCCGCGACGTCGGTGATCAGGTTGCGTGGACCGGGGCGGAAGGTCATTGGCTCTCCAGGGGCACGAAACGCGCGCCGTCATAGCGAAAAATCCGGAAAGGGCCTGCTGTCAGGTCTCCCTTGGCGTCGAACCGAATTTCTCCCAGCGCAGTCGAATGGGGACCGCCGAGCGCCGGGGCGGCAAAGTCTTGCTCGGAACCAGCCGCTGCGATTGCAACCTGCATGGCGGCATAGGCGGGAAGCACATACCCTTCCGGCACGATGTGGCGTTCGGCCAAGGTTTGCAGCGTGGCCGGATCGGCTATCTCGGCCCATTCCGGCAGGCCCACCATCAGCGTACCGGAAGCCAGCGGCACGCCGTTGGAGGCGGAGCGCAAGGTTTCGCCGCCGGCAAAGGTCAGGCGCGCGCCGAGCCCTGCGGCATCCCGCGTCATGATGGCGATGTCGTCACGGTCGCCGCCGACGAAGACGTTGGCCGCGCCCGCCCTGCGCAGCCGGCCAGCCAAGCCGATCTGGTTCTCCATCTGTGGGCGATAGGTGTCGACAAAGACCGGCGTCAGCCCACGGTTCGCGGCCGCGGCGCGAAAATTCTCGGCGAGGTCGCGGCCATAGATGGTGCCGTCGTCGACCACCGCGAACAGGCTGTCGCGCCAGAGCGTGACGAGCAACGTGCCGATGGCGTTTTCCTCTCCGTCGGCGCGCGGCGCCAGCCGGTAGATCAGCCACCCTGTCTTTTCGCGGCGATCGGTCACGCTGTCGGTGCGCACGCCCGGCGTGATGGTTGGAATGCCGGCGTCCTTCAGGATCGGCAGCGCCGCCTCGATCGATTCGGTGCAGAGGAACCCGACGACGATTTTCACTTTTGCCTCGACGAAGCGTCGGGCCGCGGCGGCACCCCCTTCGGCGGTGCAGGCATCGTCCACGATTTCCAGAATCGTATCTCCGGCCGCCGCCCGCGCGCCGTTCAGCACCTGCCGGCCAAGCAGTTCGGAGGAACCGCTCAGCGGCGCGGCGACGCCCACCTTCAGGGCCTCGGCGCGCGCCGGAGACGGAGCCAGCGACAGGGCCAGAAGCAAGGTGGCTGCCGTCGCGAACCGCATGCCTGCGCGCCATCCCTTCCGTTGCCGCAATGCGCGCCCGGAGAGGCGCGCGTCCGCGCAAACTCGTAACGGCGTCATCCCGCTGGCGCAACAGGCGATTTCGGATGGCCAGATCAGCGGTTTCTTGTGGCGCGCCGTGTCTCCCCATATATAGCGAACTGTCCTCCAGATCGGGAACGCCGGGTGCTCAAGAAAAGCGACGTCGAGCCGCAGACCTACCGCGACGCGATGGCGCGTTTCGCGGGCGCGGTGCATGTGGTCACCACCGATGGCGAGGCGGGCCTGCGCGGAGCGACCGTGATCGCCGCCTGCTCGGTTTCCGATGCCCCGCCGATGATTCTTGTCTGCATAAACCGCGAGAATGAGAAGAACGAGGCATTCGTGAAGAACGGGCGTTTCGCGCTGAACACGCTTACGCCGGCACACGAGGCGCTGGCCGTGGCATTCTCCGGCGTCACCGGCCTTCCGGTCGAAGAGCGTTTCGCTCTCGGACAATGGAACACGATCGCGTCGGGCGCTCCGGCTCTGGTCGATGCCATGGCGGTGTTCGATTGCGAACTGTTCGAATCCAAGGACATGGCCACCCATCGTATTCTTTTTGGCAAGGTGACAGGCATTCGCATCGGAGATAGCCTTGAACCGCTCCTTTACCACGACCGGCGCTATCGGGTGCTGTAGGCGCGTGGAGACCCCATGACCGACGCAAAATCCATCCCGTTGCCGCACTCGATCGACGCGACGCTCGAGCTTCTGTCCGGTGCCGACTATGTCGCCGACCGGGCGCTGGCGACGGTGCTGTTCCTGGCGCTGCGCATGAAGCGGCCGCTGTTCCTCGAAGGCGAGGCCGGCGTCGGCAAGACCGAGATTGCCAAGGTGCTGGCGACGGCGCTCGGCAGGCCGCTCATCAGGCTGCAATGCTACGAGGGGCTCGACGTTTCGTCGGCGGTCTATGAGTGGAACTATGCCGCGCAGATGATCGAGATCCGCATGGAAGAGGCGGAAGGGGCGGTCGACCGGCGGGCGATGGAAAAGAACGTCTTTTCCGAAAAATACCTGATCCGGCGGCCGGTGCTGCAGGCGCTGGACGGCAAGGCCGGCGCCGCACCCGTGTTCCTGATCGACGAGTTGGACCGCACCGACGAGGCCTTCGAGGCCTTTTTGCTCGAAATCCTCTCAGACTTCCAGGTCACCGTGCCGGAACTCGGCACGATCAAGGCGGAGGAACCGCCGATCGTCATCATCACCACGAACCGCACACGCGAGATCCACGACGCGCTGAAGCGCCGCTGTCTCTATCACTGGGTCGACTATCCCAACGCCGCCCGCGAACTCGAGATCGTGTCGCGAAAGGTGCCGCAGGCGAACCGCCGGCTCTCGGCGGAGGTGGTGAAGTTCGTGCAGAAATTGCGCGAGATCGAGCTGTTCAAGGTTCCCGGCGTCGCCGAGACGATTGATTGGGCTGGTGCCTTGACTGAACTCGACAAGGTCGCGCTCGATCCGGAGACCGTATCGGACACGATCGGCGTGTTGCTGAAATACCAGGACGACATCGCACGCATCGAGCAGGGCGAGGGCCGCCGCCTCCTGAAAGAGGTCAAGGCGGAGCTCGCGGCGGCGGAGTAGGAAGATGGACACTTTCCGCTCCGACCGGAAAGTCGCTTCCGCCGACGGCCGGCTTGCCGACAACATCGTCTATTTCGCCCGAGCCCTGCGCAAGGCCGGCATGCGCGTCGGGCCGGCCTCGGTCAAGGATGCGATCGAGGCAGTGCTGGCTGCCGGCATCGGGAGCCGCGACGATTTCTACTGGACGCTGCACGCCGTGCTGGTGACGCGCCATGAGGACCATGCGGTGTTCGACGAGGCGTTCCGCCTGTTCTGGAAATCGCGCGAACTGATTGAAAAACTGCTGGCGATGTTTTCGCCGGTCGCCCTCGACCAGCGCGACAAGCAGAAACCGCGCGCCGCCGAAAGTCGCGTTAGCCAGGCGATGTTCGAAGGCCAGCAGAACCGGCAGCCGCCGCGCGAGATACCGGAGATCGAGGTCGACGCCCGCTTCACCGTTTCCGGCAGCGAGGTGCTGCGCGGCAAGGACTTCGCGCAGATGACGGCTGCCGAACTCGGTGAGGCGCGGCGCGAGATCGCAGCACTTCGGCTGCCCTTCGACATGGTCGCCACGCGCCGCTTCAAGGCCGATCCGCGCGGCAAAAAGATCGATCCGCGCGCCATGATGCGCTCTTCGGCGCGCACCGGCGGCGCTCTGATCCTGCCGAAATTCCGCTCGCAGCGCGAAATCCATCCGCCGCTCGTGGTGCTGGCCGACATTTCCGGCTCGATGAGTCAGTACACCCGCATCTTCCTGCACTTTCTTCACGCGCTGACGGAGAAGCGGCGGCGCGTGCACGCCTTCGCCTTCGGCACGCGGCTGACCAACCTGACCCGGCAGATGCGCCATCGCGATCCCGATGCTGCACTTGCCGATTGCTCGGCGGCAGTGAAGGACTGGTCGGGCGGCACGCGCATCGGCGACACGCTGCACGAATTCAACCGGCTGTGGTCGCGCCGCGTGCTGGGGCAGGGCGCCGTTGTGCTGCTGATCACCGATGGGCTGGAGCGCGACGATGTCGGCGAACTGGAAGCCGAGATGGAACGGCTGCAAAAATCCTGCCGGCGGCTGATCTGGCTGAACCCGCTGCTGCGTTTCGACGGTTTCGAGGCGCGGGCGCGGGGTGTGCGGGCCATGCTGCCGCATGTCGACGAATTCCGGCCGGTGCACAATTTGAATGCTCTTGCCGACCTTTGCGCTTCCCTGGGCAAACATCCCCGGGGCGGTGTCGACCCACGCCGGTTCTTGGCGGCGCCCGAGCGGCGTGCGGCCTGATCGGGAGACGAGGAGAGAAAAGATGTCCCTGACGACACTTGACGAAAGCCGCGACCCGCTGGCGATCGCGGAAGAATGGATGGACAGCGGCCGCGACGTGGCGATTGCCACCGTCATCGAGACCTGGGGCTCGGCGCCGCGTCCGGTCGGCAGCCATCTGGTGATCGATGCCGATGGCAATTTTCATGGCTCTGTTTCCGGCGGCTGCGTGGAAGGCGCGGTGGTGACCGAGGCGATGGATGTGATCGGCGACGGCAAGGCGCGCATGCTGGAGTTCGGCGTGGCCGACGAGACCGCCTGGCGGGTCGGCCTGTCCTGCGGCGGCCGCATCAAAGTGTATGTCGAGAAACTGGGCTGAGCGATGGACCCGCTTTCGCTGAAAACCCTCAACAAGGAACGCCGGGCGCGCCGCGCCGCGATCCTGATAACCGAGCTAGAAGGCGGCGCGAACCGCATCGTCCGTGAGGGCGATGCGGTGTCGGGTGAACTCGGCGAGGCGGTCGGGAAGGCTTTCCGTACCGGCATCTCGAAGACCGTCGCCGTCAATGGTGCGGGCTATTTCCTGAATGTCTCGCTGCCCAGCCCGCGCCTCGTGGTGGTCGGTGCCGTACATATCAGTCAGGCGCTGGCGCCGATGGCGAAAGTTGCGGGCTTCGACATGGAGATCATCGATCCGCGCACCGCTTTCGCCACCGCAGAGCGATTCCCGGATGTGCCGCTGCATGCCGACTGGCCGGAACCGGTGCTCGCCGCCCGGCCGCTGGATGCCTATACAGCGCTTTGCGCGGTCACCCATGACCCGAAGATTGACGATTTCGCGCTGAAGGCCGCGCTCGACGCCGGCTGCTTCTATGTTGGCGCATTGGGCAGCCGCAAAACGCATGCGGCGCGTGTCCAGCGCCTGCGGGAAGCCGGTGCCGGCGAAGAGCAGGTTGCGCGCCTCCACGCGCCGATCGGCCTCGACATTGGCGCTACAAGTCCCCAGGAGATCGCCGTGGCTATCCTTGCCCAGGTCATACAGGTGTTCCGGTCCCGGGGTCTAGGCGGCGTGGAAAAGGGCAGGGCGGCGTGAGATTCGGGCCGATAGGGGTCGCCGACGCGGAAGGCGCGCTGCTGGCGCATGCCGTGCATGCCGGCGAAAGGCGCTTTCCCAAGGCGCATCGCATTTCGGCCGACGACATTGCGCTGCTGCGCTCGGCTGGCGTGGAGCAGGTCATCGCCGCTGTACTGGAGGCTGGCGATCTCGACGAGGATGTGGCCGCGGCACGCATCGCCTCAGCGATCCGGTCGCGCAATGTCGACGTGAAACCGGCCTCGACGGGGCGCGTCAACCTGCATGCCGCGGCCGCTGGCGTCTTCACCGTCGACGCCGCTCTGGTCGACGCCATCAACGCTATCGACCCGTCAATTACCATCGCCACGCTGGCCGATAAAGCGGCGGTCGAGCTCGGCCAGATGGTCGCGACGGTCAAGATCATCCCGTTCGCGATTGCCGGACATCTTGTGGACGCGGCCTGCAAGATCCTGCTGGAGCGGCCGCTTTTCGAGGTCCATTCCTTCGCGGCACTAAAGGTCGGGCTGGTCCACACCACACTGCCCGGCCTGAAGGACAGCGTCGTCGCCAAGACGGCGCGCATCACCGAGGATCGGCTGGAACGCTCCGGCAGCATGGTGGTCGACGAAAAGCGCGTGCCGCACCATGCGCAGGATGTGGCCAAGGCCATCGCGCAGGTGCTTAGCGGCAGCGACATGGCCATCGTCTTCGGCGCCTCGGCCATGTGCGATTTCGACGACGTCATCCCGGCGGCGATCCGCGCGGCGGGTGGCGATGTCATCCGAGCCGGCATGCCGGTGGATCCCGGCAATCTGATGGTGCTGGGCCGGATCGGACAAAAGACGGTGATTGGCGCACCGGGCTGCGCCCGCAGCCCCAAGGAGAACGGTTTCGACTGGGTTCTCGACCGCCTGCTGGCGGGGCTGGACGTCACCGCGCGCGACATTGCCGGCATGGGCGTCGGCGGCTTGCTTATGGAAATCCCAACGCGCCCGCAGCCGCGCGAGGCGCGCCGTCCCAACGGCGATGCGGTTCATGCAATAGTGCTGGCCGCCGGCCGCTCGACCCGCATGGGCGGACCGAACAAGCTGCTGGCGCGGTTCGGCGGCGAACCGCTGATCCGCAAGGTTGCCGAGACGGCGCTGGCGAGCAAGGCGCGGACTGTCACCGTGGTGACCGGCCATCAGGCCGAGCGTATCCGCGCGGCGCTCGGCGGTCTCGACCTGCGTTTTACCGACAACCGCGATTTCGCCAGCGGCCTGGCAAGCTCGTTGCACGCCGGCATCGCCAGCCTGCCGTCCAGCGCGGCCGGTGCCCTGATCGTGCTGGGTGATATGCCGGAGGTTTCGGCGCTCGACCTGGACAGGCTGGTCGCCAGCTTCGTCGCTTCCGGAGGCCAGCAGGTGGTGCGCGCCTCGCATGACGGAAAACGCGGAAACCCGGTCATCCTGCCGCGATCGGTGTTTGCCGGCGTGCTGAGGCTGGAAGGCGATGTCGGCGCCCGGCAAATCATCGAGTCCGGCTTGGCTGGCGTCATCGATGTCGAGATCGGGCAGGGCGCCTTCGTCGATGTCGATACCGCCGAGGCCATGGCCGAGGCCGGCGGCGTTCTGCAGGATTGATCACGGCAGGATGACCAAGTCGGCCTTTGCGGCTACAAACGGGCCATGCTGTCTTTGTTGATCAACCGCCTGCGTTCCTTCGCGCCCCCCTCTGTCCTGCCGGACATCTCCCCCACAAAGGGGGAGATTGGCAGCGGAGCCGATGACGGCCAATCTCCCCACTTATGGGGGAGATGTCCGGCAGGACAGAGGGGGGCGCGAAGGAACGCAGGCTTGACAGTCGGACTGGCCATGTTGCTCGCGGCCCTCATCACTTTTCCCGCCCCCGCCCAATCTCTAAAACCCTTCAAGGACGAACTCTTTGCCTATCCGGGCATCCTGTCGACCGGCGATGGCGGTGCTTACGAAGTGGTGGACTACAATGAGGCGCGCGACATTAATCAGCGCGACGAAACCCCTGAACGGCGGGTCAAAAGCAAATATGTCTCGACCGGGGTGCGCAAAGTGCAGAAGGACCTGGTGCTTCGGACCGACGCCGGCGACATCCGTCATGTTGCCGTGGGAAGCCCGGAAAACGTCGCCTACATAACCCTTTACCTGCACGGCCAGGGCGGCAGCCGCAAGCAGGGCGTCGACGACTTTACCTTTGGCGGAAATTTCAACCGTATCAAGAACCTGATGGCCGGCAATGGCGGGCTCTATCTCTCGCCCGACTTTCCCGATTTCGGTGAAAAGGGAGCCGCCCAGATTGCGGCACTGATCAGCCACTATGCCGCGCAGTCGCCTTCCGCGAAAATCTTCGTCGCCTGCGGTTCGATGGGCGGCGGGCTGTGCTGGCTGCTTGCCAATGATCCCGCCGTAGCGCCCCGCCTGTCCGGCCTGCTGCTGCTCGGCTCGCATTGGGACGATGGTTTTCTCACCAGCCTGGCTTTCAAGCGCAAGGTGCCGGTGTTGTTCGGCCAAGGCAGCAAGGACACGGTCTTCCCGGTCGAAACGCAGGAGGCATTCTTTCGCTCCATCCGGTCGAAATCAAAGGGCTATCCAGCGCGGTTCGTGCGCTTCGAGACGGGTTCGCACGGCACGCCGATCCGCATGACCGATTGGCGGGAGACACTCAACTGGATGATTTCCGCCGGTCCCTGAGCGAACTTCGAGACCTTGCCGATAGTCCAGAAAAGCCGGCGGACACGACCATCTATGGCCCGGTATGAAAGTCCAACACTGTCTCGGGATTGATCTCCCCGTCATAGGAGGGGTCGACATCATACTTCACGAGGGTGAACGCGCCGTCTCGGAAGATCCACATGCCTGATGAGGAGGCGTCACCAACACCGCGCCATTTGGCGTGCGAGGTGATCGATTTGGTCGCATCGTCGTAGAAGGAATTGATGAGCTCGTCATCGACCGTGTAGCCGATGATCGTCATGCTCTCGAAGTTGCCGTCGGGATTGTCGTCGACATAACGGATGTCGAGTTCCGGGGCGGCGAACTGCTGTTCGCGAAGGCCCTCTACCTCATCGAAGAGATAATAGACGTGGCTCTCGTTGTAGGCGCCCATGCCGCAATAGAAGCGGAAAAGGCGGGCCTGGCTTTCCGGTTCGTCGTCCGAACTGGAAGCCCGGCGAAAGGCAATCGTGTAGGTCTCCGGGCTTGGGCTGGCGCCGGCAGCCGTGATCGAATCACATTGCCCGGCATGGAGTGCTGCGAAGGCTTTTTTGGCCTGCTCAAGCACGGCGTCCCTGGGTTCGGACGCCGGCCCGTCGCCGCACTTTGCCGGCAGCTTTTCCTCGAAGGGTTGTTCGGAAGGCTTCAACTCAGCCTTCTCGATGCTCAGCCCGCGGAAAGGCGGCTCCTGAATCTGCGGATTGACCTGCCGCACCGTATAGCATCCGGCGAAAACCTGCTCGCTATTGTCCTTGTTGGTGGCAAGGAAGGCGACGGGCAGGGAATAGAAGGTGCTGCCGGCCGCACCTTCCGCACCCGGCTCCCCGGTGACGATCTGGATGGACTGGGTGTTCTCGTAGCCTTTGACGAAAGTTTGGAAATCCTTGGACGGCTTCCGGTCACCGAAATAGTCCCAGGCGCGGGCATATTCTCGCCGGCTGATGGCATTGTAGAAGGATCTTACGATCGCCGCCGCGTCGGAGCGGTCGTCGAGATAGGGTTCCGGTTCGCTCTGCGCGAAGCTGACGGTGCAGGCAAGCAACGAGATGGCCGTCGTCAAAAATGCGGTCCGCATTGCGAATCTCCGAGGATCGGCAAGAAGAATCACGATTGATTGCGGCTTGCCGATGACGCTTGCAACCGCGCGGGCAAAGTCCCTATCTGCACGCCAGCCGAACAGGCTGCAACGGAGGAAGTCCATGGCGATGTCGATGTATCAGGCCAGCGTGCCAGTGTTTCAGGCGCGGCTGAAGAGCCTGTCGAATGTTTTGAGGAAGGCCGAGGCCAATGCCGAGGAGCGTAAGATCGACCCCGCAGTGTTCCTGAACGACCGGTTGGCACCTGACATGCTCAGGCTTATCTCGCAGGTTCAAATCGCCACCGATCATGCCAAGGGCGCTCCTTCGCGCCTGGCAGAGCGTGAGATCGTGCGCTTCGAGGACAATGAGACGAATTTTGCAGAGTTGCAGGCGCGGATCGCGCGCACGCTCGATCTTCTGGGGACGTTCGAACCAGCCGAAATCGACGGCAGCGAGGACGTCGCGATCCTGATCAAGGGCAGGACGCGCGACCTGTCATTCAGCGGCATCGACTATCTGCAGAATTTTGCGATGCCGAACTTTTATTTCCACGTGACGACGGCCTACAACATCCTGCGGCACAATGGCGTGCCGCTTGGAAAGATCGATTTCCTCGCTGTCTGACCGTTGCAAAGGCGGGCCGGGGTGCAGCAGGCCCGCCCCCTAAAGATTACAGGCCAGCCGCGATCCGGCGCGGCAAGCGCGGGAAATCGGCGGGCCGTACATCCGTATCGGTGCTGCCGGTCTCGCTCAGCAGTTCGACGATCGCCATCGCGACGCGGACGCGGCCGATGTCGCGCGGCCGCGGGCGGGAGAAAAGTTCCGTAAAGAAAGCCACGGTCAGGCTCCTTCGTTTGTCCTCCCGATTCCAGCATATAGGCGATTCGTGACAATTGTGCAGCGCAGCATTATGCATGGCAGCCCTGCGCGATGAGTGGCTTGCATCGCAATTGTCTCAATTTCGGCCGATGGTTCCGGCAGATTCTTAACGCTCCGGAGGTAGTGTCGGGATCGAGTTGGCGCTCCATGGATTGACGGCGGAGGAGGCTGTCGTGAGCGAATTGGCGAACCGGGATTTTGCATCCCTCCTCGACGATCTGATCGCTGCAAGCGACCAGGTTGGTGCTGCTGCTCCGACGATTCCCTTCGATTATCTTTCCGTCGCAGAGGAACTGCACTCAGGCCGCATCCGGGTTTCGGATGACGCCGCCGAGGCGGAGTACCGCGAGGCGGCAGGCGGTGGGCCGGACGGAGAGCGGCCCGTCGCTGCGCCCGCGGATTTGCCGCTGCCGACCGAACCGGAAGCGATTGCGGTCGAGCTCGGCTTGGAAATGGCGAGGATCGAGGATTTCCACCGAATTCGCCGCCGCTTTGCTTTTGCCAACCATCCGGATCGTGTCGCGCCCCATCTGCGCGAGCGGGCTATGGTGCGCATGCAGGTCGCCAACATGCTAATCGACGAGGCCTCGCGGCGGGCCGCTGGGTCGGACCGCCGCTGACCGGTCCCGGTCGGGTTGATTGAGGGCCCTGTTTGGCAGGCTGTCAACCAGGCAATGGCGCGCTTATGTGACCGGACTCGGTCCCAACCTCAAACGACGATCACCGCGCCCATCAAGTGACTTTCCAGGAAAAACGCTGGCCTCACCTTGGCCAGATATTCGTCGACCGCCGTCTTCGAGCCGGGGAACAGTGCCGAGCCGTAATCATCGATGACGATGATGCCGCCCGGGTTCATCCGGGGGTAGAAGAATTCCAGGCTGTCGCGCGTCGGCTCGTAGAGATCGACGTCTATGTGGACCAGCGCGAACCGGCTCTCCGCCAGTCCCGGCGCGTCGAACGAGGCCGGAATCCAGCCCTTGTGCAACGACACGAATGGAAACGGCGCCAGCGAAGCCTTCACCGCGTCGTAGTCGGAGAAAAAACTTTCCTTCTGGTTCCTGGTCGCCTCGGGGCTGGTGTTGCCGCGTCCGGTCCGATCCTCCGGCGTCTTGTCGGACAATCCGCCCTCGAACGAATCAAAAACCCAGAAATGACCCGGCCAGTTGCCAGCCTTCAGCAGATTGGCCAGCAGATAGGTCGAATGACCCCGCCAGCAACCGCATTCGGCAATGTCGCCGCTCGGCCCCTGCGCCAGCACCCGCGACACCATCTGGTAGAGGGTAAAGAACCGGTTCTGCTTGAAGATGTTGTCATTGGAGCCGGTGTTCCGCATCGCCTCGAAATAGGCGGAGAGATAGGCGTCCTTGCCCTCGGCGTGGCGGACGTAGCGGTCGATCCGCTCGACATCGACAACACGCTTTCGAGTTTCGTTTTTCTTCTTGGGGCCGAGCAGGCGCCGGATGAACCGCATCGTCACGTCCAACTGTCGTTTAGTTGACGCGCTTCATAATATGGTTTGACAAGCTGACGCCATAGCAGATGGTGCCATTGCCGTGCGGACTCGCCAAAAGCGTGCGCCTGCTTGCGCGGCAATCGTCGTTGGATTGCGGCCTGTCGGGCAGTGCAAGAAGCTCCGCGTCTGAAACGTCGTCGCATGCCCCTGGTCTGTTGAACCGTCGCCGCGGAACCCGATCCGACGACTGAGAGCAGAGAACGCCCAGCTAGTGGCCCGCGCATGGCGAATTCCCAACCTAGAGGTTGCCGGCCCTTGGGATTTTCGGTTTTCCCGGATAGGGTGCTGAGCGGACCTCCTTCCGTTCCTTCCGCCTGACCAATTCCGGAGATGATCCGATATGCAGAAGCGCCGTCTTGGCCGCACCGACTTGCTTGTTTCCAGCGTTTGCCTGGGCACAATGACCTGGGGCCAGCAGAATACAGAGGCCGAGGGCCACGCCCAGATGGATGTCGCATTCGCCCGCGGCGTGAATTTCCTCGATACGGCTGAACTCTATTCGATCCCGCCAAAGGCTCAAACGCAGGGAAGCACCGAGCGCATCGTCGGATCGTGGATGAAGGAGCGGGCAAATCGCGACAAGGTCGTACTTGCAACCAAGGTCGTCGGCAGGACGCCGATGGAATGGTTCCGCGGCGGACGCCCTTCCAGACTGATTCGTACCGACATATTCGACGCCATCGACAAGTCGCTGGCCCGGCTGCAGACCGATTATGTCGATCTCTACCAGATCCATTTTCCGGAACGGCGCGTGCCGTGGGGCGCCAATCCGACCCGGGTCGGCAATTGGCCGGCGCCGCGCGATGCGGACGAAACGCCGATCGCCGAGACACTTGCCGTCTTCGACGAACTGGTGGAAGCCGGCAAGATCCGCTACCTCGGCCTGTCGAACGAAAGCTCTTGGGGCATCATGCGTTTCCTCTTCGAGGCCGAGAAAAGCGGCGGGCCGCGCGTCGCGTCGGTGCAGAACGCCTACAATCTTGTGAATCGGAATTTTGAGGTAAATCTCGCCGAGGTCGCCGACCGCGAGGACATCAGCCTGCTCGCCTATTCGCCGCTGGGACAGGGTTTTCTGACCGGTAAGTACGATCACGGAGCCCGGCCGGAAGGAGCACGTACGACGCTTTTCGATCGCGGACAGCGATACCAGACGCCATATGCCGCCGAGGCGATCCTTGCATACAGCGAACTTGCCCGCTCTTTCGGTGTCGAGCCGGCGCTGTTTGCCGGCGCCTTCGTCTTAAACCGGCCTTTCCTGACGTCGAGTATCATCGGCGCTACCACCATTCCGCAACTGGAAACAGCGCTGCATGCCGCCGAATTCACCTGGACCGAAGAGATGCAGAAAGCGGTGGACGATCTGCACCAGCGGGTGGGGAATCCTTGTCCCTGATTGAGTGAGAGCAGCAAGGCAGTAGGCAGTAGGCAGTAAAAAAATACTGCGGCGCCGACATGTTTGCAACACGCCGGTTCCGGTTTCTGCCTTTTCCTACTGCCTACTGCCCTAGATCAGCATCAAGCCCTTCATGCTGGTATGACCTTTCTTGCCGATGATGATGTGGTCATGCACAGAAATCCCGAGCGGCTTGGCCGAGGCGATGATGGTCTTCGTCATGTCGATGTCGGCGCGGGATGGCGTTGGATCGCCCGAGGGGTGGTTGTGGACCAGAATCACCGCCGTCGCAGACAGTTCGAGCGCCCGACGCACGACCTCGCGCGGATAGACAGGCGTATGGTCGACCGTGCCGGTCTGCTGGACCTCGTCGGCAATCAGCGCGTTCTTCTTGTCCAGGAAAAGGATGCGGAATTGCTCGCGGTCCTCGAAAGCCATTGCCGCGCGGCAATAGTCGATCACCTGCGTCCAGGATGAAAGGATTTCGCGGCCCTTAATCTCGCCGCGCGCCATTCGCTGCGCCGCCGCCGCGACGACCTTGAGATCGAGAGCCGCGCCTTCGCCGATGTCCTCCACCTCGCGCAGAAGATGTTCCGGCGCGCCAAGCACTTCGGCCAGGGAACCGAAACGCTTCAGCAGCGCCTTGGCGCGAGCCTTGGTATCGGCGCGCGGGATCGAGCGGAACAGCAGCAGTTCGAGCAGTTCGTAGTCGGCGAGGGCGCCTGACCCGGCTTCGCGGAATCTCTGCCGCAAACGGTCGCGGTGGCCGGCATGCTGCGGCTTGGCCACGGCCGTCTTGCCGGGCTTCAGCGCAAGCGGCCGCTCGTGGAAGAAACCGCGCTCGTCGTCCCCATCCGCCGCCATGCAGCCCTCGACCGATCGCAGCCGACCTCTCCCGAGGTCTCGCCGCCGCGATCAACCCAAGTCTAGACCATCCTCCTTCCATCTGGAAACCGGAGTTTCGAGGTTGTCCGGCGCGGCAGCCGTGAACCGCGGAGGTCAGAGCGCCTAGTTCGGCAGGCCGGGCCGGTCGAGGCCAGCCGGCGACAGCGTGAAGATCTCGCAGCCACTGGCGGTGACGCCGACCGTATGCTCGTACTGCGCCGAGAGCGAGCGGTCGCGGGTGACCGCCGTCCAGCCGTCCGAAAGCACCTTCACATGCGGGCGGCCGAGATTGATCATCGGCTCGATGGTGAAGATCATGCCGGGGCGCATCTCGACGCCTTCGTTGGAACTGCCATAGTGCAAGATGTTCGGCGCATCATGGAACAGGCGACCGACGCCGTGGCCGCAGAAGTCGCGCACCACGGAACAGCGCTCGCCCTCGGCATAGCTCTGGATCGCCGCGCCGATTGCGCCCGTCCGCGCCCCGGGACGAACGGCGGCGACGCCACGCATCAGGCATTCATGGGTGACTTCAAGCAGCCGCTCAGCGGCGCGCTTGATGGCGCCGACCGGATACATGCGGCTGGAATCGCCGTGCCAGCCGTCGAGTATGTAGGTGACGTCGATGTTGACGATGTCGCCGTCGCGCAGCGGCTTTGCATCTGGAATGCCGTGGCAGACAACGTGGTTGATCGAGGTGCAGGAGGATTTTGTGTAGCCGCGATAATTGAGCGTCGCGGGCAAGGCGCCGTGGTCCATGCCGTATTCGAAGACGAAACGGTCGATCTCCTCCGTGGTCACGCCGGGCACGACCATGGCAACCAGTTCGTCGAGGCAGCGCGCGGTGAGGTCGCAGGCCTTACGCATCCCGGCGAAGGCGTCTTCGCCATAGAGCTTGATCTGCCCGGTGTTTCGGGATGGTGCTGCGTCGGCGTCGAGATAGGTAACCATGGGGCTCGGATGGAGAATGGATTTCATACGCGAACGCATCATGTGACATCTGCGCGTCCCAGCTTCAAGTGCAAAGCAGCCAAGCCAGCCAATCCGAACCTGCGCATAGGCGGCTGGATAACTTGGCAATGCTCAAGTTTCTCGGAACGAAACTTCCAATCAGCGCATTGCTGGTACGGAGGGACTATACTCAAGAGGAGAGCATCGTGGCGGCGGTCGACCTGGCCAAAAAGGCAGCGCGAGAACGCAAAAGGGGAAAACTGCTACACCTGCATGCCACGATCCGCGAATTGAGTCAGATCGTGAAAGGTGAACAATTTCAGTTTCTGGCGCATCTTTTGGATATGGCCTATATCGAATCAGGTGACCTGCTCCGCGCGCTAAATTCTCCGTTGGACGGCGAACGTGAATAGTTAGGCTTCGGATTTTGTCCGATAGTTCCGGCCGACCATCCCCGGTTGGCGGGCTCCACGGACAACCGCTACCAGCTTTTCGAGTGCCGCCTCGCCAACCCGCATGCCGGTGTCCTCGATGTGTTCTGCCAGAGCGTCAAACAATTCATCCCCCTGACCCTCGAAGAGCGCTTTGCTGATGCGATGTGATCTGCGTGGGTCCGGCGTATTGTCTGTCATCACGAGCACCTCATCGGTGAAGGTCGGCGCGTTTGTCCCACCGGTTATAATATCATACTATGTACGCGTAAACGCCAGTTTCGGTTCCGCCACATATGCGCGGATCGGCCGACCGTCTTTTCTCGAAATGGCGGTCGGCCGAACCAAGTGGCGCAGGAAGCAGTGTCGCCCATGCACCGCCGTGGCTAAACAGCCAGAGGTACGGCGACTGTGCCTTTTCAAGCCGTCCGCGCCTGATTGTCTGCCGATCTCAGATGATCGTGAAATCTGCCGCCGTCAGGCTTGGTGTCCCGGTCAACACCGCGAACTTGATATTGCCGAAGGTCGCGCCTGAACCGTCGGCATCATAATAAAGCGCGCCGGTATCGGAATTGTAGATGATGCGGTCGTTCGCGTCCTTGGGGCCGCTGGCGATGTCCTTGAAGGCCGATGCCGCCAGAGCGCCAGGCGTTGTCAGCGCCGTGAAGACGGCGTTGTCGAGCTGGATCGTATCGGCGGCGACGGAAAAGTCCTGGATCGAATCGACATTGTCATCGGGGTCCAGCGCCGAGTTGAAGATGAAATTGTCGCTGCCCGTGCCGCCGATCAAAGTGTCGTTGCCGCGATAACCTTTGATGTCGTCGTTGCCGAGCTGGCCGTTGATGGTGTTCACGGCGTTGTCACCGTTCAGCATGTCGTCGTAGCGTGAGCCGAGCAGATTTTCGATCGAAGCATAGGCGTCGCCCTTGGCCTCGCCGGTGTTGATCGAGGCATTGGCGAGACTGGCGACCAGGCCGGTTGCGGCGTCGCGATAGGAGGCGGTGTCGATGCCGGCGCCACCGTCGAGATTATCGGCGCCGATGCCGCCCATCAGGCTGTCATTATGGTCGCCGCCGTTCAGCGTATCGTTGCCCTCGCCGCCTTCCAAAATATCGTGGCCGGTGCCGGCGAGGATCGAATCGTTGCCGAGCCCACCGCGCAGTGTATCGCCGCCGATTAGGGCGAGGGGAACGCCGTTGAGGACGACGGTCACGACATCGGTTCCGGCTTCGCTTATGACGTCGCCGCCGTCGCCGCCGGAAACCGTGTCGCGGCCTCGGCCGGTTTGGATGAGGTCGCCGCCTGCGTCGCCATAAATCGTGTCATCGCCGTCGCCGTCGCGAAGGATGTCGTTGCCATCGCCGCCATAAAGCGTATCGGCGCCGACGCCGCCCTCGACGATGTCGTTTCCGGTGCCGGCGCGGATGATGTCGTCACCGGCCTCGCCGTAGAGCTTGTCGCCGCCGATCTCGAACTTGCCAGGCACGATCTCACGGATGTCGCTGCCTTCCTCGTCGATCGTGTCGTTGCCGGTGCCGCCCCAGATCGTGTCGGTGCGGGTTCCGGTGTGGATGGTGTCGTTGCCGTCCTCGCCCCAAACGGTGTCGTCGCCGTCTCGGTCGTAGATCGTGTCGTCCTGATTGCCGCCATGGATCTGGTCGTTGCCGTCGTCCCCGTAGATGCGATCCTTACCGTCGTCGCCATAGATCAGGTCGGCGCCTTCGGCGCCGCGCAACGTGTCGTCGCCGGCATCGCCGTAGAGCCGGTCGTCGCCCTTGCCGCCGCCGACCAGATCGGCGCCGTCCCCGCCGAACAGGAAATCGACGCCATCGAGGCCGGAGATAATGTCCGTGCCGCCATTGCCGCGAATCCAGTCCCCAAAATTGCCGCCTTCGATGGACTCGAAATTATCGCCGCCGGAATAGTGGAGTTCTTCAAAACCGTCGGCGACCAGCCCTCCGGTCGAGCCGCCGCCGACCAGCGAAAAATTGTCGATCGCGTCTTCGCTGTTGTAGAGATAGAGCGTGTCGTAGTCGCCTTCGCCATGCACCGCCTTGTCATTCGAGGCGGCCTGGAGATGCACCGTGTCGTCGCCGCTTCCCGCCCAGACGATGTCGCCGGCGGGTCCGCCGCCGAAAATCTCGCCGCCTCCGAAGCCGCCCGTCCAGATCGTGTCGTTGCCGGACCCTCCGCTCAGATAGTCGGCCCCGCCGCCGCCATAAAGCGTGTCGTTGCCCGCCCCGCCGTAGAGCCGGTCGCCATAGGTGTAGCTGACGAGCTGGTCGTTGCCCTGGTCGCCATAGATATAGGCGGGATCGTATTCGAGCCTGGTGTCGTCATCGATCACCCAGATCTGGTCGTCGCCGTTCAGCGCGTACACTTCCTCGCCGGCTTCCGCCTGATAGGCATCGCTGCTGTTGGTAAGTTCGGTAGCCATTTGATGCTCCTCTCGTCATCGGTTGCCGATGCATCGAGGTTGCGGCAGCGTCTATGAGCGGCTGCCAGGCAACCTTTCACCGTCTGCGCAATGGGGAGCGGAAACATGCCGGCCACAATCGGCCGCGCAAAGGCTCCCGCAGACGATCGATCTGCGTCGGAGCCTGGGCCGGATGAACTGCCTCGTGTCGTCGACGCGAGGCCCACGTACTTCCAAGCGTGTAAACCTTCGGTTGCGAATGCAACGGTGGGATGTCGCCAGCCGGACCGCGTGTAACGAACGGCCTGTCCGGAGACCACACGAGACAAGTCATGCTCCCGCCCTGTGTGACACGAAATCAAGGTTTTCGGCGACGGCGCCGTTCGCAACCCAAGCGGCTCGAAGGTCCGCGCGATCCATCCCGGCGGAGAGGACGAACAGGCCGTGGTCGGTGTGGGAAGGGCAGGGATGACGGTCATGTGGCCTGGTTCGAAGAAATCTTGGGGCTTCCCCGCGAAGCGTCATCACGATGCATCGTTGCGCGGATACGGCACGGCGACTGCAGCACGCCAGGCGGCGCGCAAATCGGTCTGTTTGTCTCAAAGGTCATTGGTCGCTGGTATCGCCGGCCCGGTTGCTTCAATATTGCCGGGCCGACGACGTGGCAGCCTTTCGCTTTTCACCTGCATCGTGACAGATCGATGCCACTCCTTGGGAGCCTGTGATGCTGATTGAACTGACGCTGAACGACGATGCCGCGACCCCGGTCTTCGTAAACCCTGCTCATGTCGTGGCCGTCTACCGGACGCCTGCTGCCACGGCCACGATCGTATGCTGTGTTTCGAGCGGCGGCGACCGGCGAAACATCTTCGCGGTCAGGGAAACGCCACAAGAGGTCGCGGACGAGTTTGAATAGCGGCTCCAGTCTGCGGGCTTCCCTCCCGCCAGTCGGTCCCCAGTTCCGCGGAATCCCGTTCAGCGCCTCGGCAGGTGAAGGTCGTGCATCGGCATCATGTTGTGGTTGAGATGAGTCATGATCCAGATCGAGCCGAGCACGACCAGCCCCACAATGAACACCCCGAAGGCAAGCGCCAGCACGTTGTTGGTGTTGTCCGGACCCGTGGTCAGATGCAGGAAGAAGACGAGGTGCACGCCCATCTGCGCGATGGCCAGAACAACCAGAGCCGAGATGATCGCCGGTCCATAGATCAGGTCGCTCTGCGCGGCGGCGAAGGAAGCCGCCGTGAGCAGGATCGCCAAGCCATAGCCGATCAGGTAACCCTGTAGCCCGCCGGCCGGCTCCCTTTCGTTGATACCTTCTTCGCCGGGCGCGGCATCGTCCAAATCGGACGTGATGTCGGGGCGGGCATCAGGGTCCGTCATATGCTCGCTCCCAACAGATAGACGAGGCTGAAGATCGCGATCCAGACGATGTCCAGCGCGTGCCAGAACAGATTGAAGCAGTGCAGCCGCCGCAGGAGATCGGGTCTGAAGCCCTTGATCCACAACTGTGCCATCATCGTACCGAGCCACAACAGTCCGAGCGACACGTGCAGGCCGTGGCAGCCGACCAGCGCGAAGAACGAAGAAAGGAAAGCGCTGCGCCCAGGCCCGGCGCCTTCTGCGATCATGGCGGTGAATTCCTGGATTTCGAGCACCAGGAAGAGCGCACCGAGAACGCCGGTGACCAGGAGCCAGATCTGCGTCCAGATCATGTCGCGGCGGTGGCTGGCCAGGCTGCCGAGACCGCAGGTAAAGCTGGAGGTGAGCAGCAGCCCGGTCTGGATCGCGACACGCGGCAGATCGAACAGATCCCGTCCGGTGGGACCACCGTCCGCCGCGCCCGAGAGAACGGCATAGGCCGCGAAGAAGGCCGAGAACATGATGATGTCGGACAGCAGGAATATCCAGAATCCGTAGGCCGAGGTCACGAATCGCGACGCCGGGCCACCTCCGCCGTGGCCTGTGGCGTCATGTCCGTATGCATGTCCACCACCATGTCCGGCGCTGGCTGCGGACCGCGGCAGCGTGCCAGCCGCCGCGCTCATACGACCTGCTCCCGGCGTTCGAACCACGCCTTCCGGGTTTCCAGTCGGATCCTGTCCACCCGTTCCACCTCTTCCGCCGGAATCTCGTATTCGGCCTCGTCGCGCCAGGCGAAGACAACGAAGGTGGCATAGGCGCCGACGGCACAGAGAATCGCCAGCCACCAGATATGCCAGATGAGCGCGAAGCCAATGAACGTGGCGAAGAATGCGGTCACGAATCCCGTCGGGCTGTTCCTCGGCATCTCGATCGGTTCGTAGGTGGACGGCTCTTCGAGCGTTTGGCCCACGATCGCCCGCTGCTTAATGCTCCAATACGGCTCCTCATCTTCCACACTCGGCAGGCGCGGAAAATTGAAAGCGGGCGGCGGGGAAGGGGTCGACCATTCGAGCGACCGGCCGTCCCAGGGATCACCGGTTTCGTCGCGCAACTCGTCGCGGCGCCGGATCGATACGGCGAGCTGCATGATCTGGCAGGCGGCACCGATGATCATGACGCCGATGCCCGAGACCGCAACCTTCAGCGACGGCGCCCAGGCATCGACGGGTATATGCTGCAGACGACGGGTCATGCCCTGGAGGCCGACGATATAGAGCGGCACGAAGACGAGAATGAAGCCCGCGAGCGTGAACCAGAACGCGGCCTTGCCCCAGCCTTCATGCAGGCGAAAACCGAACGCCTTGGGGAACCAGAATGTCAGGCCCGCGAAAGCGCCGAACACAACGCCGCTGATGATGACGTTATGGAAATGCGCCACCAGGAACATCGAATTGTGCAGCACGAAATCCGCGGCGGGCACGGCAAGCAGCACGCCGGTCATGCCGCCGACGGTGAATGTCGTTATGAAGCCGAGCGCCCACAGCATCGGGGTGTCGAAGCGAAGCCGGCCGCCATACATGGTGAAGAGCCAGTTGTAGATCTTCACGCCGGTGCCGACCGCAATGACCGAGGTGGCGATGCCGAAAGCGGCATTCACGTCAGCCCCCGCGCCCATCGTGAAGAAATGGTGCAGCCAGACCATGAAGGACACCACGCAGATGAAGAGCGTCGCCGCGACCATCGACCGGTAGCCGAATATCGGCTTGGACGAGAAGGTCGAGAAAATCTCGGAGAACAGGCCAAAGGCCGGCAGCACGAGGATGTAGACTTCGGGGTGACCCCATGCCCAGATCAGATTCACGAACATCATCGGATTGCCGCCGGCCTCGTTCGTGAAGAAGTGAAATCCTAGATAACGGTCGAGGGTGAGCATCGCCAGAGTTGCGGTCAGGATCGGGAAGGCGGCGACAATCAGCATGTTGGAAGCGAGCGCCGTCCAGCAAAAGATCGGCATTCGCAGATATCCCATCCCCGGTGCCCGCATCTTGAGGATGGTCGTTACCAGATTGACGCCGGTCATCAGCGTGCCGATCCCGGAGATCTGGATCGCCCAGAGATAGTAGTCCACGCCCACCCCGGGCGAGTATTCCGTACCGGACAGGGGCGCATAGGGCAGCCATCCCGTGCGTGCGAACTCGCCGATAACCAGCGACAGGTTCACCAGCAGCGCGCCGGAAGCCGTCAGCCAGAAGCCGACGGAATTGAGGGTGGGAAACGCGACATCGCGCACACCGAGCTGCAGCGGCACGACGAAGTTCATCAGCCCGATCATGAACGGCATCGCCGCGAAGAAGATCATGATGGTGCCGTGCGCCGAGAAGATCTGATCGTAGTGATCCGGCGGCAGGTAACCCGCCCCATAGAGGGTGGCGGCCTGATGGGTGCGCATCATGATTGCGTCGATGAAACCGCGCAGCAGCATCAGCATGGCAAGCACGATGTACATGACACCGATGCGCTTATGGTCGACGGAGGTGATCCATTCACGCCAAAGATAGGGCCACCACCCCTTCACGGTGATCCATGCAAGCACGCCCATAACGGCGAGAAATACGATCAGCGCCGCGACGAGGGGGATCGGCTCGTCGAACGGTATGGCGGACCAATTCAGCTTGCCCAGCATCGGTCAGCCCCCTCTGGTATTGTCTGCTATAGACACGGGCGTGACGCACAGGCTGGCGTCCACCGGTTCGGGATGGACTTCGGGCTTTCCGCCGCGTCCGCCGCCCGGCCCAGGTCCAGGCGGCAATTGCTGGGCCACCACTGCGTCGAACAGGCCGGGTTGGACATGCGCGTAGGTGAACGGCGCGACGTCGTGGCTCTGCCGGGCAAGTTCGCGGTAGGTCTCGGCGTTGAGGACGCCGTTGCCGCCGCGCAGGCGGGCTGCCCATTGATCGAATTCCTCCGGCGCAACAACGCGAACCTGGAAGTTCATGTCGGAAAATCCGTCGCCGCTGTAATGCGCGGCCTGGCCATAGAGGTCACCCGGATTGTCCGCCTGAAGGTTGAGTTGGCTCTCCATGCCGTTCATGGCGTAGATCATCGAGCCAAGCTGCGGGACGAAGAACACGTTCATCACGCTGGACGAGGTTAGGCGGAACCGCACCGGCGTCCCCGCCGGCATGACAAGTTCGTTGACACTGGCGACCTGTTGATTCGGATAGATGAACAGCCATTTCCAGTCGAGCGCGATGGCCTGAACCTCAAGCGTCCGCTCGGGCGGGCCGAGCGGCTTGCGTGGGTCAAGCTCATGCGATCCGTAGTAAATAAGTCCGCCCAGGAAGAGGATCGTCAGCGTTGGGATGGACCATACGATCAGCTCGATCCTCCCCGAATAGGTAAAGCCGGGATCATATCTGGCCTTGGGATTGGAGGCGCGGAACCACCAGGCGAAGCCCAGCGACGCGATGATTGTCGGCACCACGATCACCAGCATCACAGCCAGCGAATTGAGCAGAATCTGCCTGTTGCCATCTCCGACCGGACCTTGCGGATCGAGAATTCCGCCCTCGCAACCGCCCAGAATAGACGCGGTCAGTGCGATCGTGGCGAGTCGCGCCGAGAAGCCAGGTTTCATCGTCCATCCTTTGGCGAATTGCAGGGGATGACGTCGTCGCGGGTTTCATTCCGATAGTTGCGGGGCATTAAGGCAAGGCAGGCCGGCATATAGAACATGATCTGCCGGTTGGAATCTACCGGGATACTGCCACGGTGACATGAAAAGCCGGATCCAAAACCATTGGCGGGGATCAGCTACGCATCAATGCTGGCCGCCGAGCGCGGCTTTCGGAAGGTCGCTTCTTTTCGGGAGCTTAGTCCGAACTGGCCGTGGATCTCTTTTCATAATCGGCCAGCAACGTCCACAGTATGAGCTCTTCGGAAGCGTCGGCGATGCCGTTCACCGCACTAGTATGCAGTTTCTGAACGAATGGCGCCGGGCTCGAGAACGCGTGTTACCTGCTTCATGAAGCGCAGGCAGACATCAGAAAAGTTGGCACCTGTCGTCGCCGGAAAAGCGCATCGATTTGTGCCAACTTTTCGGTCTCCTGGTCAACGCTGGCTTCCAGACAGTCGCCGATTGCCATGTGTAGCCCTGGCGAGCGCGTGCCGGCGATTTAACCGCCATCGCATTCAGTAAAGCAACGGGGTGGTGTTCCGGTTCGCGGTCAGAAAGGTGTGGCATCGCATGTTCGATGAACGCCGCGAACCATGCTCGCAGAGAATCGAATTCTTCTGCCGAAATTCTCATCCGCAATTCGGGCTCCCATCCTCGGAAGGTACGCTAGGAGGCGCCAGTTGGTGAACCGTTTATGCAATCGACTACCTCAAAGAGCCAAATAGATTTGATAATAAATATCTGCTATATTAAAATTGAACGCGTGGCATTTTATAAAATGCCGATACGTATGCTGCGCGAATTTGACTTGAGTTGTAAAACCACAGCTTGTAACGAAAGATTTCGCACGTCAAATTCTAATAGAACGCCATGGGAGGGAGCTTAAAAAACAAGAAGTTCGCATCTTGATCGCGCGGTTATCTAAAAAGGGGAGGGCCCTTTATGATTTACGTGCTCTTAGTTGCCTCATGCCTATCCAACGGGCAGGACTGCCGTAAAGACCTAGCCGCTGAAAACATGTCTCTTATGGGCTGCTTGAGCCTCTCAATGCAGGTTGTACCCCAATGGAAGGCTCTGAACCCCAAGCGCATATTCAAGGCTGTCCGATGCGTGGATAAACGACGTTTGGATTTCGAACTTGGGAAAGATCTAGCCTAGCAAGCCGTTATGGATTTGTGGCGGTTGTGGCCGTCTGCTTTGTCAAGAGGCAGGGAAGGTGAAGCGGGGCCAGGCCAGGCCAATCCAACCCTGCCCGACTCCTGGCTTGGGCCACCGACGGCAAGAGCAATTGATCCCCCTTTTGAGAACTGCTCAGGTGAACAAACCCTGCTGCACTCACGTCCAGGTCACCCTGATCAAGCCGGAACGTTGGACTTCACGAAATCCTGCAAGGTGATCGTTCCTCGGACAGGCTGTCTGGGCCATGAAGGCAGTGGGCGAGATCCGGAAGATTGCGGCAACGGTTGCGCCTGCGCCATCGCGCTCCGGACACGGTGGCGGCAGCCGTTTTGTGGTCCGGATATCAAACCGCGGCACGTCCAGGCTCCGGCTCCCTCGGATTTCAGATGCGATAATGTCACCGGGCTTAATCCATTCGAACGGCGTCGCCGCGCCGATGCCCTGGCCTCACAGATGGCGGCCGAATGAGGCAGGATGCATGTACGTTTACCGTGATTCACCATGTGGGGGGTGACTTCGCCTTAGACATGCCTTTCATAGCCGGCATAATTCCGAGGCGAATTGAAAGGCACGCCGATGGAACCGGACGCCGTTTATGCCGTCTATGATCCGCCGCAAGCTGGGTTGCCTGTTCTTGGTGTCTTACTCCGCACAAAAAAACCGATTCAAGTTTTTGCCTTCGAGAACTTCGAGCAAGCCCGAGCGTTTTTAACGATCCACGGGACTCGGATTGATTCGGAGAACAGCGGTGCCGGGGCGGAGGAATGCGCGTCTCAGAATGACACTTGATGCGTTTGCCGCAGGGCCAGCACAGGCCCCAAGGGGCGTAGGCATTGGCACTCTCGCCAAGCTCCAGAAACACGGCTTGATTGTGCAGCTTCCATGGAGTGCTGGCGAGGGTGTCCGGTACATGCTCACCGATCAAGGCCGTGAGTTCTAGGCCGCACACTTTGGGGCGGAATAGTCTGCAGTTGTGGACTTATTCAAAAGGGGGCGGCTTGCGGTTTGCCGTGATCAACGGTGGCACGGGTAGCTCTGACTGTTTCCATGCCGGCCATGATCTCATCATGGGAAATGACACCACGCGAAAAAATGGCCATCACCATTTCCGCGGCAGCGTTACGCTCTTCATCCTTGGTAATGGCGTAGCGCTCGCAGTACGCTTCGAGAGCGTGGCGCAGAGCCTTAAGCTGTGCGGGATTCGCACTTCCGTTAAAGAACATGGCGTTCGTCCTGTTGGCGTGGGCGAAAGCGCGATGTACTCTTTCAAGCGCCATATGCCAGGATGACAGGCGACATTGGTAGCCTATAATTAGCGGCCGCCCTTCGCCATCACATATGTTAGTTCCTCGTCCAGCCAACTGTGAACATTCACAGTGACGCCCGAATCCCCGACCGGACGATGATTCCGGTTCGGCCGTATCCAAGGGCAGGTAGAGGTGTGATTCTGCCCTCGTCAAATGCCGCCTATCAGAGAAAGCCGGCGGATCGTCGTTAAGTCGTTGATTTTGTTGGTACGCCCAAGGGGAATCGAACCCCTGTTACCGCCGTGAAAGGGCAGTTTTTGCTATGACCACCGTTCATCATCGTTCACCAGCATACAGTAAAATCAATACTTTAGCTGCTTTGAGTTCGCTATTGTACGCTGACGTACGCTGGTATATATTTCACACATATTTCACGGGGGTGGATGGCTGACAATGCCTAAATCAGTGAATGAGGCACCGCTAACAACTAGGGCGGCGCGTTCAAAATTGGCTGCCGGTCTGCATTGGCGAACCCTCGATCCAGAGGTTCACCTGGGTTATCGCAAGGGGAAGAGCGGCGGTGTGTGGCTGGTCCGTTGGCGCACGGCGCTGGGATACAATCGTGCCCAACTCGGAACAGCCGACGACGTGGTGGTCGCCGGCACACTCGACTATGAGGCTGCGCGCCGCGCGGCTCGGGATTATGTGAACAAGCTCCGCGACGATGCAGAGGCGGCAAAGCAGAAGGCGCAACTCGAGGCTGCGGGCAAGCCGATCACGGTTGCCGATGCCGTCGAGCAGTACATAGCCAGCCGTGACGCCAGGGATACCAAGCGCAAGGGCAGGGTGGTTCGGTCGGATGCGAGCCAGCGCCTGACGAAGTACCTGCTCGGGCAGCCTGTGAAGGGAAAGCGCAAGGCACGGGCACCGGCTCCAATCGCTTCGGTCGAACTGTTCGCGCTCGCCGAGGCCGATCTCTCCAAATGGCGTGCCGGTTTGCCCGGCGACATGGCGGGCGCCACCCGTCAGCGTCTGATTAACGATGTCAAAGCCGCTCTTAACGCCGCTTTTGCCGACAACCGGCAGGTGCTGCCGCTGACACTGCCCGCCGTCGTCAAGCATGGGCTGCGCGCCGATGCCCGCGAGGACGAAGCGGAGCCAGTGGCCCGCGACAACCAGATTCTCGGTGACGGCTGCGTGGCTAGGCTGATCCGTGCATCTCGGGAGATTGACGCCGAGGACGGCTGGGAAGGTGATCTATTTCGGCTCGTTACCGTGCTCGCCGCGACGGGCGCGCGGTTCTCGCAGGTGATCAGAGTCCGCGTCTCGGGCTGCCAGTTGTCCGCCGGCAGATTGATGATCCCAGTGTCTCGCAAGGGCAGGGGAGGGAAGTCGGGCGATACGCCAGTTCCCGTTGGCCGTGACGTTCTCGACGAGCTTGTTTCGGTTGCCCATGGCCGCAAGGGTGATCCCGCGCTTCTGGAGCGCTGGCGCTACAAGCAGGTGGCAGCCACGGCATGGGAGCCAATCGGACGAGGCCCATGGCAGGCAGCATCTGAACTGGCGCGGCCATGGAAATCCATCCGCGACCGCGCCGGACTGCCCGAAGCTATTCCATATGCGCTGCGGCACAGTTCGATCGTGCGCGGCATCCGCCAGAATCTGCCGATCCGCCTTGTTGCGGCACTGCACGACACTTCCGTCGAGATGATCGAACGCCATTATGCCAAATGGATAACGTCCGGCCTGGAGGACATGGCGAGGGCGGCTATCGTGCCACTCGTGTCGGCGCCTCAGGCTGATGTCGTCACACTTCGCCGGGGAGCTTGAGAATGGATGCCGTCTGGACGCTGATGACGCCAATCGACGATCTTTCGAGACAAGAGCTTCGTTTGGCCATTGGCGACCACGTCTCCTGGTCGAGTGATAACCAAAGAGCCCTTTTCGTAGCTGAGGTGGAAGAATCGATCGCAATCTACACGCAACTCACTGCGCCATTGGCTGAGGGTCGCAAGGCAAAGCTGGACAAGCTAGATGACGTAGCCCGCTCTGGTCAGGCGTTCTTCAAGGCAGTTTCGAAGTTAGACAAGGCAACCGCCGAGTTGCTGGAACTTGGTTTCATAGGGCTCCTAAGAGGCGACGGGGACGATCCACAGGGATCAATCGAAACTTCGTCAAGAGCGGTTTTGGCGGCAAGCGATGTGGGCGTGCAAGCGGGTAGGATTGCAGATGCGGCAGGGCACGCGTTCAGAACCGTCAAAAGACTCACGAAATGGCGAGCCATTGATTCACTCATCATCGATTGGGGCAGAAGCTATTATCGTGCTTTTGGCGAATTGCCGGGCTCCTCCGCAAAGTCCTGTTTTGCAAACTTGATGCCCTCATTGTTGAGGGCTGCCGGAATAGACGATACTGTAGGTGAGGACCGATTAGTGCGCTTGCTAACTCGAGCTCGCCCTGACGGAAAAGGTCCGCGACGAGGCCGCAAGCCGCAAGCCAAATGACGGGATTTACTTTCTTGTTATCTTACAAATCCCGGCTATTAACCCACTGAATCTACTATCATCTTTGTCTCCGTGAACAACCGCGCACCCGCACGCGAATGTGCGAACCGCGCCACCACGGAGAACCAAATTGTCCACCGAAAAGCTCGCTTTCAGCATCGAGGAAGCCGCCCAGGCCGGCGGCCCTGGTCGCACGAAAATCTATGAGGCCATCAAGACGGGCCGCCTGAAGGCCCATAAGCTGGGCCGTAAGACCGTCATCCTGCGTGACGACTATCTAGCCTTCCTGCGCGCCCTCCCGATGATGGAGGCTGCCTGATGGACCTCCAGCCCGACGAGATCATTGAGATCGGCGCCCGCTGGCTCGTCCAGCATCGCAACCAGATCGACAGTGGCGTGGTGGATGAACTCAAACGCCGCTTCGGCGTCCCGGCGATCACCGCCGTCGAGATCATCCGATCCGCAAACCGCCTGCGCATGGGAGGTGCCAATGCTCCCTAACGCAAAAGAGCCGCTCGTGGTCAAGGCGGGCGGCTCTTCTGAAATGTCCATCATTGCAGCGATCGACATTTCAGAAGATGCCACGCCCCATTTGAAAATTCAAGCTTTTCGCGTCCTACGTCACGCTCCCGGCCTGTCCTGGCCGGTCGCGCTTGCCGTAGCGGAAATCATCTTCGGGAGGGCCGGCGCATGAGCAGCACAGACTCGCCTTCCGAAGCTCAGGCCAAGGCAAAGTGGCATTCTCAGCGCGCCTGGGACGCCAGCCATCCGAAAGCGACTTGGGCGCACGCCGCACTGCGCAGCGCCGTGAGACGTGGCCTGATAATCCCCGAGGGCTGTGCCGTATGCGGCGACCCCAGCGCCGAGGGCCATCACGACGACTACGACAAGCCCATGCAGGTGCGTTGGCTTTGTCGAGGACACCATCAGGCCGAACACCGCCGGCTGCGGCAAGGCGGTGGCGATGGCTGAGGGCAAGCCCACGTTTGCGGCTATCCCGGCACGCTGTATCGGTGACGAGCGTCTCGCGGCGCTCGATCTCCGCGTGCTCGCTGCAATCGCGATGCACGACCGTTTCAGCAAGAACGGCGTCGGCTGCACGATCGGCCACGGCAAGCTGGCCGCGAAGCTGAACTGCCACCTCAAAAGCCTGTCGCGATCGATCCGGACCCTCGCCGAGTGCGGATACGTAGGCGGCAGAGACAACCCGCTAAATCCAAAATATCGCGCCTATTTTGTCATCTACAACGAGTTCGACGAGCACTTCACAAAGGCGCCTACAGGTAACGAACTGGTTACCCCTACAGGTAGCGAAACGGTTACCTCAAACGCGTCTAGAGGTAACCAACTCGTTCCCGAAAGTGCCGCTAGAGGTAACCAACTTTTAGAAAACGCTTAACAAAATCAAGAAGATGCGGTGTATAATATATTCCCCGAAGGGGATAATAAATCCCGCGAAGCGTTTTTAAGAGATCCCGTTGAAACGGCGCCTGACGGCGCAAGATGGGCTTTTGAGAGGGAGCCTAGCGGTAGCGTCGGCGCGATGCTGGCGATGATCGAGCGCACCATCAAGGCCGGCACCACGAAGACCTTCGTCGAGCGTTGGTACAGGTGGCTCGAAGAGCAAGTCAGCGACGGCGGACTGGAATACTCCAGTTCAGAATACCAGCGAGCCTTCCGTCTCTGGGAGACCTTGGGAGGCACGCTCGATGCCGCGTGAGCCTTCCAAAGTTCTGACGGCGGAAATTTACGTCAGGCCAGCGGACGCTGCGCACCGTCCTCTTCGTCGATTTGACGGACTGCATCGTGCCAGTGTCGCTCTTGAGTGCCGTCCTGGCGGCCTTCGCGTTCCCATAGGTCATAGGCTCGTCGGCGGATACGTTCCTCGCGATCGCTCTCCGGCACATTGCCGGCGCTGGTATTGTCGCCACGTTGCTTCAGCGCATCAGAAAGATCGCTCTTCTCAGGGTCGACGAGGTTTTCCCAGGCAGCATCTCGGTCAAGTGCTGGATCGTCCAAAGCAGGCAGATATCCGGGCGGCCGATTTTCCGGCGGGCCTTCCCAACGAGGCCACTGATCTGTTGTTCCGGGCGCGCCGCCGTCGCGTGGTCGCTTTGCCATCGTCGTGTCTCCTCCGCTCGCTGGAAGAACTCGGGCTGACGCGCGAAGTTCCCGATCTACGGTCCGCTCGTCCCACTCGTGTTGCCGGTGCCACCTGCCGGACGACTGCCACCTTGCGGCTTGCTGGTGCTTGGCTGGGTGGTTGGCCGCTTCGGCTGAAGCCACGACGGCAGCAGTTCGGCGATTGCAGAGCGAAACTTCGAGGGCATTTATCGGCCTCCGCCGGTATGCCCGACACGCATAGGCTGACGCCAACTCTCACGGTTCGGGTCGCGATCGCCCTGATGCAGGTCGGTCCACGGCAATTCGGGCAGCCATTCCTCCCGCCTGCCGACCCAAAGCTCATAGCTCGGGATGAGCGTGGAAGGCGCCTCGTCCAAGCTGCCCACCATAATTTCTGCCTCTTCGGCTCTCAGCGAGAACAGGCGTGCGCCGCAATTGGTGCAGAAGCTTCGTCCGGCGTAGGTGCCGATGTGGCCGCTCATGCTGAACCAGCTAAGAGGCCACACAGCGAAAATCGTGAAGGCCGAGCCGGAATATTTCCGGCAGTCTTTGCAATGGCAGAGGCCGGTGCGGATGGGTTCGCCTTCGACGCGGAACCGAACTTCTCCACACATGCAGCCGCCGGTGCGGTATCTGCCCATCTCAATCGCGTTCATGCTGAATGCCTCCACCGCAGTGTATCCCGAACACCCGCGAACGGAAGTTGTTCCCGTTGCCGACCATGGCGCTGCACCTTGGGACAGCGTCGATGAGTCCCGCCGATCGCCAGCGGGCTTACCGCAAACGCATCCGGCGCCATCAGGGAGTGCTGCGTGTCGTCGTCGACCTCTTCGGCTTCGCCGACGCGCTGATCGAGGCCGGCGAACTCTCCGAAGCCGAGACACAGAGCAGGCACCATCTCGAAGCCAAGGCGGCACAAATCATCGAGCGATGGAAGATTTCCGTTATGCGTAACGCTTCTGGACGCTTGACCGCTGGTACCTTGGGCAAATCAGACAACCCGAGGACCACCGCCGATGTTGGCAAAGCCTGACTTCCCGCCGAAACCGCTGATCGTCCCGCCGAGCAAGCTTGCACGCACCGAGGAGGCACTCGCCACCGCCCGCGCCGAGCGCGAACGCCTGCGCCAGGAGAGCGCGCCGCTGCGCACGTATGTTGCCGCGACGGCTGACCGCGAGGCCACAAAGCAGGTCACAGAGTTCGATCGCCAGATCACGCTGGCCGAACAGAAGATCACCGGGCTCCGCGTCGAGCGCGCCAAGCTCGTCCGGGATTTTGCGCCGGAAGTAGACAGGCTGCTCCACCCGTTCGCCTCGGCGCAGGCTCGCCGGCTCCTTAGGGCGCTGACGGAAGCCAATTCGGCACTGGCGGAACTTCAGAGCCTCCAGGCGTATGTGGTCGCGCCGCACTTCGCAGCATCGGCTCCACACCCGCACAAGGACGTGTCGCGCCTCATGGCCAAGATGGGCACGGTCGACGCGCGTCCGCTAGCTTCGTTGTCCGAGTGGGCAGCCGAGTTTCTGCCCGAGCAGGAGCGCGGCACATGAAGGTCAACGGCTACGCGCTGCCTTGGAACAGAGCCATCCAGATCGACGGGCTTTGGGAGATGGTTCGGCCCAACGCCGTACGTATCGACACGCGGAATGTCCGATTGTGTTTCATGCACGAAGGGCATGACTATCCCCTGGCGCAAACCGCGAACGGCACACTGCAACTCTGGAACGATGCGTTCGGGTTGGCTTGGGCGGCAGACGTTGACGATGCAGTGGGCTGGAAGCGTGCGGCGCTGCGCACCATCGGCGACGGCAGCACATCCGATTGCAGCGTGAACTTCACCTTTCTGCAGTGCAATGAACGCGACGGCCTCAGAGTCATAGAAGCCGCCGACATTGATCACGTTGCCGTTTGCGCGCGGCTTAACGGAGCGTACGGCGACGAAGGGGCCAATTGCTGGCTCGAAGACAAGCCGAGCGATGCTTTCACTCGGCGACTAGCGCAGCGATGGGCGGCAGGTGCGTCAAACAGGGCTCTTTCTCCAGGCCTTGCACTTGCCAACCGTTCTGCATCGGCGGCGAGGCTGGTGGCTGTTCCGACATGCCGTCCATCAGCCTCGCCTGCCTCTTCCTGGCGCGGCAAGGTGCCGCCGAGCGTCGACCACGTTCTTCGCATGGCAGGCAGGCTATGACCGGGGCAGGGCAAATCCCTACAGGGCCAAGGGGCCTAGACCGGTCGGGGCAAACGTTTTCATTTTGGCGTCCCCGGTTCAATCCGCGCGTGCGAGGAGGTGAATAGATGGGTGCCCGAGGGCCACAAAGCGCCGCAGCATTGACCGTCGTCGCGGACAACTCGACGGCAAAGCCTCGTCCATCCGCGTCGAAGGCGACGCCATCCGCTCCGAAGCATCTGGCACCTCCCACTCGGGCCTGGTTCGAAAGCATCGCGGCGGAGTTCTCGTTGGAGTCCTGGCATCTGAGGGTGCTCATCGCCGCCGCTGAGGCTTGGGACCGAAAGGAAGAGGCTCGCAAGGCGGTGGCCAAGCACGGATTGACGTTCGTCGACGAGAAGGGCGGCGTGAAGGTTCGGCCAGAGGTGTCCATCGAAAGGGATGCGCGGATCGCCTTCATGCGGGCGATCCGGGAACTGGACCTCGACGGCGAGGGTCCAGGAGGCGAGCCGACGCGCCCGCCGGCCATCGGCAGCAATAGGAGATAGCCATGCCGGTAAAGCGCAAGCGGGCGATACGCCGAGAGAGCGGGCTGCCGGAGGAGGTGGAGGGCCATTTCCTCGGCGACCCGGAACACCAGTTCGTTTTCTGGTGGAGCGACGCGGAAGTCCGCGACATGTGGGAGCGCTGGCGGGACGAATTGCTGGCGCAATGGGTTCAGGACAATCCCGGCACCCGCCCGCGCGGGTGGTGGATGTTTGATGCGCCGGAGAACCGCATTCGCACCGGCGGCAAAGGAACGCCGAAGTTCGAGGTGCTCAACTACGTCCCTGACTTCGAATACGGCATGCCGACCAGCTACGTCGATCAGTGGGAGTTCGAATACTACAACGGGCAACACCGCCATGTTGATGGCCATCTGATCGATGAGAAGCGCAAGCCAGGCGACTTCGTCGCAGATGTCTACGATCCCGACGACCCGCCGACATTCGAGAGTGAGGCTGAATATCTCGCGCGCCTGGGGCTGCTCTTCGATGGGGAGGCCGCCCGATGCCAGTGAAACGCCGCAACCCGAAGCGAAGACAGAAAGTCACGCCGGAAGCCGTCGAAGCTTTCCGCGCGCGAGACTTCGCAGCGCTACATCTCGCGCTTGGCCTCGGGCCTTGGGAAGCCTCCCCGCTGCCTGCCAGCATCACTCCGCTCGGCGTCGACCCGGCTGACCGGCATTCGTGGGGCGAAGAGACGTGGCGGCAGGCAGTGGCGCTGCAAGCCCGATTGCAGGAGGCCGCAGCATGACGATCGACACCGAGCGAGCCGCTGAGGAAGCCGCGCTATTCGCTCTGCGGGCCTTCGAGGACGATCAGCGCCGGGAGCGCATCATTGCGGCCATGGACAAGATGACGCCCGAGGAAATCCGCGAGGCGGCGATCAAGCTGGCGAACAACTTCGCCGACCTCGCCGGCTATACCGAGACCATCCAGCACTATACGCGCCGCCTGCTTCAAAGGCAGCGCGGGCAGGAAGCGCTTTTCAATCTCGCGCCGCCCTTCGATGACATCCCGGCGAGCCATGCCGCCATGATCGATCCCGACGCGCACAACCCGTTTCTCATGCCGGGGCAATAGAGGATGATGGACGTGATCGAACTGAAAAAGATCGCCGTCGACATTGAGGCCGAACGCGAAGGCCGGTGGGTGCGCTACCCGGATTGGGAAGGCGTATGGTTCCATGTCCGGGGCCTGCAATTGCCAGCCTACCAGACACACAAGGATCGCGTTGAACGCGCCTTCGCACCGAAGGCCAAAGACAGCGACAAGGACAAGCAGGACCGGTACGCGGCCAAAGCCGAAGTGATCGGCCAGCACCTTTTGCTTGGCTGGCATGGATTCGACACCCCCTATGTCGCAGCCGAGGCGAAGGCGCGCCTCGCCGATACCAGCTACCGCGAACTGCTCGGTGCGGTGGTGTGGTGTGCGGCGCAAGTGTCGGCCTCGCCGGCATCACGTTCCGCCATCGTTCAATCCGAACCGCCGAGCGACGGGGAGTAAAGTGGCGACTTATACGTTCCAGAGCCTGGGCACGGCGCTTAACCAGTTCACGACCGACGTTCTTCCTGAGAACGCAGAGGCGGCGCTAGCGGCGTTTGCCAAGTCGGAACTGCAACGTGTGATCGCGTCGGGCGAGGCCAGCCCGTTTTATACCCGATATGTGAACGGCATTGCCGATCTTCCCGAGGAAGCGACGGAGATTCCGAACGCCATCCTCTACCTGTTTTCGAACTGGACGGCGATCATCACCGAGACCTTGGAAGAGCTAAGGAAGCGTTCGCCGCGCCGCTCCGGGCGCTTCGCCGAGAGTTTCGTGGTGATCGTCGGCAACAAGATCGCCACCACCTATGACGACATCCCGGCGCAGGCTGAGGTGTGGGTGGTCAACGTCCAGCCATATACCCGCAAGGTCGAAACCAGCGAAGGCGCCACCGGCGGCAGGGCAACACTGTTTCGCTCGGCGGGCCGTGTGCATGGCGCGACCGCCAACGTCATGAACAACCGCCAGGGCAAGCAACCCGGCGGCGCTAAATTCACCTTCACTTCGAAATGGCTGAACCTGCCGCCCGGCATCAACGCCCGCGTTCCCTACATATTGAAGCGCGGCGGTGGCCGGAAAGACCGGCAGGCCGGGCAAGCGATCAGTTATCCCGCCGTCGTCATTCGCCAAGGAGGCCGTTGAGATGGTCATGAAAATGGACGCCCTACGCGTTGCTCCGGTGCTGGACCCGTCTCAATGGGTGCAGGGCGCCAACGCGATGGACAGCGCGAATAAGCGCCTCGATACCGGCCTTCGCGACGTGCAGGTCGAAATGGGCGAAGTCGGGGTTAAGGCGACCCGAACGCGCTCGCAACTCGACACGCTCGCACGGGGATTTGAGGAAGGCTACCGCGAAGAGACGCGCATGTCGCAGGGCCTGAAAGTCCTGTCGTTTGAAATGGAAACGAACAACCTCGCCGCCGGCCGTGCCTCTGCGATCTACATGGGAATGGCACGCGAACTCGGCTTGACGGCCAATGCCGCAAACCTCGCCGCACAAGGTCACGGCAAGCTGGCCGGCATCATCGGCAGCGTGAATGCGCAACTCACTGAGGAAATCGCACTGGCGAACCGGGCCGTTGCCGCGCACAAGCAGCTTGCCATGACTGCCAACGACAACGTGCCCGGAATGGTCGCTGGCGGTGCTGCCGCTGGCCGGCGGCAAATTCTTGGCTATCAGGCGTTTGATATCGGACAGGGCCTCGCCGGGGGCTTGAACCCGGCCATGATCCTGGCGCAGCAAGGGCCGCAAATCGCTCAACTTTATGCCGGCCAAGGCGGCCTGAACGCGCTGTGGAAGGACAGCATCGGCATCCTTGGCGGTGTGGCACGCGCGGCCGGTCCATGGATTGCGGCGATCGCCGCGATGTACGGCGGCTACAAGCTTCTGCAGTCGTTTTCGGTTGAGGCCAGCCTTGGCGTTGATAGCGTGACGCAGGCGCTCGCAGATCAAGCCGCGCCGCTCGGCACGGTCAAGGGACAGATTTCCGAGCTCGGCGACCTGCAGAAAACTTATCGCGACGCCATCGCCTTGACCGGCGCCGCCAGCACGACCGCCACGAACACGATCATCGCCAACGCCGAACGTGAGTTTGCCGCCAAGCGCGCGCTGCTCGAACTGGAGGGCTTGCGGCAGGAAGCGGCCCTTAAGGTCAACGCCAGCCAGACGGCTATCGCGGGGCAAACCCTGCGCAGCGACCTTGCGACCGGGGTCAACACGCGCATGGACCTCGAGCGTCAGGGCTTTGCTGATCCGCGCATCGGCAGCGTGCCGTTTGTCCGCCTGCCCGACGAAATCACCGGCCTGGAAAAGACGCAGGCGATGATCGACGCCAGTCCCGTTGCGCAGGAGTTGAAACGGCTCCGAGCCGAGGGCGAGTTGACCCGACTGACTTTCGAGAAATTGCAGGACGCCATCAACGCCACCGTCAACGGCACGGACCTGATACCGAGCGGTGCGAACGGCAATGCAGGCGCTGGCTCCGGACCGCGCATTCCAATCCCGCAGTTCCGAGGTCTCGACGACCAGCCCGGCAGTCTCGATTTTATGCAGGACGCGCAGCGCCAGCACGAACTCAGGATGCGAGGCTTGCAGGACGAGGCGCGACTGCTGGGGCTCACCGGCGCCGCAGCGGCATCGCTCCGAGCCGAGCAGGAAATGCTCGCCGCCGCTTACGCCAAGAACATCGAGCTTTCACCCGCACAACTCGACGCCATCCGTCAACAGGCGACCGCTTACGGCGAGGCGGCCGACGCCATGGCGGGAATGAAGCTTGGCCAGGATTTGGCGTTCGAGCGAGAGCAGCTTTTCCGCAGCGACCGTGAACAGCAGATCGCCAGCCGGCTCCGAGGCACTGGCCAGGGAATGGACAGCGCGGCTGCCAATGAAATGCGCTATCAGTACCGCATCACCGACATTCGCGATGGTGTCACTGGCTTCCTGACGGACTTCAAGGACGAACTGCTTGATAACGGCGGCGACATCGGTGACGCCTTCGCCAAATCCATCCTGACCGCGCCTGTCGCATCCGATGAGGAAGCGTTCGACGCTCTCGTGACCGCCATCATAGGAGACTGACCATGTCCATGTTTATCGGCCTCTGCCGCGCCTCCAGCGTCGAAATGCTAACCGATGGCGCATCGATTGACCGCGACGACAGGCTCGCCGCAACGAAGAACAAGGCCATTATCCTGCCCGGCTGTGCCGGCGCAATTTCGATCCGGGGCAATGCCAAGATCATCGAGATGTTCGAGGCAAATACGTGCAAGGCTTTTGCAGCAGCCGGCAGCTTCGATATCGGCCTTGCCGCCCTGCGGGAGGGCATCCCGGAACTTGCCGACATGCCGGAGGGGTTTCCGCATTTCGAGGCGCTGATCGGCGGCATGTCTGAGACAGAAGGGCCGCAACTCGCCTACTTCATCACGAAGTCCGACAAACCGGAGATCGAGGCTTGCCGCCTCTATGTCGGCAGGGGCCTCAACGCCAACGGCATCATGCGCGACGAAAACCACCGCCAGGTGGCGATCCTGGAAAGCAACGGCGGATTGGCCGCCTGCGGCCTGCACCTCGCCGAGGGCTTGCGTCGTGAGAAGGCGTCACTGAAGTTCGAAAGCAACAGCCGGGAGCGATACGCTATCGGCGGCCATCTCGACCTCACGGTGATCACGGCAGCCGGCGCCACGACCCGCCGCCTCCATACCTGGCCGGACAAGGTGGGCGAGCCGATCAATCCTTTTGCTGGCACCAACGTGACGCCGCTAAATCCGCCGATGAACCGCCAGCAGCGCCGAGCGGCTGAGCGGTTGCGCCGCGAAGCATAGAGACCCAAGCCGCGCAAGTTTTTAGATGAAGTTGTGCCCCTCGATCGGCTGCGGTTCGATTATTGGAACTAGCTTGACCGCAAAATAGGTACTCGGCCCGCCGTAATAAGTTCCGCTGATGGCGCCGGCGGTGAACCCCGAACGCCACGTTTGTGCTTCCGCAGCGGTCCCCTGGCGCATCGTCAAAGCCTCGACCCCGTCCCAAAGCGGGTGACCGAAAATTGTAAGCAGTTCCTTCAAGTCACTTTGAACAATCTCGTCGGCGAGCCACGAAGCTGCGTCCGCTTGGTCAAAGGCTTCCACAGCAATAGTCGGACGGCCGCCAATCTCTAGAACGAAAATGCTGCTCACTGAATTGCTCTCTCCTTGGCCGACGCCAAGCCGCCCGTACGCGGCCTCGCACCTTTGTCGTCTCCCAGGCGGGATGCGCCTGCGGTTGCGTCGATCTATGCCGGTTCTTGGGCGGAAAGACGCTTATCGTGGCACAAACTGCAGCTATGACGGCCTCGCCAAGCGCCCGAAGGTTTTGCTCAAATATTTGGCGACGGTCGGCCGTTCGGCGATCTTAATGGCGGCCCTCATCTGGTCGAGGGTTTTGCCGTATGTGTGGCCCCGTTTGGGATCTTGGACCGCTATCTCCAACGATTTGATAGCCTCGTCATAACGTTTCAGGGCGCCGTACAACTGCCCCATCAACAGGTGAGTTCTATAAGAACTCGGCCATCTCTCTAAGTGTTTCTGCATCAAATCTAAGGTTCCCTCATGATGCTTATGTGCGCGAATAGATTTTATAAAGTAGAAATGTCCATCCTCAAAGTCGGGTAGCGCTGCTACCACCATACTCAAATGTTTCGCGGCGAGTGAACTTTCGCCCAGCTTGAGGTGGCTAAGCCCAAGGAGGTAGTGGACTGCTTCATTACAAGGGTCGTGTTTCAAAGCGGATTGACAAATCGTGCGGGGAAAGTTCGTACGACTTTTCAGAATGAGCCAAATGCGCCTTGTGAAGCAAGTCCACCAATGACGGCATGCTGCACATTTTTCCGCAAGCATGCATCCTTGGCAGTGGTTTGCTGTCGAGGAATGCGGAGAAGACGAGACGAAGATCGGCATGGTCATGTACGAACTTCGCGGAGGCGTGGGTGGCACCTCGCAACGTTTGGACTGAGACATGTGCTAACCGGGAGATATGGAGCGCACTCACCACGTCCATGGTTTCCATTTCCCCCGCGTAGACATAAACCTTCGCCCGGCTTTGGGCCAATATCGGTCGCAGATCGGGGTAAAGCGGCTGGATTGACGGGTTAATTAAACGTTCGCTCTGGCTCGTTGGAAGCTTCAAAACACTGTCAAAACCGAATGCAATGACCCGAACATTTAAAAGCGCTCCGAAGAGGACCGCACCATAGCCTCCCATGCTGGCGCCAACGAGGTAAGTATTCTTGATCCCTAGGGCCTTGCGCCACTTCTTGATGTTGGAAAGGGTCTCGTCGATCGTGGCGCCGAAAGCCTTGATGCCATGTTGGTACCAAGTGTTGCCCTCGTCGTTCACGAACAAAACGTTTGCGTCGATCTCCCGACCAACATTCCAGAAATCAAATTTTCCGGGGGCCTTGCCGGTCCCCGAAAAAAATACCACAAGCCGATCGCTGCCAGGCCGCAACGCGAAATGGTGATTTGGTCCGGAAAGCGGTCCCGGCAATTTCGCGTTCATTCGTTCTCCCTGCCAGGAGGCAACTAGCGAATTCGGATCGGCAGATCAACGGGCCAAAATACCTAGGCCGAAGTTGGCATTGCAGAACAACCCGTTCCCTTCCGCAACCTCACACCGGCGCCGCCACCGTTCTCCCGGATGAAGTCGACCCCGACAGCGTTACCGGTGGGGCGGTATATTGTCTGGCAGCCGGAGAGTCACTCGCTTCTTCGGAAGGCTTTGGCCCGTCAAAGTAATAACCAAGCGCGAATTGTGCGGCATGGGCTGCGCGCGAAAGCGAACCGCTTTGACACCGTTTGGAAATTGATGGACCCCCGTCCACAATGAAGCGTCTTGGTAAGCTTGCGAGCCGTTCTTGTTCACTCTGCGATTTAGGCGCTGCTCGGCGAGCGATGCCGTTCTGGGCTTCAGCGCGATCTTGGAGATACTAAAGCGACTGTCGGATGGCACCGAAATTCGCAGGATGTCAGGAGCAACTAACTTTACCTTCGGATGAGGCAGTAGAGCGGCAGTGCTCAGCCGGACTAGCGCGCGGGTCTGCCGGTAGATGAGGACCAGGACCAGGATGATGATACCGGTGAAAAGTGCCGCCCAATGTTCGGCAGTCCAGTCTATGACGAACATTCGTGGCCCTTAACAAGGTCACCACCATGCCGACAGATATCTTCGCGCGCAAGCCGGCTCATCGCTTCTTCAACCTCACTCCCGGCCCTTCGCCATTCTCGGCGACGAAGATGACGCCAGCGGCCTCTAGCGCTCGTTGCAGGGCATCTTTGGTCACTTCACGCGGCTCCCTCGCATTGCGCTCAAAATCCACGACTGTTCGAACGGCCACTTTCGACGCCGCCGCCAACTCCTCGCGGGACCATTCCAAAAGAGCCCTTGCTGCGCGGCATTGAGCAGAAGTTAGCATAAAATCACCCCAGTTGCACTTTTCATGTTGACATAAAACATGCGACGTTGCACTTTTTATGCGTACATAAATAACTTTCGATTGGAGGATTTTCAATGCCGGACACTGCAGTTCGGGCAGCCGCCGAAGGTTTGCCCACAGCTACCACCTTCCTCGCCGTGACACCATCCATGCGACTTCGCATCGCCACGACCATCGAGAACCTGATCGCTCTGCTCGACGAGATCGACGGTGATCCTGACCTCGAACTGGAACCCGATGCGGAGGACGGAGCCGACGCCGAGTGGGAGCACGACACGAAAGGGTGTCCTGTGGCCGAATGCTGCGACATCACGTTCCCGCGCGAGGTGTCGCCATGCTGACCCGTCGCAGACTGCTCACAAGCGCGCCAGCGCTCACCGTAGCGGCTGCCACGCCCGCCGTGGCCGCCTTCGTCATGCCGAACGACGCGGATGCCGATGCCGAACTACTTCGGCTCGGCGCCGAGTTCGAGCGATTGTACAAGGAATGGATACCGCTGTGGCACGAGTCAGAACGCACCCATGATGTGTGGTGGCAAACGTTCGAAGCGCGCGGCTTGACGTGGAACGAGAACCAAGAAGCCATCTTCGCGGTTTCTCATGAGGTCGGCAATGAACACGCCGCCAATGTCAGCAACGCGGCACTGGACAAGGTGAATGAGACAGCCGAGCGCATCCGGGCGACCGAACCTCAGACACTCGCCGGCCTCGCCGTGTGGGCCAAGGTCGCGAAGTTCGAATCGATGCCGATGTCCGTGGCATCGGTGCAGGAAATAACGGCGAACGAGTTGGAGTGGGAGCACGAGTGTCTCCTCAAATTCTTCGATCAGGTCGACCGCATGGCCGGGGCGGTGGCGTCATGATCGACGAGAGATACGACCTAAAATCAAGCGTCGGCGCGGGCGACCTGCACGCCGATATTGTCAACCTCGACAACCTCCTCGACATCATCTGTCACCACCAGTTCGACCGCATCGTGCAGCCGACCGATGACAGGCGGGTGGATAGTCTCTTGTGGATCGCGCGCGGGCTATCCAACGAAATCCGCGCAGCGCTCGACAAGGCAGGCGGTATCGAGGGTGAGCCGTCGTGACCTATCTCGCCATTACCGCCGGCATCGTCATTGCCTTCGCATTTGGGTTCGTGCTCGGCGACCGTCGCGGTGTGAAGCAGGCCAACATTATCCTCGACGAGAACAACAAGCTGCTGTTGGAGGCGATGCACGACGCGGTGAAGGCACCTGTCGACGGCGAGGACGCGCGGCCAGTGCTCCACTAGCAAGTCGCCAAGTTGGCGACATGATTAGCCCGGCTGCAGAGACGTGGCCGGGCTAAACTAGTCGATAGGATACGAGTTAAATCACAACAAAGTCGGCGGCTGTTAGCGCCGGGTTTCCGGTGAGCAACGCGAACTGAACAGCGGCGCCAGCCCCGTTGCCATCGGCGTCATAAAACAGCTTGCCCGTATCGATTTCGTAGATGATGCGGTCGGTCGCATCCGTAGCAAGACCGGAGGTATTGGCCTGGAACGCGTCACCCGTAAGGGTGCCGGTGGCTGTCAGGGCCGTGAAGATGGCATTCTCCAGATGAATCGTGTCGTCGGCCGCCTTGAAGTCGCCTATGGTGTCGACATTCCCTGCGCCCAGCGCCGAGGAGAACACGAAAGTGTCCTTGCCGCCCATTCCGAAGAGCAGATCATTCCCGCCCTTGCCGTCCAGAACGTTGTCTCCTTCATTGCCTCGAACTCGTTGGAAAATATCATTGCCAGTCAGGTTGATGTTGCTCGTTCCCTTCAGAGCGGTTGTATTGAGCAATTCGACACTCACGCCGGTTGCGAGCGTAAAGTTCGTCCCGCCTACCCCAACGCGATCATTACCTGCCCCTGTGTTCTCTACAATGACCGTTGACGAATTATGGACGGCATAGATGTCATTGCCGCCTTGTCCAATGAGCGTATCGACGGCTCGGCCACCGTCGATGAAGAAGTTGGAGTCACCGTTGCCAGTCAGCTTGTCGGCAAACCTTGAGCCGGTCACGTTCTCGATGGCTGTGAGCGTGTCGCCCTGAGCATCGCCGCCGGCAGCTGTGCCTGTTTGAAGATCGATGGTCACGCCTGCCGATGACGAGAGATAACTCGCCCGGTCCACACCATTGCCGCCATCGATAATATCCTTCCCAGCACCACCAATGAACGTATCATTGCCATCAAAGCCGAAAAGTTTGTCATCCAATCCTGTTCCGTTGACGGTGTCGTTCCCGGCTAACACAAGTCCAAGCAGGCCCTTTGTATTGCCAGCGGCGATGAAGCCAGACAGGTCCGTCACTTTGACGTTCGGAATAGACTCTATCTTGAAAGTCGTCAGGCCCGCAGCGACAAGCTCGAAGGTCGAGATTGTTCCACCAGTGAGGGCGTCCTTCGCATCGAATGTGAGGCCGGCGCCCTTCAGAGAGAGGAAATTGTTGGCGTCATCGAAATATTTGGCTTCGGTGGGCGTCGTGGTGGCGTCGTCATAGTCAAAAAGGTCCGCCACCTTTAAGCCACTCATGTCCAAGGTGACGGTTGTGCCGCCAGATACAATTGCCATCCTTATCCCCCTAAGCCCATTATGAGCCAGCGTTACAAACACCAGCACCTAGTTGTATATGCACAACTCGTGATTGGAGCGTCAACCGTCGGGGTTAACATGCCTATCAGTTCGGTGTACGTATTTCGCTTCTTCCTAAAAAATCAATTGCCGTAGGCTGGCGGCGCTCCAATCATTCTCACCCGTCGCCCGCCATCGGCCTAACGTCGCGTCTGGACTGGGCGGTCCACGGCTCAAAAGGCGTTCGCCGAGGCCGCGAAAGAGGCGGACATCCTGATTGAGTGAGGCACGCTGGCCTCTGCGCGGGCATCGAATCAACCCCGCTTCAATTCGCGGAAATTCATCAGCGTACGCGAGCGTTTATTTTACGCATATTTCACGAAGGGGAGGGCAGGCAGCCTAAGTGCTTGAAATGGTTGGTACGCCCAAGGGGAATCGAACCCCTGTTACCGCCGTGAAAGGGCGGTGTCCTAACCGCTAGACGATGGGCGCAGCCGACGCGAGGGCTTATAGTCAGTTTGGAGCGCGCGGGCAACCCGCCTGCGCACATGAAATCACGCTTTTTCGTTCTATTTGCGGCGACCGCAGCGCCAGTTCCAGTCGCGCTCCGGCCCGACGTCGACATGGACCGAATTGGTGTGGCAATAAGTGCCGACGCCGCCGCGGCCGGGCATGGCGCGGGCGAAATTCGCCAGTTCCCATTTGCCCACGCCCGGCACCTGGATGTCGGCCGCCGCGCAATACATATGCAGCGAATTCTTGGCGCCACGGGCGCGGATGTTGCGCAGGCGGCTGCGGTAACCCGAAGTGACGATCAGCTTCTTACCGTAGCGCTGCTCGATGGTCTTCAGGACACGCACCAGAGAGGGTTTCAGGCAGGCGACGTCGACACTCTCTGTCTGTTTCAGCAATCCATTCGGCGCCAGCCGCGCCATTCCGGCGGCGGAGGCAAGCCGGACCGGCCCTTCCTCGTCTTCCTCGTGCAGGTCGACGTCGCTGTCGTCGTCGATGCCGGACTTGCGCTTGATCTCGAAAAGCGCCGTCGTCCTCCGTACGCCGGGAAGGCCGTTATCATCACCGCCATAGGAGGCGAGCACGACCGGCTTGCGCGCGGGCGCCGCGTCGAGGTCGAGGACGGGCTTTGCAGCCGCCGTCTCCTCGATCACGCGCTTGGCGGGGCGATTCTCGATGAAGGCCGTGGGCGTGGTGTTTTCGATCACCGCCTTGGCGGGCTGCTGACGTTGCGAGGCCGCTGCGGTGCTGCGATCTTGCCTGACCATCGGCGATGGCGCCGCCGATGCAGGGCTCGCGCCGAAAAGCGAACCGAACAGCGTCTTCTTCCTGGCCGGCTGAGCCTGTGGGAACTCGGCGGCGGTTGCGACCGCTTCGCCCGGAGCCGCCGACGCAGCGTCCTTACCCTGTGTCTTTCCGGCAGGTGCCGGTTCCGTCTCGGGCACAGGCGCTGCCGCCGTCTCGGTTGCCGCGGTCGGGGGAGTCGTCACTGCCGGCTTCACCGTCTCGTCAGGCCTCGCGGCCTGCGCCTGCTGGGTGGTCGGAAAAGCGACAGCCGGATTTGCGGTGGGCAGATAGGCGACCTGGTCGGGAAGCTGTCCATCGCCATCACCTTGCGCAACGGACGCCGTTGTAGTCACCGAGGAGGCTTGTTCATCGCTCCGGGCGAGACCGGGGCCTGTCTGTGCAGGGGCGGATGCCGCCATCGTGGGAGAATTGTAGCTTGGCATCCCGGCTTCGAAATCCGGCGTACCGGACGATGTGCAGGATGCAAGCAAAACCGAAACCAACGCCCCGAGAACGCCAATGCCGATCTTTGATGCGCTACGCGTTCCCCTAACTCGCAAACCGCTTCCTTCCCTCGCATCCGGCAGCGCGAGCTGCTGTTATACTATCAGTCCAGGCCCGAAAGCCACGCCCCCTGACGCGAAAGAGACGAAACGGGCGAATCCTAACCCTTTGCCCACCATCGGGCTAGGGAGAAAATAAGGCGACATCAAGGTCGGTCGCCATGATTTTGCCCGCTTTCTTACCGCCGGACGTGGCCAAAGGTCAGTGTCAGACGCGTACTTTCACGTAGGTTCCGGGCGCTTCGCCGAGGATTTTTCCTTTATCGCCGGGTTTGCGGGCCGGCACTTTGCGATCGTCCTTGTCCTCGATCCATCGCTGCCAGTGCGGCCACCATGAACCAGGATTCTCGGTGGCCCTGGCGATCCAGTCCTCGAACGCGCCCACCGGCTTGCCACCCGTCCAATGCTGGTACTTCATCTGCGCCGGCGGGTTGACGACGCCGGCGATGTGGCCCGAGCCGGCCATGACGAACTCCACCGACCCGCCGAAGAAGCGGCAGCCGAGGAACACCGAGCGCGCCGGAGCGATGTGATCTTCCTTCGCGGATAAATTATAGACGGGGATGGTGATGTCGGCGAGCGACAGGCTGCGCCCGGCGATCTCCATCTTACCCTTGGTCAGGTTGTTCTCGAGATAGCAGTTGCGCAGGTAGAACGAGTGGTTGGCTGCCGCCATGCGCGTCGAATCGGCGTTCCAGTAGAGCAGGTCGAAGGGCAGGGGGTCCTTGCCGCGCATGTAATTATTGATGACGTAGGGCCAGATCAGGTCGCCGGAGCGCAGCATGTTGAAGGCGGTCGCCATCTTGGTGCCTTCCAGATAGCCCTTGTCTCCCATTGAACGCTCGACCGCCGAGACCTGGTCCTCGTCGACGAATACTTTCAGGTCGCCCGCATAGGTGAAGTCGACCTGAGTGGTGAAGAAGGTCACCGAGGCGATGCGGTGGTCGCCCTCCTGCGCCAGAAGGGCGAGTGCGGCCGCCAGCAGCGTGCCGCCGACGCAATAGCCAATGGCATTGACCTCGCGCTCACCCGTCGTGTTCTCGACCGTGTCGAGAGCATATTGCAATCCCTCGCGGATATAGGCTTCCCAGCCCTTCATTCCGTGCCGCTCGTCCGGGTTGATCCATGAGATGACGAAGACGGTGTGGCCTTGCTCGATCGCCCAGCGGATGAAACTCTTCTGCGGGTTCAGATCGAGGATGTAGAACTTGTTGATCCAGGGCGGGCAGATCAGCAGCGGCCGCTTCAGGACCGTGTCGGTGGTCGGCGTGTACTGCAGGATTTCCGCGACGTCGCTACGTCCGACCACCTTGCCTGGCGAAATCGCGACGTTCTTGCCGATTTCGAACGGCGTGTAGTCGGCCTGCCTGAGCTTGAGATCGCCCCGTCCGGCGGCGATGTCCTCCGCCAGCATCTTCATGCCGCGCACCAGGTTCTCGCCATTGCTGGCCACCGTTTCCCGGAAAAGCTCCGGATTGGTGAGGATAAAGTTCGAGGGCGAGATCGCCTGCGAGATCTGCTTCACGTAGAAGGAAGCCTTGTGGCGTGTGTGCTCGTCGAGGCCATCCGCGTGTTCGGCCAGGTCGCCCGCCCAGCGCGAAGTCACCAGATAGGCCTGCTTCAAGAAGTCGAAAAAGGCGTTGCGGCCCCATTCCGGGTCTTGGAACCGCTTGTCGCCCTTGTCCGGTTTGACGGCATCCTCCGGCTGCTCGCCGCCGGCCCGCTGCACGGCATTGGCCCACACGCTCATGTAGCCGGAGAACAACCGGGTCTGCGCTTCAAGCGCCCGCTGCGGGTCGGAAAGCCAGTACTCGGTCAATTTCGAGAAGGTCTTCACCATATCGACGACGGGTTCGGCGACGCTGTCGCGAACTTCGCCCTTCTCGCGCGGCTCGGCCCAGGCGGAAGCGGCCTTGCCGGCCTGCTCCACCATGCGCGCCATGTTCAGGGCGAAGCGCTCGGGATCCTTGACGATGTACTGCTCGACCGCTGAAGGATCGGGGTTCGTCTTGTCCGAATCGGAAGCTTTCGTCATGCTATCCGTGATCTTCCCAAGGCTTTTTGTTGACATCTTAGCATGACACGTTCGAAAGGGTCCAATACCGTCGGATCGCGGTGTAACGGAGCCTTGGCTGAAAGAACATGACAATCCGGCATAAATCCAGCCTGCCTGCTGTCGCACGTAGCGCTTTCGCCGCCGTATTCATGGCGGGACTGGCGGCCGCTGGCGGATGCGCGTCGAGTTCGTCGGATACAGTCATGCCCATCGTTTCCCAAGGCGGGGCGATGGACACAGGCACGTATCCGAATCTCAACGTTCCACCTGAAGTCGCGGCCAAGCCGCTGAGCGAGGGTGATAAGGCAAACCTGACGGGCCGCATCGCCTCCGCTCAATCGCGACAGGCGGCCTCCGGACGCGGCGCCGGGACCAAGGGCGATCCGGTGAGGCTGAGAAAGCTTGCCGAGCAGCAGGGCGCCGAAACGCTGGACGCGATCAAAGCCCAGTGACGGCCTCGACCTTGCCTCACATTGGGTATATACGCGCCGCCAATTCTGCCCCCTGCTTCGTGGATCGACAATGGAAGAGTTTCACAAGGTTCGCCGGCTTCCGCCCTACGTGTTCGAGCAGGTCAACCGGCTGAAGGCATCGGCCCGTTCCAAGGGTGCCGACATCATCGATCTCGGCATGGGCAATCCCGACCTGCCGACGCCGAAATCCATCGTCGACAAGCTCTGCGAAGTGGTGCGCGACCCCCGCACCCATCGCTATTCCTCCTCGCGCGGCATTCCCGGCCTGCGCCGCGCCCAGGCCAACTATTATGCCCGCCGCTTCGGCGTGAAGCTGGATCCGGAGACCCAGGTTGTCGCGACCCTTGGCTCCAAGGAAGGTTTCGCCAACATGGCGCAGGCGATCACCGCCCCCGGCGACGTGATCATGTGCCCGAATCCAACCTATCCGATCCACGCATTCGGTTTCATCATGTCGGGCGGTGTCATCCGCTCGCTGCAGGTCGAACCGGACGATGGCTTCATTCCGGCGCTTGAGCGCGGCATCCGCCATTCAATCCCGAAACCGCTGGCGCTGATCCTCAATTACCCTTCGAACCCGACGGCGCTGGTTGCCAGCCTCGACTTCTACAAGGACGTCGTCGCCTTCGCGAAGAAGAACGACATCATCATTCTATCTGACCTTGCCTATTCGGAGATTTATTTCGACGGCAACCCGCCGCCTTCGGTGCTGCAGGTGCCCGGCGCGATCGACGTCACCGTCGAATTCACGTCGATGTCGAAGACCTTCTCCATGCCCGGCTGGCGCATGGGTTTCGCGGTCGGCAACGAGCGGTTGATCTCGGCGCTGACGCGGGTGAAATCCTATCTCGATTACGGCGCGTTCACGCCGATCCAGGTGGCGGCGACCGCCGCGCTCAACGGCGACGGCGCCGACATAGAGGAAGTGCGCGACGTCTACCACAAGCGCCGCGACGTGATGATCGACACCTTCGCCCGTGCCGGCTGGACCATGCCCGCTCCTGCGGCCTCGATGTTCGCGTGGGCGCCGATCCCCGAGCCGTTCCGGCATCTAGGCTCGCTCGAATTCTCGAAGCTGCTGATCGAGCATGCCGACGTGGCGGTGGCGCCCGGCGTCGGTTTCGGCGAGCACGGCGATGACCATGTGCGTATCGCGCTGGTTGAGAACGAGCACCGCATCCGCCAGGCGGCGCGCAGCATCAAGCGGTTTCTCGCCTCCGCGGCGCGGCCCGCCGACAACATCGTGCCGCTCGCCGCGCGGCGCTGACGAAATTCCAGTCGATTTGCAAGTTTTGAGGGGCGGACCGGTCATGGCTGAAGCTTTGCGCGTCGGGATAGCCGGCCTTGGCACTGTGGGGGCGTCGGTGGCGCGTGTCATCGCGTCCAAGGGTGCGGAACTCACCCGCCAGTGCGGCCGCGAGATCGTCGTGGCTGCCGTATCGGCCCGCGACAAGTCGCGCGACCGCGGCGTCGATCTTTCCGGCGCCGTGTGGTTCGCCGATCCGGTCGAACTTGCCGCCAAGGCCGACATCGACGTGTTCGTCGAATTGATCGGTGGCGACGGAGGGCCTGCGCTTTCAAGCGTGAAGGCTGCGCTCGAGGCCGGACGTCATGTGGTGACCGCCAACAAGGCGTTGTTGGCCAAACACGGCGTGTCGCTGGCCGAGATCGCCGAGAAGAAGGGCGTACTGCTCAACTATGAGGCGGCTGTGGCCGGCGGCATTCCGGTGATCAAAACGATGCGCGAGGCGCTGGCGGGCAATACCGTGAGCCGTGTCTTCGGCATCCTCAATGGCACCTGCAACTACATCCTGACACGTATGGAGAAGGAAGGCATCACCTTTGACGAGGTGCTGAAGGACGCGCAGCGGCTGGGTTACGCGGAAGCCGATCCAACCTTCGACATCGAAGGCCACGATACCGCCCATAAGCTGTCGATCCTCACCAGCCTTGCCTTCGGCACGAAGATCGCGGCCGACGAGATCTATCTCGAGGGCATCTCCAACATCACCCAGGCTGACATCCGCGCGGCGGGTGAACTCGGCTACCGGATAAAGCTGCTCGGCGTGGCCCAGCGCACCGACAGCGGCATCGAGCAGCGCGTGCATCCGACCATGGTGCCGACGGCATCGGTCATTGCGCAGGTGCACGGTGTCACCAACGCGGTCGCGATCGAGACCGACATACTGGGCGAACTTCTGCTGTCCGGCCCGGGCGCCGGCGGCAACGCCACCGCCTCGGCTGTGGTCGGCGATATCGCCGACATCGCAAAAAGCCGGCCGGGCTTCCAGCACGGGCCTGTGTTCGGGCGTCCCGCCAAGGAGCTGAAACCATACAAGCAGGCGAAGATGCGCAGCCACGAAGGCGGCTATTTCATCCGCCTGACGGTGCATGACCGGGTCGGCGTCTTTGCCGCCGTCGCCAAGCGCATGGCCGACAACCAGATCTCGCTGGAATCGATTGTGCAGCGCGCCGCCGAGGCCAATGGCGAAGCAATCAAGACCGTCATCCTCGTCACCCATGAGACGACGGAAGCGGCGGTGCGCAAGGCGGTCGAGGGCATCACGAAGGACGGCCATCTGACCGACAAGCCGCAGGTCATCCGCATCGAGCGGGCGGATTAGACGGCGTATACGCTGAACGCGCCATTACCAATCGACCGCTGTTTCGTAGCCCCTTGGAAACCAGACGCCGCGTTTCAGAATATTTCCCATGTTCGGCGCTACATGGTTCTGTTCGATCTCGTCGAAATGTTGGATCGGGCGCACCGCGTCGATCTCGGGAAGCTCGAAGAATGCCCTGGCGAGAGTTCCGCTCACTTCTGCTTCGAAAGCGGCCGTCACCCCGACCCCCAGCCGGAAGAAGCCCAGCGGTGGATCCTTGAACGTAATCCAGTATGGTCGCATCGACATCGCCCGCTTGACTAGGAAATCGCGAAGCCGAAGCGAATAGCCGTTGCTTTGGCTTCGTAAGAAAATACGGTGCTGGGCGACCAGGAGGTGGGGATGAACGCACAGAAATCCGCTGTCGGCAAGACTCACGGCCTCGACCGCATTCTCGCGATGGAGATCGTGCGTGTCACTGAACGCGCCGCGATCGCCGCCGCGCGTTTTCGTGGTCGCGGCGACGAGAAGGCTGCCGACGAGGCCGCGGCGAAGGCTATGCGCACCGAACTGGACAAGCTGCCGATCAGGGGCACCGTGGTGATCGGCGAGGGCGAACAGGACGAAACGCCGACGCTTTACATCGGCGAGACGCTGGGCAAGGGGGGGCCAGAGGTCGACATCGCGCTCGATCCGCTCGAAGGAACCACGGTCTGTGCAAAGAACCTACCCAATGCGCTGTCGGTAATCGCAGTCGCGGCCAAGGGCAGCCTGCTGTTTTCGCCCAACGTCTACATGCAGAAGATCGCCATCGGCCCCGGCTATCCGGACGGCGTCGTCCATATCGACGCGCCAGCCAAGGAAAACATCGAAAATCTGGCCAAGGCCAAGGGCGTGCCGGTCGGCGAAATCACCGCCTGCATCCTAGACCGGCCCCGCCATTCCCGGCTCATTGATGCGGTGCGGGGAGCGGGCGCGGCAATCCGGCTGATCGGCGACGGCGACGTGGCCGGCATCATCCACGCCACCGAACCGGGCGAGACCGGCGTCGACATCTATCTCGGATCGGGTGGTGCCTCCGAAGGCGTGCTGGCGGCGGCGGCGCTTCGCTGCATTGGCGGCCAGATGCAGGGCCGGCTCATCCTCGACTCGCCAGAGAAGAAGCTGCGGGCCGCCCGGATGGGGATAAGCGACTTCGAAAAAATCTACTCCGCGGAGGATATGGCGAGGGGTGACGTGATCTTCGCGGCAACCGGCATCACCGACGGCAACCTTCTTGCCGGTGTCCGCTTCGGCCGCGACGTGATCACCACCGAAACCATCGTGCTGCGCTCCTCGTCACGCACCGTGCGCGAGATTCGTGCCCGCCATCGGGATCTGGAGCGGCTTTGAGATCACTGTATTTGGCGAGCCGTATCCTGGCTGCGACCACTACATCGAAATCTTCGGCATGAGCGCCGAAAAGCGCTTCTTCCTCGGTGTGCGCCGCTCCGCCACCGGCGTCGCCTGGGTGCATCGGCTGACCGAGCGGCAGGAGATGGCAGCCCTTGCCATTGCGCAGGGTCACGGCGTGCCGGACATCGTGGCGCGGGTTCTGGCCGGGCGCAACGTGCCGGCCGACATGGTCGAAAAATTCCTCGACCCGACCATCCGCGACCTGCTGCCCGATCCGGCGACGCTGACCGACATGGAAGCGGCGGCCGCGCGTCTGGCGGATGCCGTCATGCGCCGCGAGAAGGTCGCGATCTTCGGCGACTACGATGTGGATGGCGCGGCGTCCTCGGCGCTGCTGAAGCGCTTCCTCGCGCATTTCGGCATCGAAACGGAAATCTACATCCCTGACCGCATTTTCGAAGGTTACGGCCCGAATCCCGACGCGATGCGCGAACTGGCGGCGCGCGGCGCCAGCCTCATCGTCACCGTCGACTGCGGCACCAACAGCGCTGCCTCGATTACAGCGGCGCGTGAGGCGGGTGGGGACGTCGTTGTGCTCGACCACCATCAGGTCGGCGGCGCGCTGCCTTCGGGCGTACCGATCGTCAATCCAAACCGCGAGGACGACCTGTCGGGGCAGGGACATCTGTGCGCGGCCGGCGTCGTCTTCCTGGCACTGGTACAGACGGCACGCATCCTGCGCGGCCGACGTCCGGACCTACCGCAGGCGGACCTGTTGGCGCTGCTCGACCTCGTGGCGCTGGCGACGGTCTGCGACGTGGTGCCGCTGACCGGGATCAACCGCGCCTTCGTCGTCAAGGGCCTGCTCGCCATCCGCCAGCAGCGCAATGTCGGGCTGGCGGCGCTGGCGCGCGCGTCGCGCATAGGCGAGCCGGTCAACACGTTCCATCTCGGTTTCCTGATCGGCCCGCGCATCAATGCCGGCGGCCGCATCGGCGACGCCGCGCTCGGCAGCCGGCTGCTGGCGACCGACGATCCGGTCGAGGCCGAAAAGATCGCCGCCGTGCTCGACCGGCTGAACCAGGAGCGACAGGCGCTGGAGCAGGTGATGCTCGAGCAAGCACGCGCCGAGGCCGACGCCGAACTCGCCGGCGGAAACGGGCCGGCGGTGCTGGTGACAGGCAGCGACGGCTGGCATCCCGGCATTGTTGGCCTGCTTGCGTCGAGGCTGAAGGATCATGCCCGCCGGCCGGCCTTCGCCATTGCCTTCAACCCGAACGGTACCGGCACTGGCTCGGGTCGCTCGGTGCCGGGTTTCGACCTCGGCCGGCTGGTGCGCGACGCCTTTGCGCTCGGCCTGATCGACAAGGGCGGCGGCCACGCCATGGCGGCCGGCATCACCGTGCAGCGTGAAAAACTCGGGGAACTGCGCGCATTTTTCGAAGAGCGCGCCGCAACCGAGGTCATGCGGCTTCGCGACGAGGAAAGCCTGCTGATCGACGCCGCGCTTTCGGCGGAAGGTGCGACCCAGAACTTGCTCGACTCACTAGAGCAGGCCGGCCCGTTCGGCTCGGGTTATCCGCCGCCCATGTTCGTGCTGCCCCGGCACCAGCTACGCGATGTCCGCCCGGTCGGCAGCACGCATCTGCGCCTCGACCTGCGCTCCGACGCGGGAGGCTCCATCCAGGCAATGGCTTTTCGCGCGGCCGGCAGCGATCTTGGTGAGTTTCTGGGCAGGAACCGGGGCGGCCGCATCCACGTCGCCGGTCAGGTACAAGCCAACTATTGGAACGGCGCGCGCAGCGTGCAGTTCAGGATCGTCGACGCGGCGGTCAGCCCGGCCTGAGAGCCTTACGCGGCTTCAACCGCCGCGACGGCAAATGTTCGGCAGAGGGTTACGGCTGGCTCTCTTCGAGGACGCTCTGCAAGCGGAAGAGTTCGCCCAGACGTTCCTTTGTCGTCTCGTAGCCGACGCGGATCGCCTCGTCGGCGCGATGGAACTCCGTCAGCCCGATATGGCCGAGCTTCGGTTGCAGCGAAAGGTCAGGCGGATCGCCGGCGAGCCTGGCGCGCGAGATGCGGTCCTGGATGATGTTGAAGGCCTCGACCATGACGCCGCTGATGCCGAGCCGGGATTCACGGCCGCCGCCCCGCATGCGCGAATGGCCGTCGGTCTCGACCACCAGCTCCCCGGCATTGTGCTTGATCACCGCGGCGCGGCCGAACAGGTCGTAATGCAGGTTGACCGCCACCACAAGCGGCTGCTCATAGGCGCGGCACACGGACACCGGCACGGGATTGACCAATGCGCCGTCGACCAGCACGCGCTTGTTGGCCGTCACCGGCTCGAACACGCCGGGCAGGGCATAGGACGCGCGCATGGCTGTGATAAGCGCGCCGCTGGACAGCCAGATTTCGTGCCCCGTGCGGATTTCGGTCGCCACGCAGACCAACGGCTTCGGCAGGTCCTCGAAGCGCATGCCGTTGATGTGTTGCTTCATGCGGGCATCGAGTTTCATTCCACCGAACAGGCCGTTGCCGCCGAAGGTAAAATCCAGCAGGCCGAAAATGCGCCGCTTGGTCAGGCTGCGGGCAAATTCCTCCAACTCGTCCAACTTGCCGGCGAGAAAACAGCCGCCTACCAGCGCGCCGATCGAGGTCCCGGCGATCATATTGATCTCGATGCCGGCTTCTTCCAGGGCGCGCAGCACGCCAATATGGGCCCAGCCGCGCGCCGCGCCACCGCCCAGCGCCAGCGCTATGCCGGATTTTTTCATGGGCGCGGGTTCGTTCTTTGGTGCCGACGGCAGACCACCGCCTGCGTCGCTTGTCTCGGCCCTATTCCTGAACGACGCCCATTCGAGCATGTCCGACTCCCACGTCTCCCAACCATGCTTTTACGGGCGACACCGTATCGAAAGCATGAAGGGCCATATTCCGAAACCGGAAAGAGATATGCCAGCTAACCATGCGAATGCGGACTAGCGCCCGATAGTATGGCGCTGCCGTCATCCCGCAGGCTTGTTTCCCCGTCCGTGTAGTCCACAACCCTGTAAAAGCAGGAACGCCTGCCAGTGTGGCAAGTTGCGCCGTCTCCCGCCACTTTCACACGCAACCAGACCGCGTCCTGATCGCAGTCGGCCCGCATTTCCGTAACCTGAAGGAAATTGCCCGACGTCTCCCCCTTTTTCCAGAGAGACGCACGCGAACGTGACCAGAAATGGGCGATACCTGTCTCGATCGTACGTGCCAGAGCCTCGGCGTTCATATGCGCGACCATCAGCAGCACGCCGTCGTCGGCGTCGGTCACGACGGCCGTCACCAGTCCCGCTGCGTCGAAGCGGGGCGAGAGCACGGCGCCGGTTTCCAGCAGGTGCTTGTCGGAAGGCGGGGAAGGAAACTTACCGGACATCACCGGCTCCTCTGAAGCCGGTGGGGTCACGGAGGCTGTCAGCCCCCGAGCCCTCCCCGGACCATTGTCAAGAACCGGAGCTGTTCCTCGGGATTGTCCTTGAACACGCCGGTGAAGGTGGACGTCAGGGTGGTGGAGCCCTGCTTGCGGATGCCGCGCATCGCCATGCACATATGCTCGGCTTCGACCATCACGGCAACCCCACGCGGGTTCAGCACCTCCTGGATGACGCTGGCGATCTGCGCGGTCAGCGCCTCCTGCGTCTGCAGGCGGTGCGCGAAAATGTCGACGACGCGGGCGATCTTCGACAGGCCGACCACCTTGCCGTCGGGCAGATAGCCGACATGCGCCTTGCCGATGATCGGCACCATGTGATGCTCGCAATGCGAGTGAAACTGGATATCGCGCACGATCACCAGATCGTCGTAACCGGCCACTTCCTCGAAAGTCCGGCCGAGTTCGTCGGCTGGGCACATGTCGTAGCCGTTGAACATTTCCAGATAGGCTTTCGCTACGCGCTTCGGCGTGTCGCGCAGACCTTCGCGGTCCGGATTGTCGCCGGTCCAGCGCAGCAGCGTCAGCACGGCGGCCTCGACCTCGGCCTCCGTGGGGCGGTGCGTCTCCGGCTTGTCCATGAAGTCGGAGCGAGGCATGATCTTCTTGACGACGGCGTCCATGAAAGGGGGCTCCCGTAGTCGCCCGCTTAGCTGGCGACGAGTTGAACGGACCACTGCCTTTCGCGGCCACCTGACCCTGCGGTGCCCGAAAAACGGCATGACGGCTTGTCCGGGCGCTGACGCGGTCAGGCGCCGAAACCGGACAGGTCATTATATATGGGCGGACCGGGCGAATGAAAGACGCTCCCTTGGTACATGTCGTTTGCATGCTGACATCGAAACGCAATTCCGTATCCGCAATCCGCCGGGCGGGAGGAAATTTGCAACAGCCATGTTGCGGATAGAAACAGAGCTGATGCGGTTCTGCGTCGACGGCGACAGGTGGCCGTTACGAGCCGGTGCGGGGATCGGCCGCTGAGACTGCGATCCGTCCGGCATGCGGAAATTCTGTGTGCAGGCTGCGTGGCAAGCACCTATATTGTTCTGGAACAAGCTTGCGCCGCCACACGGCCACATGCGGGCGAAAGACCATGATCGACGACGTCTACAACGCGAAAATCCTCGGCTTTGCCGGCAATATCGGCCGCATCGGCCGCTTGCCGCACCCCGATGCATCAGCCACGGCGCATTCGAAACTCTGCGGTTCGACGGTCACCGTCGACGTTACGATGCGGGACGGAGTGGTCACCGATTTTGCCCATGACGTAAAGGCCTGCGCGCTGGGGCAGGCCTCTTCCGCCATCATGGCCGAGCGTGTCGTCGGCGCCTCGGCCGAGGAATTGCGCGGGGTGCGCGAGGCGATGCTGAGGATGTTGAAGGAAAACGGCGCTCCGCCCGATGGCCGCTTCGCCGACCTGAAGTACCTGGAGCCGGTGCGCGACTATAAGGCCCGCCATGCCTCGACCATGCTGACCTTCGACGCCGTGGTCGACGCCATTGGCCAGATCGAGCGCAAGCAAGCGGAAAAGGCTGCTTAGGCCTATTCAGCCTCAGGCTCTCAGGCGTGGATATCAGCAGACCTTAGCGCACCCAAAATACCCGGCTCGTTCTTGTCAGGCCGAGGCGGTTTTCTGTTGCGCCGCTTCCACCACCGCAAGCGCGGTCATGTTGACGATGCCGCGCGACGTCACCGACGGCGTCAGAATATGCGCGGGCCGGGCTGTGCCGAGCAGGATCGGCCCGACATGAAGGGCGTCCAGCATCTGCTTGACCGTGGTCAAAGCGATATTGGCGGCATCAAGGTTCGGAAAGACCAGCAGATTGGCTTCGCCCTTAAGCCGCGAATGCGGGTAGATGCGTTGGCGCAGTTCCTCCGATAAGGCCGAATCGCCGTGCATTTCGCCGTCGCATTCTAGTTCCGGCGCGGTCTCGCGCAGGATTTCAGCGGCGCGGCGCATCTTCAGCGACGTTGCCGCATCACGCGAGCCGAAGTTGGAGAAGGAAAGAAGCGCGGCCTTCGGCTCGATGCCGAAACGCCGGATCTCCTCCGCGGCCAGCAAAGTCATTTCGGCGATCTCTTCGGCGGAAGGGTCGATCGTCACATAAGTGTCGGTGAGAAAGATCACGCCGCGCGTCGAGATCAACATGGAAAGAGCCGAAAGGTCTCGGTCGCGCACTTCCGGCCGTGCGCCGATCAGGAGCGACACATGCCGCAGATGCCGCTCGAAACGGCCTTCCAGGCCGCAGATCATGGCGTCGGCCTCGCCGCGCCGCACCGCCAGCGACGCGATCACCGTGGTCTCGGTGCGTACCATGGTGCGCGCCGCCTCCTGGGTGATGCCACGCCTGCCGCCGAGTTCGATCAGCAGGTCGACATAGGCGCGGTAACGCGGGTCGTCCTCGGGATTGATCAGTTCGAAATCGGTGTCCGGCCTGATACGTAGTCCGTATCGCTTCAGTCGCACCTCCACGACGTTCGGACGGCCGATCAGGATCGGGTTGGCGATACCTTCGTCGAGAACGACCTGGGCTGCGCGCAGCACGCGCTCATCCTCGCCGTCGGCATAGATGACGCGCTTGGCCGTCGAATTCTTGGCCGCCGAAAAGACCGGCTTCATGACGAGGCCGGAGCGGAAGACGAAGCGGTTCAGCCGGTCGACATAGGCCGGGAAATCGGTGATCGGGCGCGCCGCCACGCCCGTCTCACAGGCGGCCTTGGCGACCGCGGGCGCGATGCGCAGGATGAGCCTCGGATCGAAGGGCGAGGGGATCAAAAAGTCCGGGCCGAAGATGGGCGTCTCGCCGGAGTAGGCGCGCGCCGCCACGTCCGACGGTTCCTCGCGGGCCAGTGCTGCGATGGCACGCACCGCCGCCATCTTCATCTCCTCATTGATGGCGCGTGCGCCGCAATCGAGCGCGCCCCGGAAAATATAAGGAAAGCACAGTACGTTGTTGACCTGATTGGGGAAATCAGAACGGCCGGTGCAGATCATGGCGTCTGGGCGGGCAGCACGCGCCACTTCGGGCATGATCTCCGGTGTCGGGTTGGCCAACGCCAAGATCAGCGGTTTTGGCGCCATGCCCGCCAGCAGTTCGGGTTTAAGCACACCCGCCGCCGACAGGCCGAGGAACACGTCCGCTCCGGGGATCACCTCGGCCAGTGTACGCGCCTCGGTGTCTTTGACGTAGGGGTCCTTCCAGCGGTCCATCTCCTCGACACGGCCCTTGTGGGCAACGCCGAAACGGTCCGTGACCCAGATGTTTTCGACCTTCGCGCCGAGCGAAACCAGGAGGTTGAGACAGGCGAGCGCCGCCGCGCCCGCCCCCGACGTGACGATCTTGACGTCCGCGATATTCTTGCCGGCGAATTCCAAGCCGTTCAGCACGGCGGCCCCGACGATGATCGCGGTGCCATGCTGGTCGTCATGGAACACCGGAATGCCCATGCGAGTCTTCAGCCGCTCCTCGACCTCGAAACATTCCGGAGCCTTGATGTCTTCAAGATTGATGCCGCCGAAGGTCGGCTCGAGCGCCGCGACGGTCTCGACCATGCGCTCGATCTCCGGCGCGTCGATTTCGATGTCGAAAACGTCTATGCCCGCGAATTTCTTGAATAAAACGGCCTTGCCTTCCATCACTGGTTTGGAGGCCAAGGGCCCGATATTGCCCAGCCCGAGCACGGCGCTGCCATTGGAGATGACACCGACGAGATTGGCGCGGCCGGTATAGTCGGCGGCGGTGGCTGGGTCGTCACGGATCGCCAGGCAGGGTGCAGCGACGCCGGGCGAGTAGGCGAGTGCAAGATCGCGCTGGTTGCCGAGCGGTTTGGTCGCCTGGATCTCGAGCTTTCCGGGCTTCGGGTATTTGTGGAAAAAGAGGGCGGCCTCGTCGAGGTCCGACTTCGCCGTATGGGTGGTTTCGTCGTTCATGCCCGTGACTGCCGTTCCATCGAGTTTCTTCCAGCCGTTGCGACGGCTTCCGACAAGCTGATATCAGAAAGCGCTTATATAGGCGCCGCCGTCGACCCGAATGTTCTGTCCTGTCAGGTATCCGGCGTGAGCGGAACAGAGGAAGGCGCAGATCTGACCGAATTCTTCCAATGTTCCCAATCGCTTGGCGGGAATATCTGCTGCAAGCCTTTCCTTGCGTTGCCGTGCCGCCTCCGGGTCTTCCGGCACGCCCGGTTCGTGCGGGCCGCGTAGCCGGTCCGTATCAAGTTTCCCCGGTAACATGTTGTTTATTGTAACATTCTTGTCGACAACGCCGCGCGCGATGCCGGACAGAAAGGAAGTCAGCCCGGCTCGCGCGGCCGAAGACAGGTCGAGGCCTTGGATCGGCATGTAGACCGAAAGCGAAGTAATATTGACGATACGCCCGAAACCGCGCGACGCCATGCCGTCGACTGTGGCTTTGATCAGCTCGAACGGAGTGACCATGTTGTTGGTGACGCCCTTGAGGATCGCCTCGCGGTCGAGCTCGCGGAAATCGCGAAACGGCGGGCCGGCATTGTTGTTGACAAGAATATCCGGTTCCGGGCAGGCCAACAGCAGCGACTTCTGTATGGACGGGTCGGCGACATCGCCAGCGATTTCAACGACTTCAACGCCGAACCGGTTGCGAATCTCTGCTGCCGTGCGCGCCAGGACCGCAGCGTCGCGGCCGTTGACGACGAGGTTGACGCCGTTTTCCGCCAGCGCCAGGGCGCAGCCCTTGCCGAGACCTTTGCTCGATGCGCAGACGATCGCTTTGCGTCCCCGAATGCCCAGATCCATCCCGCCGTTCCTCCGTTCCGAGAGGCGGGCACCCTATAGCGGGGGACGGCGGGACCGCAACCGTCATACGCATGTTGCATGAATCTGGGCATTGGCGCACATGCAGCAACAGGATCAGGCTGTTATGTCCGAAACAGCGCCCCAAAAATATAAGACGCTTTTCATCTCAGACCTGCATCTCGGCTCGAAGGCGGCCAAGGCTGAGTTCCTGATAGACTTCCTTCGCTATCACGAGGCGGAGACGATTTATCTGGTTGGCGATATCGTCGACGGCTGGCGTCTGCGGCGTTCCTGGCACTGGCCACAGGCGCATAACGACGTCGTCCAGAAGCTGCTGAGGCAGGCGCGCAAGGGCGTGAACATCTTCTATATCGCTGGAAATCATGACGAATTCCTGCGGCAGTTCCAGGGAACGCATTTCGGCGGCATTGTCGTCAGCGACCGGGCGGTCCACGAAACGGCGGATGGAAAACGCTTTCTGGTCATCCATGGCGACCAGTTCGACACCATCGTGCACAACGTTCGCTGGTTGGCCTATCTTGGTGATCGCGCTTATGATTTTGCCATTTCGGTCAACCGTGTGGTGTTCCGCGTCCGGCGGGTGCTCGGATTGCCTTACTGGTCGTTCTCGTCCTGGGCGAAGGTGAAGGTGAAGAAAGCCGTCAACTTCATCGGCGCGTTCCAGAAGGTGCTCAGCGAAGAGGCCCGTCGTTCCGAAGTGGATGGCGTGATTTGCGGCCATATCCACCATGCCGTGATCGAGCAGTTCGACGAGATCACCTATGTCAATACTGGAGACTGGGTCGAGAGTTGCACGGCGGTGGTCGAGAATTTCGATGGATCGCTGGAAATATTGCGTTGGCCGCATGTGCTTGCGGCTGCTCCTAAGGAGACCGGCTTCAAGCCGCGGTTGATCGAGGGCGGCTCGGTGGTCGAGGCTGCCTGACTCGTAAGTCCTTGAAATCAAAGGCGCGGAGGACGCGCGCCGGGACGGCGGCAAGTCCGGAAGGTGGCATGATTTCAAAGACTTATCGAGAATCCGGCAATGCGAATCCGATTTGCGCTGACGCGACCCCCTCGTGAGCATGACGCAGCCGTGCTTTTACGCGTTTCGAGTTGCCTGGCCGATCGGTTTGGCTGCCCAAGCATCACGCGGGTGCATGATGCACAATCGGCGCCGGCGTGACCATTTGGCCACAGCGCCAGCGCAGTTGCCGGCGCAGCCGTTCAACGGTTAGGCGGCTTCCGGCGGGCATGGTATGGGCCGGGAGAACCGGAGCGGGTGCATGCCCGAATCTCCAGCCGGACCGCCGATGCCCCTGCCTTCGCTTTCTCCCGAACAACGCATCAAGCCGCCTCATTTCGAGCTTCGGATCTCGCTGATCTTCGCGGCGATCTTCGTACCGCAGGCGGTGCACCTGCCGTATTTTCCGCTTTGGCTGGAAGCCAACGGTTTCGGCGCGCAGGAGATTGCCGTCATCCTGTCGGCGCCGATGTTCCTGCGCGTGGTCACCACGCCTTTCGTCACCGCAATGGCCGACGAGGCGAACGACCGGGCCAATGTTCTGATCCTGCTGGTGGCGTCGGCGCTGCTGGTCTCGCTCGGCTTTTTCCTCAGGCCGACCTACCTTGTGGTGCTGGCGGTGTCTCTCGCCTTGGCAGCGGCCTGGACCCCGCATTCGCCGCTCGCCGATTCGTTGGCGCTTTCCGGCGTCCGGCGCTTCGGATCGAATTATACACGGATGCGGATCTGGGGATCGATCGCCTTTCTGTGCGGCAATCTCGGCGGTGGTCTCATCCTGTCTCTGACCAGCGAAAAGTCGGTTCCGGCCATCATCAGTTGCGGGCTTGTGGTGACGCTGCTGGTTTCGTTCCTGGCGCCTAGGCTTGGACGCCCGAGGAAGGCCTCGCCGCTTTCCGCCGTGGAAATCCAGGATGCGGCACCAAAGCTCCTCAACCGCTACTTCGTGCTGTTCGTCGCGGGCGCCGGCGTCATCACCGGCAGCCATGCCTTCCTCTACAGCTTCGTCTCGATCTACTGGAAATCGATCGGTATCGGGGACACGACCGTCGGACTGCTGTGGGCCTGGGCGGTTGTCGCCGAGGTTTTCATGTTCCTGTTTTTCAACCGGCTGTTCTCGCGGCGCTCCGCCACGGCGCTTCTGGCGCTGGCCGGCGTCGGCGCAATCCTGCGCTGGCTGGCCTTTCCGCTCATCTGGCCGTCGGGGATCGGCATCATAGGTTTCTTCGCGGTGCAGTCGCTGCATTCGTTTTCGACGGCGCTGATCCTGATCGGCGTGCAAAAACTCATTGTCGAGACCGTGCCCGAGGAACGCACCGGCGCCGCGCAAGGCATCGCCTTCTTCGCCAACGGCTTCAGCATGGCAACATTCACGCTGGCGTCAGGCCCGCTCTATGCGGCATTCGGGGTGAACGGGTTCTTTCCGATGATCGCGGTAGCAGTCTTCGGCATGGGGCTGGTGTGGATGGCGCACCGTTCAACCCCAAAGGTCTGGTGAGGGCGGCGAGACCAGCGACCCGGAATAGGCGAGCGCGGGCTCCCGGTCTCTCGCCAGAAGCAGCGGGCCGTCGAGGTCGACGAAATCGGCGCCCTGCGCCAGGAGCACCGCCGGCGCCATGCCGAGCGACGTTCCCACCATGCAGCCGACCATGATCGAAAAGCCGAGTTCACGCGCCCGGTCGCGCAGGACGAGAGCGGCGGTGAGGCCGCCCGTCTTGTCCAGCTTGATGTTCACCGCATCGTAGAGGCCGGAGAGGGATTTCAGATCATCGGCCGTGTGCAGGCTTTCGTCGGCGCAGACCGGCACGGGACGGCGGATATGGCGAAGGGCGGCATCCTTGCCGGCGGGCAGCGGCTGCTCGACCAGCGCCACGCCGAGGCCTGCCGCAGCGTGCAGGTTCTCTTCAAGGTTGGCTTCCGTCCATCCCTCGTTGGCGTCGAGGATGATGCGGCTCTCCGGCGCGGCCGCGACGACCGCCGCGATCCGGTCAAGGTCTCCGCCGCCGCCGATCTTGACCTTCAGCAGGGGCCGCCCGGCATTGGCGCGCGCCTGCGCGGCCATCTTCGCCGGCGTGTCCAGGGATATCGTATAGGCGGTCGTCAACGGCTGCGTCTCCCTAACGCCAAGTGCCGTTGCGACCGGCGTGCCCCCGATCTTTGCTTCCAGATCCCACAATGCGCAGTCGACTGCGTTGCGCGCCGCGCCCGGACGCATCAGGCGAAGCAGGTCTTGCCGGCCAGCTCCAGCTTCGATGTCTGTGCGCGCCGACTCGATTGCCTCGATTACGCCTTCGATCGTTTCGCCATAGCGGCGATAGGGCACGCATTCGCCGCGCCCGGCGTGGCCGCCGTCGCGAATCACGCAGCAGACGACTTCCGCTTCGGTCTTGGAACCGCGCGAAATCGTGAAGGCTCCGGCGATCGGAAAGCGCTCAACCTCGACCAAAAGGACACGCGCCATGTTTTTCTGCTCCGGGCAAGTGTGGTGCCGCCGTGCGGCAAAGTGACAGGCTTCGATTCCGCCGCTAAGACATTGAACAATGTTGTTCAATCGCTCCAGGGAAACAAGCCGCGCCGACGGGCAGCCGACGGTCGAGCAGACCGATGCGGACGGACGGAAGGTGCTTCGCCTGTCCGGCCGCTGGACGACCCGTACGATCGCTGATGTCGACGAGGAGATGGAGAAGTTTGCCGGCGGGGCCGGCCGCAATCCGCTCGCGCTCGACCTGTCGGGGATCGAGCGCATGGACACCGCCGGCGCCTGGCTGATCGGCCGGTTCATCGAGAAGGCCAACGCCAAGGGCACCGACGTGTCGCTGCAAGGCCAGACGGAAGCGATGGACGTTCTGCTGACCGCCATCCGCGAGGCCGCCGGCCAGAAGCGTCCGGAAGGGCCAGCGCGACAGAATTTGGCCATCCGCGGGCTGGAAGGGCTCGGCCGCGCCGTCTATGCCGCGCGCGACGATTTCCTGGCGGCGATGAACATTCTCGGCGCCACCATCCGCGGCGGCCAGATGAAGATCGGGCGCGGCCACGGCGTCAACCTGGCGGCGATCTTCAACCAGATCGACCGCATGGGCGTCGGCGCGATTCCGGTCATCGTGCTGATGTCGACGATCGTCGGCGCCATCGTGGCGCAGCAGGGCGCTTTCCAACTGCGCTATTTCGGCGCCGACATCTTCGTCGTCGATCTGGTCGGCATCCTGGTGCTGCGCGAACTCGGCGTGCTGATGACCGCCATCATGATCGCCGGCCGCTCGGGAAGCGCGATAACCGCCGAGATCGGTTCGATGAAGATGCGCGAGGAGGTGGATGCGCTGACCGTCATCGGCCTCAATCCGGTCGGCGTGCTGGTGTTTCCACGTCTGGTGGCGTTGGTGATCGCGCTGCCGTGCCTCACCATCATCGCCAATTTCGCCGCGATCGCCGGCGCCATCGGCATCACCTGGACCTATTCCGGCATCGCGCCCGAAGCGTTTCTCGACCGGCTGCGTTCGGCCATCGACGTCGGGACGTTTCTCGTCGGCATGATCAAGGCGCCGTTCATGGCCATGATCATCGGCATCATCGCCTCGGTCGAGGGCATGAAGGTGGGAGGCAGCGCCGAATCGCTCGGCCTGCACGTCACCGCCTCCGTGGTGAAATCCATCTTCATCGTCGTCATTCTCGACGGCATGTTCGCTATCTTCTTCGCGCAGATCAACTTCTGAGATGGCCAGCCAGACCGCCGAGCAGCCAAAGGGCTACAAACGCACCGCGGGCAAGAAGGGCGACGTCATCCTGTCGGCGCGCGGCGTCACCGTCGGTTTCGGCGACAAGATCGTGCTGGACAAGCTCGATCTCGACATACGGCGCGGCGAGATATTGGGCTTCGTCGGCGCGTCGGGCGCCGGAAAATCGGTGCTGCTGCGGACTGTGCTCGGGCTCAACAAGAAACGGGCGGGCACGATCAAGCTGTTCGATGTCGATGTCGACGAGGCGAGCGAGGAAGACCGGATGCGGATCGACATGCGCATGGGCGTGTTGTTCCAGCAGGGCGCGCTGTTCTCGGCGCTGTCGGTGCTGGAGAACATCCAGGTGCCGATGCGCGAATACCTCGACCTGCCGCAGTCTCTGATGGACGAACTGGCCTATCTGAAGATCGAGCTGGTCGGCCTGCCGCCCGACGCCGCGCCGAAATTTCCCTCCGAACTGTCGGGCGGCATGATCAAGCGGGCAGCACTTGCCCGCGCGCTGGCGCTCGACCCCGACCTCGTCTTCCTCGACGAGCCGACCTCCGGCCTCGATCCGATCGGCGCGGCAGACTTCGACGAACTGGTCGCCAAGCTGCGCGACACGATGGGGCTGACCGTCTACATGGTCACCCACGACCTCGACAGCCTGTTCTCCGTCTGCGACCGTGTCGCGGTGCTCGGCAAGAAGAAGGTGCTGGTGGAAGGCACGATCGACGATATGCTCGCCAGCGAGGAGCCGTGGGTAAAGTCCTATTTTCGCGGAAAACGTGCACGGCAGCTTGATCTTGCCGCAAGGAAGTAGAATCACGGTCTGAATGGAAACGAGAGCCAACTACGTCGTCGTCGGCATTTTCACCCTGGTGGCCATCCTTGCCGCCTTTGCCTTCGTCTATTGGATGGCGGCGTTCGGCAACCGGGGAGAAGTCGCGCTTCTGCGCGTGCGCATTCCCGGATCGGCCTCCGGGCTGGCCACCGGCAGCGGCGTGTTCTTCAACGGCGTCAAGGTCGGCGACGTGCGGCGCGTCTATATCGACACGGCAAACCCCAGCGTCGCCATCGCCGACACGCAGGTCGACCGGCTGACGCCCATCACCCGATCGACCAAGGCCGTCATCGGCATCGCCGGCCTTACCGGCCAGGCGACCCTGGAGATCAAGGGCACCGACAGCCAGGAGCCGAACCTCTTCGACGAGGCTGATGAAAACGGCACCGTGGCGGAAATCACCGCCGATCCATCGGCCGTGACCAACCTGCTGGAAAAGGCGCAGGACATCTTCAAACGTGCCGACAATGTGCTCGGCGATCTCGAGAGCTTCACCGGGGAAGCCAAGGGGCCGCTGATCCAGACGGTGCAGAATGTCGAGAAATTCTCCGGCGCGCTGGCGCGCAATTCCGATGGGGTCGACAAGTTCCTGGACAGTGTCTCAAAACTCTCCGGTGAACTGGCAGGTGTTTCTGGCAAGCTGGACGGCACGCTCAAGGCCGCCGAGGATATTCTGAAGGCCGTCGACCCGAAGAAGGTGCAGACGGTGGTCGAAAATGTCGACAAGTTCACCGCCGATCTCGCCAAGACCAGCGCTCAGTTCGACGACACGGTGCGCGAGGTTCGTGAAACCGTGGCGACGATCAACAACTTCGCCAAGGGCGCGCAAGTGACGCTCGGCAAGGTGGATGGCGTGCTGGACGGCGTCGATCCAGCCAAAGTGCGCAGCGCGCTGGCCAATATCGAGCAGGCGAGCCGCTCGGCGAATGCCGCCGCCGCTGACATCGCCAAGGTGACCGAGAAATTCTCCAACAAGTCGGAACAGATCGACCAGATGATCAGCGACGCATCGGAAATGATGCGCCGGCTGAACCAGGCCTCGGTGCGGGTCGACGGGGTGCTTGCCAAGGTCGACAGCCTGCTCGGCTCCGACAATGCGTCGAACTTGATCACCAACGCCAACGATACGCTGAAGGGCTTCAAGCAGGTGGCCGACACGCTGAACTCGAAGCTCGGCGTCATCACCGACGGGCTGGCGCGGTTCTCAGGGCAGGGGCTGCGCGATGCCGAGGCGCTGATCCAGGACGGGCGGCGCTCCATTAACCGCATCGAGCGGGCGATCACCGACCTGGAACGCAACCCGCAGCGCATCATTACCGGTGGAGATGGCACCGTTCGCCAGTATGACGGCCGCGCCCGGCGTTGACTTGCGCGCCAGCGCACCGCAAACAGGGTCAGGACGAGAGGGGTCGTCCATCGGGGATTCGTGTGAGCGGGTTGCATTTTTCGTGAAGCGCCTCAGCCTTACATCCGCGTTGCTGTCGGCCGCACTCTCGCTGAGCGGCTGCGCCTTGCTAGGCGGCGGCACGCCGCCGCTCGATACCTATGACCTTTCCGCACCCGATGCGCCCGCAGCGCGCGGACGCCACCACGGACAGATCCTGATCGCCGAGCCGGGAGCGCTGAAGGCGCTGGACGGCCAGAACATCGTCATCAGGACAGGGGGGCCGGGCTCGATCCAGTTCCTCAAGGGCGCGCAGTGGGCAGACCGGCTGCCGCTGATCGTGCAGGCCAGGCTGGCCCAGTCCTTCCAGTCCGCGGGCGGCTTCAACGGCGTCGGCACGCCGGGCGAGGGGCTGGCCATCGACTATCAGGTGGTTGCCGAGATACGCGCCTTCGATGTCAGGGTCGGCGGCGGGACACATGCGACCGTCGAGATCTATGTGCGGCTCCTGAACGACCGCAACGGCACGGTGCGGGCCTCGAAGGAGTTCCGGGCGACTTCTCCGATATCGGGCGAAGGCAACGACGCCTATGTGCGCGGCCTCGACGCGGCTTTCGGCGTGGTCGGCGCCGAGATTGTCGAATGGGTCGACAGGCAGGCCTGAGGCTGTTTCCAGCCGTTCGGCTAGCAGTGTGGCCGCGATGACGGCCGTCACGCAGGGTGAAGCAAGCCGGACGGCCGGTCTTCATCGACTGTTTATCAATTCGACCGATAGTTCCGGCCCGATATTCGATCGGGGCTGGTATGGCGGAGCGCGGTCAAGAAACAGTCATCCGGCGAAACTGGATCGCCTGGACATTCAATTTTTTCTATCCGCTGACGATCACCTGCCTCTGCGTCTTCATCATCTCACGCTACTTCGGCCTGCCGATCGCCGACGACTTTGCCAGGGATGTCGTTTCCCTGATCCGCAACGCCGTCAGCCTGTTCACGATCTGGATGCTGAAGCTTTTCTGAGTTTGTTCGGCAAACGCCGGCCGAACCCGGCATAAGCGGGTTCGGCGCCTCTCGTCTGTAGACGCTTAGGCGGCTTCGAGAAATAAGTGCATCACCTATCCCCGCACGCTCGCGGTCAGCGCCGGGGATGACAGGTTCAAAGCGATTCACTTATTCTCCCAAGTCTCCTCAGTGCAGCCGGCCCGCCGCATGGGCGAGCATGGTGTAGACCTTGCCGGTGTCTGAGGTGAGGTAGGTCTCCGTCATCCGGTTGTCGCGGTCGTTGCGGGCGACGTCCTTCAGCAGCTTTTCGAAATCCTCGCAGTAGCGGTCGACGGCCACGCGGAACTCGCCGTCGTTCTGGTACTTGCGGCGGATGTCGTCGAAGGTCTGCTGGCCCTTCAGCGTGTAGAGGCGGCGCGTGAACACGTCGCGCTCTCCGCGCCGGTAGCGCCGCCACAACTCGATCGCGGCGTCCTGGTCGATCGCGCGGGCGATGTCGACGGACAGCGTGCTGAGCGTCGCCGCGGCCGGCGAGGGGGCACGAGGTGCTGCCTGCGCGGGTGCTCGCGGCGCTGCGGGGCGGGCCGGCGGAGCGGCAACCACGTCGCCGTCGTCCTCGTGCTCGGCGCGGGACGCCGCGCCAAGCAGGTCGCGCACCCAGCCGCCGGCCTTCGGTCGCTGATCCTCTTCGCGGGCGCGCGGGGCTTCCGCACGCGGCGCGGGTTGCGGCGCAGGCGGCGGCTCGGCGGGGCGCGCCGGCTGCTGTGGCACCAGCCGGCGCGGCGCCGGCGTGTCGGACTTGTCGGACACGTCGATGGTGCGGCCGGATTTGGCAACGATCTCCGACAGTTCCTTCAAGGCCTTGATCTGCTCGCCGACCGCGCGGCGGATGGCGGTGGTCGATTCCTTCGCCTCCTGCGGCATGTCCAGCACGCCCTTCTTCAGCTCGGCTCGGGTGGCGTCAAGGTCGCCCTTTATCGAGCTGGCCGTGCGCCGCATCTCCTCGGTGGCGTCGGCGAAGCGTTTGGTCGCCGATTCGACGACGTCGGTGATCGCGGCGCGGATCTTGTCGGTCGAGGCCAGCGTCTTGCCCTCGGCCTTCTCCAGCGCATTGCCGACAAGGTTCTCGAACGACCTCATGATGTTTTCGAGGTCTTCCGACTTCTTGACCAGCCCAACCGCCAGGTCCTCCAGCGTCGACTGGCGTTCCAGCGTATGCTCGAGATTGCTCTGCGCGGAGCTGAGCAGATGCGAGGCGCTGGTGAGCAGGCGGCTGTGCTCCTCGAAGCGGGTGGCGATCGAGGCGACTTCCCGCAGCGTGCCGGACGACAGGTCGGCCAGCCGGGTGGTGTTGGAATCCACCAGCCGCGCCGAGCTTGCGAAGGTCAGCGCCGCCTTTTCCGTCGTTGCCGCGAAACGTTCGGTGGTCGAGCTGAGCTCGCCGTCGACCTTGTTCAAGTTGTCGGCGGCGGCCTCGATGAGCTTGCCGAGCTTCGAGCTGGAAGCCGACATGCGGCCGATCAGGTCGCTGACGCCGGTGGCGAGGTTGTTGCGCGCGCCGTCGACTGCCGCGAGCGTCTCGGCGGTGCGATTGGCGAGCGCTTCGGCCAAGGCGTCGTTCCCGGCGCGCAGCTTGTCGGCGGCGCGCTGCGACGCGGTTTCCACGGTGCGTTCCAGGTCGGTGTGGGCCGCGTTGAGCTTGTCGGCGATCGGACGCGCCGTCTCGTCGAGGATGCGGTTGATCTCCGCCGAGCGCTCCGCCATCAGCGCGTTGAGCTCGCGCGTGTTGGCGGCGATGGCGCGGGCCGCGTCGTTGGTGCTGTCGCCGATATGCTTGCCGACCGCCGTGAACGTGTCGGCGATGACACCGGCGCGCGACACGAGTTGCGCTTCGGCCTCCGCGACGTGCTCGTTGACGCGCTGACGCAAGGTTTCGGCGCCGCTGGCCATCCGCTCTTCCACATCGGCCATGGTGTTGCCGACCCGCAAGGTCGCTTCGTCGGCGCTGTTGGCCAGCCGGCCTTCGGCCTCGGCGAGTCTCGTCTCGACATAGGAAGCCGCCGCCTCCGCACCGGACATCACGCGCTGGTCGGCCGCCGAGAGCGCCTGCTCGATGCCGCGGGCGCGGGCTTCGAGTTCCTTCGAGGAGTGGGCGACACGCGCAACGACGCGCTGTTCCGCCGTGGCGAAGGCCTTGGCGACATCCTCAGCGCGCGCTCCGATGACCGAGGCGCTTTCGCCGATGCGCGCCGCAAAACGCTCGTCGGCGCCCTTGAACACGTCGCCCATCTCGACCGCGCGCGCCGCCAACGCTTGCGAACTGGCGTCGGTGCGTGCGGCAAGCCGCTCGTCGGCCTCGCGGAAGACCTCGCCGATTTCCGTGGCGCGTGCCGACAGGGCAGCGGCGGCGGCCTCGGTGCCGGCGGCGATCCGCTCGTCGGCGCTCTCGAACACGCGGCCGAGCTCGATGGAACGCTGGGCAAGCGTATCGGCCGTCTGGTCGACACGCGCGGCGATGCGCTGGTCGGCAGCTTCGAAGACTTTTTCGAACTGATCGGCACGACCGGCCAGCATATCGGCATTCCTGTCCATGCTGGCGGCGAGGCGCTCGTCGGTGTCGCTGAACAGCCGGCCGATCTCGCTGGCGCGGGCGGCGAGTGTCGCCGCGGTCTCGCCGACGCGCTCGGTAAGCCGCTGGTCGGCGCCCTCGAACACCTTCACGAGATCGGTGGCGCGGGCTCCGAAGGCCTGTGCGCCATTCTCGATGCGCTCCACGAATTTGCGGTCGGCGCTGTCGAACAGGGCATTGAGCTCGCCGGCGCGGGCATCGAGGTTTTCCGCTCCCTTGGCGAAGCGCAGCACGATCCGGTCGTCGACTTCGTCGAACAGCTTGCCGATCTCGGCGGCGCGGGCGCTGAGCGCGTCGGCCGATTCCGTTATGCGCTGGCCGATGCTGCCGTCGATCCGCTCGAAATTCTGACCGATCTCGCCGGCACGGGCCGCCAAGGTCTCCGCCGTTGCCGCGGCGCGTTCGACGAGCCTGCGGTCCGCTTCTTCGAAGGTCCCGGCGATTTCGGCGGCGCGGGCCGACAGGGTCTCAGCCGTCTCACCCGTTCGGGCGACGATGCGCTGGTCGACGTCGGCGAACACGCCGGCAATGTCCTCGGCACGGGCGAGAAGAGCCGCGGATGTCTGTTCCGCACGCTCGGCAATGCGCCGGTCGGCATCGGTGAAGGCGTTGCCGGCCTCCTGATGCAAGGAGGCGGTGATCTCCATCACCTTATCGCGCAGCGACGTGGCGACGGCCACCGCGCTGCCTTGCAGCGCCTGGCGCACATTCTCGATGCCCGAGGAAAGCGCGCGCTCCATTGTGCCGGTGCGTTCCTCGATGACGCCCGTCTGGCGGCTGAACGCGCCTTCGATGCGCTCGACATCGGCGGACAGCGCCTGCGAGATGAGGTCGCGTTTGCCGGCTATCGTGTCGATATGCGAGGAGATTTCGAGGTCGATGGTGCGGCGTGCGTCCACCAGCTTCTCGAAATCGGTGTCGAGTGCCTGGGCAAGCCGCGTGCGGCCTTCCGCCAGTTTTTCGAGATGGCCGGCAACGATCGAATCGATGTCGGCGCGGCTCCCGGCCATTTTCGCCAGGTCGGCTTCGAGCGCGTGGGCCAGGATCTCGCGACCCTCGGCGATGGTCTCGACCTGCGACTGCACCAACTGGTCGATACTGCCGCGGACCTCGGCGAGCTTCGCCAGATCGTCCTCCAGCGAGCGGCCGAGCATGCCCCGGCCTTCGGCCAGCTTCTCGGCATGGCTCTCGACCAGACGGTCGAGGCTGGCGCGGGCCTCCGAAAGCTGGATGAGGTCGGTGTCGAGCGCGCGCCTGAGCACCTCGCGGCCCTCGGCAAGCCTCTGGACCTGGCCTTCGACGGCCTGGTCGATGCCGTTGCGGGTTTCGCCGAGCTTGGCGAGGTCGGCTTCCAGCGCGCGGCGCAGGATGTCGCGGCCTTCCGCCAGCTTTGCGACTTGGGCCGAGACGAGCTGGTCGATGCTCGCCCGGCTCTCGCCGAGCCGCGCGAGGTCGTCGGCCAGCGACTTGGCGAGCAGGTCGCGGCCCTCGGCGAATTTTTCCGCCTGGCCGGCGATGACCTCATCGATCATGCCGAGATCGCCTTGCAGCGCGTCGGTCAGTGCGTTGCGGGTCTCGGCCAGCTTCTGCACATGGCCGTCGACGAGACCGCTTATGGTCGACATGTCCTGTTCGAGGGCGCGCGACAGCACCTCGCGCCCGTCGGCAAGCTTGCCGATCTGGTCACGGACGACGCCTTCGAGGCCGGCCATGTCGGTCTCGATGGCCTTCGCGAGCATGTCGCGGCCTTCGGTGATCCGCTCAAGCTGCTTCGCCACGATCTGGTCGAGCACGCCACGGTCGTCGCCGACCTTCTTCAGGTCGGCTTCCAGCGCCCGCGACAGCAGGCTGCGGCCTTCGGCCAGCTTCGCGACATGCCCGACGATGCTGGCGTCGATCGCGCCCCGCGCGTCGGCGACCTTGGACAGGTCGGCGTCCAGCGCCTGCACGAGGAAGTTGCGGCCTTCGGTGAGACGGCCGACCTGCGTCTGGACCAGGCCGTCGATCTCGGTGCGGGTTTCGGCCAGCTTGTCGAGGTCGGCCTCGAGGGCAAGTTTCAGCGCGTCGCGGCCCTGCGCGAGCTTGTCGAAATGCGAGGAGACGAGTTGGTCGATCTCGCCGCGCGCATCCTGAACCTTGGCCAGATCGTCTTCCAGCGCCTTGGACAGCGAGTTGCGGCCCTCGGTGAACTTCGACACCTGGTCGATGACCAGGCCGTCGATGGTGGCACGGCTCTCGTCGAGCGCGGCGAGGTCGGCCTCCAACGCCCGCCGCAGCAGGTCGCGGCCCTCGGCAAGCTTCTCGACATGGCCGGCGGCGATGCTGTCGATCTCGGAGCGGCTTTCCAGCATCCGGGCGAGGTCGTCCTCCAGCGCGCGCTTGAGCGTCTCGCGGCCCTCGGCCAGCCTCTCGACATGGCTGGCGGCGATGCCTTCGATTTCAGCCCGGCTTTCGGACAGTTTTTCGAGGTCGGCTTCCAGCGCACGTTTCAGCACTTCGCGACCTTCGGCCAGCCGGTCGACATGGGCGGCGGCAATGCCGTCGATCTCGGCGCGGCTCGCTTCGAGCGCCGTGAGGTCGGCAGCCAGCGCGTCGCGCAGTAGCGACCGGCCTTCGCCAAGCTTTGCGACGTGGGCGGCGGCCAGGCCGTCGATCTCCGAGCGGCTCTGCGACAGTTTTACCAGGTCGGCTTCGAGCGCGCGTTTGAGGATGTCCCGTCCTTCGGCCAGCTTCTCGACCTGTGCCGTAACCAGGCCGTCGATGCTGGAGCGGCTTTCGGTGAGCTTGGCGAGATCGGCTTCAAGCGCCTGCTTCAGCACTTCGCGGCCGGCGGCCAGATGCTCGACATGGACCTTCGCCATGTCGTCCAGCTCGATGCGGCGCTGCGACAGCTTCTCCATGTCGGCCTCGTACACACGCGCCAGCGCGTCGCGGCCTTCCGAGAGCCGCTCGACATGCATGGCGGCGATGCCGTCGATCTCGGCACGGCTGTCGGAGAGTTTTGCAAGGTCGGCTTCCAGCGCCCGCTTGAGCAGGTCGCGGCCTTCCGACAGTTTCTCGATCTGGCCCGTCACCAGACTGTCTATGCCGGAACGGCTTTCGGCCAGGCGTGCGAGGTCTGCTTCCAGCGCCTGTTTCAGCACGTCGCGGCCGGCGGCGAGATGCTCGACATGCGCGGCAGCGATGCCGTCGATCTCGGTGCGGCTCTGCGACAGCCGCGCAAGATCGGCCTCCAGGGCACGGGCCAATATTTCGCGGCCTTCCGCGAGCTTGTCGACATGGGTCGCGGCGATGCCGTCGATCTCGGCACGGCTTTCGGATAGTTTCGCCAGGTCGGCTTCGAGCGCGCGTTTCAGAATGTCGCGGCCTTCGGCCAGTTTCTCCACCTGCGCGGAGACGAGCCCGTCTATGCCGGCGCGGCTCTCGGTCAGCTTGGCGAGATCGGCCTCCAGCGACAGGTTCAGGGCCTCGCGGCCCTGCGCAAGCCTTTCGATATGCGCGGCGTTGATGTCCTCGATTTTTGCAAGATCCTGTTCGAGGGAACGCGACAGGACGTTGCGGCCTTCGGCCAGGGTCTCCACGTGTTTCGCGGCGATGCCGTCGATCTCGGTACGGCTCTGCGACAACCGTGCAAGGTCGTCTTCAAGGGCGCGGGCCAGCAAGTCGCGGCCCTCGGCAAGCTTGTCGACATGGGTAGCGGCAATGCCGTCGATCTCGGCGCGGCTCTGCGACAGCCGTGCGAGATCGGCCTCCAGGGCGCGGGCCAGGATTTCGCGGCCCTCGGCGAGTTTGTCGACATGGGTTGCGGCAATGCCGTCGATCTCGGCGCGGCTTTCGGAGAGTTTCGCCAGGTCGGTTTCGAGCGCGCGCTTGAGGAGGTCCCGGCCTTCGGCCAGCTTCTCCACCTGAGCGGCGACGAGGCCGTCTATGCCGGCGCGGCTCTCGGCCAGCTTGGCGAGATCGGCCTCCAGCGACAGGTTGAGCGCCTCTCGGCCCTGCGCGAGCTTTTCGATATGCGCGGCGTTGATATGCTCGATCTTGGCCAGGTCTTCCTGCAGCGACCGCGACAGGACGCTGCGGCCCTCGGCCAGCGTTTCGACATGTTTGACCGCGATGCCATCGATCTCGGCGCGGCTCTCGGAGAGTTTTGCAAGATCGGCTTCGAGCGCGCGCTTGAGGATGTCGCGCCCCTCGGCCAGCTTCTCCACCTGCGCGGAGACGAGGCTGTCTATGCCAGCGCGGTTTTCGGCCAGCCTGGCAAGGTCCGCTTCCAGAGCCTGATTGAGCAGGCCGCGGCCTTCCGCGAGTCTTTCGACATGGGCGGCACTCAGGCTCTCGATCCTGGCAAGGTCTTCCTGCAGCGACCGCGACAGCACGTTGCGGCCCTCCGCGAGCGCCTCGACATGTCTCGCGGCGATGTCGTCCATCTCGGCGCGGCTTTCCGCGATTTTCGCGAGATCGGCCTCCAAGGCCTGGTTGAGGATGTCGCGGCCCTCCGTCAGCTTCGCGACATGCGTGGCGCTGACGCCTTCGATCTTGGCGATGTCTTCCTCAAGCGTGCGGGCCAGAAGGTTGCGTCCCTCGGCGAGCTTTTCGACATGCGTTGCCGCGATGCCGTCGATCTCGGCGCGGCTCTGCGACAGTTTCGCGAGGTCGGCTTCGAGCGCGCGCGCCAGCAGGCTGCGGCCTTCGGCGAGCCTCTCGCCGTGCGTGGCGGCAATGCCGTCGAGCTTGGCGAGGTCGGTCTCCAACTGTCCGGCCAGGAGATTGCGGCCCTCGGCCAGCCTTTCGCCATGGGTCGCGGCGATGCCGTCGAGTTTCGCCAGATCGGCTTCGAGTTGCCCGGCAAGCAGATTGCGGCCTTCGGCAAGCCTTTCGCCATGCGTGGCGGCAATGCTGTCCAGCTTGGCGAGGTCGGTTTCGAGCTGTCCGGCGAGCAGGTTGCGGCCCTCGGCCAGTTTTTCGCCGTGAGCGGCAACGATGCCGTCGAGCCTTGCCAGATCGTTTTCGAGCTGCCCGGCAAGCAGATCCCGGCCTTCGGCCAGTTTCTCGATATGGCCGGCGGCGATGTTGTCGATCTCGGCGCGGCTTTGCGCCAGTTTGGCGAGGTCGGTTTCCAGCGCGCGCGCCAGCAGGCTGCGGCCCTCGGCGAGGCGTTCGCCATGGGTCGTCGCGATACCGTCGAGCTTGGCGAGATCGTCTTCGAGCGCCCGCGCGAGCAGGTTGCGGCCCTCCGCCAGCTTCTCGATATGGCCGGCGGCGATGCCCTCGATCTCGGCGCGGCTTTCGGAAACTTTCGCCAGATCGGCTTCGAGCGCGCGCTTCAGGATATCGCGGCCTTCGGCGAGCTTCTCCACCTGCGCGGCGACCAGTCCGTCGATCGAGGCGCGGCCTTCGGCCAGCGTTGCAAGGTCCGCTTCCAGCGCCTGCTTGAGGATGTCGCGGCCCTCGGCGAGCTTTCCGACATGGGTGGCGGCAAGGCCATCGATTTCCGCGCGGCTTTCCGAGAGGTGCGCAAGGTCGGCTTCCAGCGCGCGCTTGAGGATGTCGCGGCCTTCCGCCAGTTTTTCCACCTGCGCGGCGACCAGTCCGTCGATGCCGTTGCGGCTTTCGTCCAGCCTGGCGAGATCGTCGGCGAGGCGCTTCGACAGAAGGTCACGGCCCTCGGCGAATTTTTGGGCCTGGGTGTCGCCGGCTGCGTGCAACTCGGCGATGTCGGCTTCGAGCGCGACGGTCAGCACGCCGCGTCCCTCGACCAGCTTGTTCACATGGTTGGCGATCATGTCGTCGATGGCCGTCATGTCGGAAGCGAAGGCCTTGCTCAGCGCCTCGCGGCCGTCAGCCAGCCGGCCCGACTGGCCGGCGAGCATGCCCTCGATGTCGGCCATCTCGGTTTCCAGCGCGCGAGACAGGATGCGCCGCCCCTCGGCCAGCCGGTCGAGATGGCCGGAGACCATGGAATCGATGCCGGCCATGTCGGCTTCCAGCGCCTTCGACAGCACGCTGCGGCCGAGCTCGATCTTTTCCACCTGGCTTGAGACCAGCCCGTCGATTGTGCCCACGTCAGCCTGCAACGCGCTGGTCAGCGCCGACCGGCTCTCCGCGATGCGCCCGACCTGGCCGTCGACCAGCGCCTCGACCCCTTCGAACTCGCCGCGCAGCGACTGCGACAGGGCGCGGCTGCTGGCGGCGATCTTGTCGATCTGGCCGGCGACGACGGCCTCGATGCCGCCAAGGTCGGTCTGCAGCGAATCCATCAGCGCGCGGCGGCCGTTTTCGATCTTCTCGACCTGGGTCGCGACGATCGTGTCGAGGCTGCCCATATCGTCGTCGAGCGCCCGGCTCAGCGCGCCGCGGGTCTCGGCGATGCGCGCCGTCTGGCCCGTGACGATGGATTCGAGACGCTCGATGTCCTTTTCGAAGGCCTGGGAGAGGGAGGTCAGGCCCTCGGTGAACTTTTCGGCCTGCGTCGCCACCATGCCGTCAATGACCGATGCGTCGGCTTCCAGCGCGCGCGACAGGATGTTGCGGCCCTCGCTCAGCTTGGCGACGTGCGAGGTGACCATGTCGTCGATGCTGATGCGGCTCTGGGCGAGTTTCACCGCATCTTCCTGCAGCGCCCGGTCGAGATTTTCGCGGCCCTCTGCGATCTTGCGGAGCTGTTCGCCGAGCGACAGGTCGATCAGCGTGCGCGACTCGTCGATGCGGCGCAGATCGTCCTCGACCGCCTTGGCGAGCGTCTCGCGGCCCTCGGCCAGCTTGCGGACCTGCGCATCCACGGTCTGCTCGAGTTCACCGCGGTTGACGGTGAAACGCTCCAGATCGGCGCGCAGCACATTGGTCATGCGCTCGCCACTCTCGGTGATATGGCGGGCATGCAGGTCGATGACTTCGTCGAGGCCCTTGCGCTGGTCGGCAAGCTTGATGAGATCGGTATCGAACGCCTTCGACGCGGCATGACGGGCTTCTTCCAGCCGGCCGGCGAAATCAGAGACGCGCGCCTCCAGCACGGAAGCCGTCGATGTGACCATGTCGGTCATATCGGCGTTGAGCTTCAGCTTGCTCTCGTCGAAGAGTGTCGCGAGCTGGTCGCGGCCGCCGGTGAAGGTCGCGGCGATCTCGCTGGCGCGTTCGACGAGGTTGTCGTTGATCTGGCGGGCGCGTGCTTCGAGCGCGGCGTTCAGCTTCTCCGTGCCGGTATCCAGCGCCTCGGCGCGGGTCTGGAACTCGCCGATCAGGCTTTGGCCGCGTTCGGCCAGGGTGCGCTCGATTGCCTTGAGACTGGTGTCGAATTCATCGTTGAGCGAACGCGCGGCGCCGCCGAGCAGCGAGACCATCCCCGAGGTGCGCTCGTCCAGCATGTCGGTCAGCGAGCGGGTGACGTCGTCGGACGTCTGCTTGAGGGTGGCGATGCGGGTGTCGAGCAGGCTGGCGAAGGCCTCGCCCGAGGTGGTGATGCGGTCGCTGAGGCTGTCCAGGCGGCTGCCGATGGAATCGAAGATCGAGTTGCCGCTGTCGTTGATCCGGTCGATCAGCGCGTCGCCGGAATTGGTGATGGTCATCGTCAGCTTGGTCGACGCGCCGAGGATGCTGTCGCGGATGACGTCGCTGGCCGAACTCAATTGATCCTTCAGCGTCTCGTTGGCGCCCGTGATCGAGGCGCGGACGCGCTCGGCGTGGGTGACGACGGCTTCGCGCTCGCTGCCAAGGCCGTCGACCAGCGCGCGGATGCGCGCCTGGTTCTCGGTGTAGGAGCGTTCGAGCTGGTTGACTTCGGTATGGACCAGCGTCTCCAGTTCGACGGCGCGCGCCAGCGTGCGCTCGATGCCTTCGCCCATGGCGGCGACTTCGCGGCGCACGGCCTGGCCGACGGTGAGGATACGGTTCTGCGCCATGCTTTCGGGTTCGGCGAGCCGCGCGGCGACTTCGGCGATGCCTTGCGCCGCCAGCCGCATGTCCTGCGCGCGGCGGATCATCACCGCGAAAGCCCAGAACAGGATGAGGGGCGTGAGCGTGATGATGGCGACCAGCAGCACCAGCGGCTGGTCGAGGACGGTGCTCGCGGTGAATTCTTCCAGGATTTCCGGGCCGACCAGAAGGTAGCCCAGCATCAGCCCGCCGGCGATCCACAGCAGGGAAAGCGCGGCAACCGCCCAGTAGATGCCCGAAGAGGAGCGGCGGTTCAGGCTTTGCAGGGCAAGACGGGAATCCCGGACGGTATCGTCGTTTGCCGGCGCGAACGACGCGGCCGGCGGATCAGCAGGGCGCAAGCCGAGCGAGGATGCCGGCTTGATGTCCGTGTCGACGAGGAAATCGTCGTCTTCCTCGATCTGGGCGGCGGGCGTTTCCTGAACAGCCTGGGTGCTGCGCGTCTCTCGCGAAAGCTCTTCGGCGGCGCGTGAAATCTGCGCCTCCAGATCTTCCATGGATGCCGCTATGTCGAGATCGTCGCCTTGGCTGACGAGGTCGCGATCCAGCGCTTTCTCCAGCTCCTTCGCGACATCGCTGTCCAGGTTTTTCGATGTCGTCGGTGCTTTCGCCATGCCGCTACTACCCTGCACGAATGCTGCAATGCCGGTCGAATGTCGCGAGGGAAACCTCGCACGAAAGGCCTATTCTAAACCCGCCGTATCGTATCCAGCAGGGTCCGTAAAGAAAACCGCAATCCCGCCAAATGCGTAAAACTTTAAACATAGGGTTAACGTCACAACATGTTGAGACGGCAAATTGAGCCAATTTTTGGCCTTTTTTGCGTTTAACGGGTTGTCCACATGATATGCGATACGATGCGCGACTGCGCCGAAGTTTGCCGGGGTCCTACCAAGCATGTTTGATAACAAGGAAAATGCCGTGGCATTCTCGATGCCCGGCGGCGAGGCGTCGGTCCCGGCGCGTGGGAGGCCGATCGATCTGGTGCATCTGGCGCGGCAGACCATGGGCGACCGGGCGTTGGAACAGGAAGTGCTCGGCCTGTTCGTGCACCAGACCCAACAGGTGCGCGAACGCATAGCCCACGCCGAGCCGGAGGAATGCCGGCAGCTCGCCCATGGCCTGCGCGGCGCGGCGAGCGGTGTCGGCGCTTTCGCGATTGCAGAATGTGCAGCGGCAATCGAGGCGGAGCCCAACGATCCGCAGGCCAAGCGCAAGCTGACCAAGCTCATCGACGAGGCGCGCGACTTCGTGGCGGCGATCTGCCGCTAGGCCGCTCCCGGATCGTTCCAGACTGCGCGAAAACGCCGCTCTGTTGACTCGGGCGCAACAGTGATTATGTCGGCTGTTCAGGCAGCCGGAACAGATCATGACAAAGCTGACATATTTAGCCTTCGACGGCACCCGCTTCGAGGTCGATGCCGAAAACGGCTCGACGGTGATGGAAAACGCCATCCGCAACGCCGTGCCGGGCATCGAGGCGGAATGCGGCGGCGCCTGCGCCTGCGCGACCTGCCATGTCTATGTGGACGAGGCCTGGACCGATATCGTCGGCGAGCCGGAATCCATGGAAGAGGACATGCTGGACTTCGCCTATGACGTCCGCCCGAATTCGCGGCTTTCCTGCCAGATCAAGGTGCGCAGCGAACTGGACGGGCTTGTGGTGAGCGTTCCCGAGAGGCAAGGTTAGGCTCCGTTAGCCGCGGCCTGTCACCAGGCCGCGACGACGGGTTCGACAGGGCCGCAAGCCGGGAGCCAGCCAATGCCAGAGCCGACGCGCACCGACATTCTGATCATCGGGGCAGGGCCGGTCGGGCTGTTCGCCGTCTTCGAACTCGGCCTCTTCGACATGAAGTGCCACCTGATCGACATCCTCGACCGGCCGGGCGGCCAATGTGCCGAGCTTTATCCGGAAAAACCGATCTACGACATTCCCGGCTATCCGATCGTCTCCGCGCAGGGGCTGGTCGACAGGTTGATGGAGCAGATCGCGCCGTTCAAGCCCGGCTTCAGCTTCAACCGCATGGTGACGGGGCTGGAAAAGCTCGACGGCGGCGGTTTTCGCGTCACCACCGATGAGAACGAGGTGTTCGAGGCCAAGGTCGTGGTGATAGCCGCCGGCGGCGGCTCGTTCCAACCGAAGCGCCCGCCGATCCCCGGCATCGAGGCCTACGAACAGGAAAGCGTGTTCTATTCGGTACGCCGGATGGAGGAGTTCCGCGGCCATGACGTGATGATCGTCGGAGGCGGGGATTCCGCGCTGGATTGGACGCTGAACCTGCAGCCGCTGGCAAGAAGCGTGACGCTGGTGCATCGCCGGCCCGAATTCCGGGCCGCACCGGACAACGTCAACAAGATGTATGCGCTTCAGGAGATGAAGCAGCTCGAATTCCTCGTCGGCCAGGTGACCGGATTGAAGGGCGCGGACGGCAAACTCTCATCGGCGACCGTCAAGGGACTGGACGGCGACGTCGAGGTGCCGTGCACACGCCTGCTGCCGTTCTTCGGCCTGACGATGAAACTCGGGCCGATCGCCGAATGGGGCCTCAATCTCCATGAGAACCTGATCCCGGTCGATACGGAGAAATTCGAGACGTCGGTGCCCGGCATATTCGCCATCGGCGACATCAACACCTATCCGGGCAAGTTGAAGCTCATCCTCTCCGGTTTCCACGAGGCAGCGCTGATGACGCAAGCGGCCAAGCGCATCGTCAGCCCGGGCGAGCGCGTCGTCTTCCAGTACACGACGTCTTCGACCAGCCTGCAGAAGAAGCTGGGCGTGGCCTGATCGCGCCTCCCGCTCAGTTTCCTTTCGCCTTCTGATACGCCTCGATGCGCTGCAGGCGATAGATCAGCAGGCGCAGCAGGCGGCGTTCGAAGTTGGCGGCCTCAACCTTGTCGAAATAGTTCTGCGCCTTCTCGAGTTTGACGAGCACCTTTGCCATCATCGCCTTGGCTTCGGCGGCGGCTTCCGCGCAGTTCGGGGCAACGATGGAGGGCAGTCCGTCTTCCAGTTCCCGGGCGTGGTTCTTCGCGATGATGACGTGGCTTTCCTCGTGGCGCTTGATGTCGGCGCTCAGTGTGTCCCATATCAGCCGCACGTCGCTGTCCACGCGCTTCGGTCGGCGCCACTTGGGCAGGATGACGTTGGCCTTGACGCTGACATTCGCCTTGACGATGCGGCACCGCTTTTCGTCCTCGGCATAGCTGACGCGCATCGAAAACTTCATCTGCGTCGCGCCGGGATGCCTCTGGCCGGAGCTTTCGACATGCGGTCCGTATTTCCCAAGCTCTGCCTCTATCTCGTCGAGCGTACCGCCGCCGATCGAGAAATAGCTGTAGGTCCTGGAAACGGTGGCCGCGTTTGCCGCGGAGACGCAGAGGGCCAGCGCTGTTATCGGTGCCAGGATTCGTTTCGGCATCTTGCCATTGATCCCGCCCCGAGTCGGGCGGCCGCGAAGAACGCCGAAGAGCGAGCATAGGATAAAGGCCAATATGTGCTCTTCCTTCCATGTGGTTAGATGCCGAAGCGTGCGATACGCCGCCTGACCTGTCGTAATCGAAGCATCTCGGCGCCGCCAGCAACGTTATGCCGACGCATCTTTTGACCACATAGAGGTGAGGCTTGTCAGCCACACAGAGCGATCATGTTTTCCTGAGCTTGGGCGGCAATCTTGGCGACCCGGCGGATGCCATGGGCGAAGCGTTGCGCCTGCTCGACGCGGATGCCGGCACCGAGGTCGTCGCCGTCTCGTCGCTTTACCGCACGCCCCCCTGGGGCAAGCTCGACCAACCCGATTTCCTCAATAGCGCCGCCGAGATCCGCACGGACAGGGCGCCGCGCGCCTTCCTCGACCTCTGCCTCGACGCGGAGCGCCGGCTCAAGCGGGAGCGCCGCGAGCGCTGGGGGCCGCGGCTGATCGACATCGACGTCCTGCTGTTCGGAAAGCTCAGCCTGCACGAACCCGGCCTCGACATCCCGCATCCGCGCATGACCGAGCGCGCCTTCGTGCTGGTGCCGCTGGCGGAGATCGCGCCCAACCTCGAGATCGGCGGCAAGCCGATCGCCTTCCATCTCGACGCGCTCGACCGTGCCGGGATCGAACGCCTGCCGTCCGGCCGGGACTGGTGGAAAGAAGTGCCGGAAGGCTGATCCCGCGTCAGCCGGCGAAGCCGCCTTGATCCAGAAACGCCTGCTCCTCCGGCGTCGTGTCGCGGCCGAGAATGGAATTGCGGTGCGGGAAACGGCCGAACTTTTCGATGATGTCGCGGTGACCCCGCGCATGTTTGGCGAACTCCTCGCCCATCAGCGTGTTTAGCCGGACTGCTTCTTGCTGGTCGGCGATATTCTCCGAGTGGGCGAAAGGCAGATAGAAGAAGACCCGGATCGGCCCTTCGAAAGTACGGTCGTAGCCGGCGGCCATCGCATCGCGGGCGATGCGTCGCGCATGTGGATCGGTCGCGTACATGCGCCGGGTCTTGCGGAAGCAATTGCGCGGAAACTGGTCGAGCAGGATCAGCAGCGCCAATGATCCTTCGGCGCTATCCGCCCAGCTATCCAGATCGCCCCGCGCCGCCGCCTCATGGGTATCGATGAAGCGCTCGCGGAAGGCGACGTCGAAGGCGTCGTTCTTTTCGAACCATTTTTCCGGCCCGGCCTCGCGCCAGAAATTCACGACTTCGCGCGCCGTCGCTATCATCGCTGGTTCCTCAAAGTTTCTGGCCGGCGGTCTGGGCAAGAATGTCGGCGGTCTCCGGGTTCATGGCCTGGCCCGGCCGCTTCGGCGGCGCCAGCGGAGCCGGCACCGGCGCGTTGCCCTTCATCAGGCCGCGCCCTGCCTGCAGCCCGCCGGCAAGTTGCAGTTCCAGCCGCTCGGCATCGCGGCGTCGCACGTCGGCCAGGACCTCCGCGACATCCTCGTCCTCGGCGCCCAGCGTTTGCAGCGCCTCGCCGCCGAGCAGCAGCGCCGACTCGAAAGTCTCGCGAAGCTGGAAATCCACGCCGGCCTTGATCAGCGAGATCGTCGTGCCGCGGTCGTAGGCGCGCGCCAGCACCGGCACCATCGGGAATTCCGACTTGAGCAGTTCGGCGATGCGGATCGCCGTGTCGCCCTTGTCGACGCAGACGAGCACGGCCCGCGCCTGATGCGCGCCGGCCGCATGCAATATGTCGAGCCGCGTGCCGTCGCCATAATAGACCTTGAAGCCGAAATCGGCCGCCGCCTGGATCATCTCGACGTCGTTGTCGATGATCGACACCTCCATGCCGCGTAGCAGCAGCGGCTGGCTGGCGATCTGGCCGAAGCGGCCGAAGCCGATGATCAACACGCTGCCGGTCAGCCCGTCGGCTATGTCGACGCCTTCCAGCGACTGGGTCTCGCGCGGCGTCAGCCGGCGCATCGCGATGATCACCAGCGGCGTCAGCACCATGGAGACTATGATGATCGCCGTCAGCACCGCGCTTTCATTGACGCTGATGATGCCTTCCGAAAAGGCCGCCGCATAAAGCACGAAGGCGAACTCGCCGCCCTGCGCCATCACCACGGCGCGTTCCAGACCTTCGCGGTGGCCGGCCCCGAGCAGCCGCGCCACGACGTAGATGCCGACCGCCTTCATAATCATGTAGGCGATGACGTAGAAGGCGACCAGGCGCCAGTCCGCCCACACGACGGCGAGGTTCAGCGACATGCCGACGGCCATGAAGAACAGGCCGAGCAGGATGCCGCGGAACGGCTCGATGTCGGCTTCGAGCTGGTGCTTGAAGGTCGATTCCGACAGCATGACGCCGGCGAGGAACGCGCCCATCGCCATCGACAGCCCGCCGAGCTGCAGCGCGAGCGCCGATCCCAGCACCACCAGCAGCGCGGCGGCCGTCATCACCTCGCGGGCGCGGGATTCGGCAAGGATGCGGAAGAACGGATTGAGCAGGTAGCGTCCGGCAACGATCAGGCCGACGATCGAGCCCATGCCGATGGCGATGCCGGCAAGCCGCTCCGTCCAGCCCATATGCTCGCCGCCCGGCGCCAGGAAGGCGACCAGCGCCAGCAGCGGCACGATCGCAAGATCCTCCAGCAGCAGCACAGAGATGATGCGCTGGCCCTTCGGCGTCGCGATGTCGCCGCGCTCTTCCAGAAGCTGCATGACGATTGCGGTGGACGTCAGCACGAAACCCGCGCCGGCGACGAAGGAGGCGGCGACCGGAAAACCCGTCACGATGCCGACCATTGTGAGCAGGGCGGCGCAGAGCCCGACCTGGAAGACGCCGAGGCCAAAAATCTCGCGCCGCAGGCTCCAGAGCCGCGACGGCTCCATCTCTAGTCCGATGATGAACAGGAACATCACCACGCCGAGTTCGGCGACGTGGAGGATCGCTTCCGATTCGTAGAAAATGCCGAGGCCGAACGGGCCTATGACCACGCCAGCCGCGAGATAACCGAGGATCGACCCCAGCCCGATGCGCTTGAAGATCGGCACGGCGACAACACCCGCCGCCAGCAGCGCCACAACTTGAATGAGGTCGCTGCCAGAGTTCTCAACCGCCATGTGCTTTCCCGTACGCGCTCGCACAGGACCGGCTGGCCCCGTCAGCCGCTACGATAGGGATTTGGGTTGCGCTGTGCCAGTGCCGGATGGACGCGGACGGCGATCCGCCGATCCATAAAATCAGTCGATCGAGCCGACGGCGGTGGTGTCCAGGCGCTTCAGGCTGACGCCGATAACCGGCACGAGCTGCTTCTCGACACGCACCGAAATGGTGACGTTCATGGTGTTGTCGCTGGCGAGCCGGGCCTGCATGATGCCGTTGAGCTGCTTGCGGTTGATCGCCAGCACGACCTTCTGGCCACTCTCGACGACGTTTCCGGAAATGATGTCGAGCCCCTTGCCCTCCGCCCCGTCGAGGAAGGTGCCCTGGTAGCGACCGGCCTTGTGCTCGATGGACGCCGTCATCTTCTGCGTGAAAACGCCGACGCGGCAACTGCCGTCCAGCACCATGCCGGGCTTGTTGCCGGGCGTCTTGCCGGCGAAGGTGCAGTTGAATTTTGTGCCCTTGTATTTGCCGGCGACGATCTCGCCCGGCCCAGCCCAGTTTCCCTCCACCGATTCGAAGAACTTCTTGTCGCGGTCGGCGGCGGAGGCGCCGGTTGCGGGCAGGGTGACGGCGGCCGCTGCGAGGATCATCGAAACGGCGGAAAAAGACACGAACTTCATCGAGGACTGTCCACGCACAAGAGGCTGCTTTGCTATGTGCGACCATGACCAAGATTGGTTAATGCTTTCCTTCACAGGCGGGTTTTCGACCGATCGGAGGGCCGACGAGGCGGCGTCGCCTCACTTGCCGGACATGTCTTTTCCGGCTGCCTTGCTGTTGGTGAAGGAAGCGAGCGCGGCAAGAAAATCCGTCAGCTTCGGACGTTTCAGAGCTGTGAAGGGCAGGGGCCGCACCGTCTCCATGGCGGCGATGCCGATTCGCGCCGTCATCGTGCCGTTGACCACGCCTTCGCCGAGTTTCGCGGAAAGCCGCGCGGCCAGCCCCTGGCCGACGATCTGGTGGACGAAATCGTCGCCGGCGGCGATGGCGCCAGTGACGGCCAGATGCGCGAGCACGCTGCGCGCCAGCCGGAAAAAGCCCAGCGTGCCCGGCCGTCCGCCATAAAGTTCCGAAAGGCGGCGAATCAGCCGGCCCGCTTCGAACACGACATAGGCGAGGTCGACCAGCGCGCGCGGGCTGACGGCGGTGACAATCGACACCCGCTTGGCGGCGTCGAGGATCATGGAGCGGGCTCGCGCATCGAGCGGGCCCAGGATCTCCGCTTCGGCGAGCCGGATCAGATTTGCGCCGTCGATGATCTCGCCTTTCAGGTCGGCCAGCGCCCTACGGCCGGCGGCGGTCTCGGCGTTGGCGGCGACCAGCGTGGTGAGTTCGGCGACGACTTTTCGGGCAGCCGTGGCATCGTCCTGCCGTATCGCTTCCGTCGCGGCATCGCGCAGATGCCCGATCGTCGAAAGCCGCGACAGTGCGAGCATTTCGCGGGCGAAGATGACGATCAGCGCGAGCAGAGCCACCGCCGCCGCCGCAGCCGCCACCCACCCCAGCCATTCGGCGCGCTCGAACAGGTCGCGGATCAACTGGTCCGTCCACAGGCCGATGGCGAGCGAGACCAGAATGCCGAAGGCGGTGCCGAAGATCGTCGCCGGCCATGAGCGTTTCTTTGGCGCCGTGGCAGGCGGCGGGTCGCCGGCGGCGGCTTCCGGTTCGGAGAAGAAATCGGTCTCGGCCGGCAGCACGAACGCCTCCTCGGCTTTCAGCGCGCGCGGCGGTCTCGGCCGGGCTGGTTGTTCGGTGGTGGCCGGTCTCACAGCGGAAGCCGGTTGCGGGGCGGCAGCCGGCGGATCGGACGGTTCGCTGGACAGGCGGAACGATGCGGGCTTTCGGGTCATGCGAGACGATCCCCCAGCAGGAATTGCATGGCGCGATCGAGCCGGATGTGCGGCAGCGACAAGGTCATTCCGTCAGCCGTCCGCTCCAGCTTCGGCGGGCGAAAGCGGACGAAGCGGATGGCATTCTCGTTGGGGTTTCCGGAAGCCGTCTCGAACGCCGAATCGATTCTGACCGGCAGGTCACCTGGAAAGACCGCCGTCTCGGTTTTGCCGTCGAAAACCTCGTCGCCGATGGTCTCGCCCTTCAGCGGCGTGCCGATGATCACCGGCAGTTCCTCGCGTCCCTGTTTCACCGTACCCTCGTGGGTCGCCCGGACCGCCGCCATGGCAAGCACGTCGACCTCCGCACCCGTCAGGTCGGCCCGCTTCACCGCGCGGTCGGCGATGCGCTTGACGATCGCCTGCAATCGGTCGTGGCTCTCGTGGTGCAGATGGTCGGCCTTGGTCGCGGCGACAAGGATGCGGTCGATGCGGTGCGAGAAGAAATCGGTCAGGAACCCGCCGCGCCCGATGCGGAAGCAGGCGAGGATTTCACCCAGCGCGCGCTCCAGGTCCGCCATCGCCCAGGGCCCGGCGTTGAGGGCCTGCAAGGCGTCGACCAGCACGATCTGCCGGTCCAGCCGCGCGACATGCTCGCGGAAGAACGGTTTCACCACATGCGTCTTGTAGGCTTCGTAGCGGCGTTCCATCATCGCCAGCAGCGACCCTGGCCGCGCGGCCCTTGCATCGCCGAGAACCAGCGGCGAAAAGGTAAGCGCCGGCGAGCCGTCGAGGTCGCCGGGCATCAGGAAGCGGCCGGGCGGCAGGGTCGACAAGGCACGTTCGTCGAGCTTGCAGGCTTTCAGATAGCCGGCAAAGGCTTTGGCCAGGCGACGCGCCGTCATTTCATCCGCCTCGGCATCCGGATCGGCGGCCGCTGCCAATTCCCGCCATTGGGCGGCGAGGTCGGCGCGCACGGGCAGGGCCGCGAGATCGACGGCTTCTTTCGAGAATTCGCGAAAATCCTTGCCCAGCAGCGGCAGGTCGAGCAGCCATTCGCCGGGATAATCGACGATGTCGATGGCGAGCCGCCCGCTGGAAAACATGCGATTCCAGCCGGATGCGGACTCGTATTCCACCGTCAGGCGAAGCTCCGAAATGGCCCGTGTCGAGTCCGGCCAGATGCGGGCATTCACCAGCGCCTCGACGTGGTCTTCATACTGGAAGCGCGGCACCGCGTCGTCGGGCTGCTCTTCGAGCCTGGCGCGGGAAATGCGGCCGGATTTGCGCGCCTCGAACAGCGGCAGCCGCCCGCCATGGATCAGATTGTGGACCAGGGCGGTGATGAACACTGTCTTGCCGGCGCGCGACAGGCCGGTGACGCCGAGGCGCAGCGAAGGAGACGAGAACATGGCAGTCGCGCGGCCGGCGAATGTGTCCAGCGCAATCCGCGCCTCGTCGGTGAAACTGGTGAGTGACGCCAAGCCGGATGCCCCGCTGCGAACCGTTCCGGCGATATAGGCGAGCGAGGCGGCAATTGAAATGCCGGCACCCGATTCGCGGAACCGGCTAGCTGTCCGCCGGCGTCACGAACGCCTCGACATGGCCCTGGCCGGGACGCGCCTCCGAAAGCGGCGCCTGAAAACCGATCACCGCCAGACCGGACGTCGGAAAGCCGGAGCGCAGCAGGTGGAGCGCCGGTGCTTCGCCCGCGCCGGCGACGGCGATCGCGAGATCCTCCATCATCGGGTTGTGGCCGATGATCAGCAGCGATCCATGCCCGCCCTGCTTGTGGACGATCGAAAGATAGCCCGCCGCGTCCTCGGAGTAGAGCGCCTCGATAAACACCGCGCGTCCGATGTCGGCATGGCCGGCCACGCCCTCCAGCGTCTGGCGCGCGCGTAGCGCGGTCGAGCACAGCGTCAGGTCCGGCACGTAGGCCCGGCCCCGCATGATCGAGCCGATCTTCTCGGCGTCCCTGACGCCGGCAGCGTCGAGCGGGCGGTCGAAATCGCGCATTCCGGGCTGCGCCCAGCCGGCCTTGGCATGCCTGAGAAGATAGAGCGTGCTCATCCGGCGTTCCCTTGCGGAACTCGGCAATAGCCGTCAAGGCGGCGCGACGCAATGGCCGGCTTCGATCGTCATTACCTTATCAAATCAATGTCATGCAGGCCGTGGTAAGCCGACGCGAACCCGCTTGCGAGCGCACCTAACAATTGCGTGACGGCCAAGAGGATTGATCTTGTGCCCTATCGGGGCGGCGAATATATAGGCGCCAAAAAACTAGGGGTAATGGGATGAGTCGAATGAGCGTTCTCGTTAATGCCGACTACGTGCCCTCGGAAGATGAGCCCTTCATGAATGAACGGCAAAAAGCCTACTTCCGGGCAAAACTCATAACTTGGAAGAACGACATACTTAAGGAAGCCCGCGAAACACTCGAAATTCTTCAGCAGGAAAACGCCAACCACCCCGATCTCGCCGACCGAGCCTCATCCGAGACCGACCGCGCCATCGAACTCAGGGCACGCGACCGCCAGCGCAAACTCATCTCCAAGATCGATTCGGCGCTGATGCGCATCGACGAGGGGACCTACGGGTTCTGCGAGGAGACCGGCGAGCCGATCTCGCTGAAGCGCCTGGACGCCCGTCCCATCGCGACCCTGTCGATCGAAGCGCAGGAACGCCATGAGCGCCGCGAAAAGGTCTACCGCGACGACTGACATGGTCTGAAACCGGGACGTATAGAGCGAAAAAGCGGCGTGGAGCCGCTTTTTCTGTTTGTGAGGCGAGATCGAGGGTTACCGGCGCGGGTTCGAAAGCTCGCCGAGCAGTTTTGCCATCTCTTCATCCAGCGACGGTGTCGGCTGCGGCTTGCCGTTCTTCGGCTCGCTGCTGCGTGTTTCACTGTCGTCCAGCGACACTTCCAGTTCCTTGAGCAGGGCGTCGTCCAGGTCCTCGGCCGGCGCGGGAATGGGATTGCCCCGCAATGTCGGAGCCGGCGGCAGCGTCGGCGTGGCGCGGGCCTCGGGACGCGGCGGGATGGACGGCGGGGCAACCCTGGCCGGTTCCGGACGCTGGACGGGGCGCGGCGGCAACATTTCCGGCGGGCGGGGTGCTGCCTGTGGCGGAATGCGGTTCGGGCTCGGCGCCGGTGCAGGCGGCGGAGCGGCGCGCAACGGCTCTGGCGGCCGTCGTGCCGGAGCGGCGGGCGGCTGTGGCAGCACCGCCGGCTGCGGCGGTGCCGGCGATTCCCTGTTTGGCTCGGTCGGAGCGGCGGGCCGCCGCTGCTGACCGATGCGGATGTCCCGCTCGACCACGATGTCGGTCGTTCCACCGATCAGAAGCAGATGTTCGATGTCATCGCGGCGGACCAGGATCAGGCGCCTGTGGCTATCGACGGCGGTCGCGTCCATCACCGCCAGCCTCGTCTTGCGGTTGCGGCCACCGGCCACGAATGTGCCCGAAAAGGTGCTGCGCAGCAGCCTGATGACGAACAGCAGCAGGATAAGCCCGACCAGCGCGAGCAAGATCACCACGATCGCCTGCGAATATCCTGGACCTGCTACCTCGTCCAACCAGTCCAGCCCCATTTTCCATCCCCGTGTCACAGCCAGCCGCGGCGCGACACTAGAGCAACGGGCGTGCGGATGGAACCTTTCTGTGCGCATGGTTTCCGACTAGGCTTAAAGCCTGGCGATATGTCGCGGATGGCCACTTTTCAGGCCGAAATGAGGCTTTTCGGAGCTTTTTGCCGGGGGGCTTTTCAGGCTAAGGAATAAAATGGCCTTGGCCGATTCGAAAAAGGGCAAACAGCGGAAATGGCGGGGATCGCGCTCTGATGGCGAAGGACACGCGCGGCGATTTTTACCCCGCACCGATCGTCGACCAAGGCACGCGGCCCGGTGCGATTACCCGGCTCATCATCTTCATCGTGGTCTTGACCGGCGCTGCCATCGTCTTCGGCATCTTTCGAGAGAGGCTGGGCGATCCGTTCCTGCTCGGCATGCTCGGCGTGCTCGCCATGACCGGCGTCGGTTTCCTGTTTGCCGCCGCGATCGGCTTCGTGCAGATCGCTTCGAGGTCGACCACCGACGAACTGTCGAAATCCTTCATCGATTCGATGGCGCACGGACTGATCGTCACCGACAGCAAGGCGCGGGTCATCTACGCCAATCGCGCCTATGCCGACATGACCGGCGCGTCGAGCGCCACCGACCTGAAGAATGTCGAGTCGCTGCTTTCGGATGTTCCCGAGGCTGCCGACACCATCTATCGGCTGGCCTCCGGCCTGCGCGACGGCCAGCCGGGAACCGGCGAATTCCGGATGGCTCGGTCGATCAGGCCCGGCGTGGACAGCGGCCCGCGCTGGTATCGGGCGCAGGCGCGGACGTTCAAGGTCCCTGGCGAGCGCCAGCTGCTGTTTGCCTGGCAGCTTGCCGACATTTCGCGCGAGAGGGCCGAGCAGGAGCGCTTCTTCCTCGATCTGCAACAGGCCATAGACCATCTCGATCATGCGCCGGCCGGCTTCTTCGCCGCCGACGCGGAGAACCGAATCACCTATGTCAACGCCACGCTGGCCGAATGGCTGGGTGTCGACCTCACCAGCTTCACGCCAGGCGCGATCACGCTTGCCGGCATCGTCGCGGGCGACGGCATGGCGCTGATCCGCTCGGTCAAGGCCGACCCGGGCACCACCAAGAACGCCGTCATCGATCTCGACCTCGCAATGTCGACCGGACAGGCGCTGCCGGTGCGTTTCCTCCATAGGGTCACCGCCAACCGGGACGGTTCCAGCGGGCCGACCCGCACGATCGTGCTGAACCGGACGCAAGGCGAGGATTCCTCCGGCGATCTAAGGGCTTCCGAGAACCGCTTCACGCGTTTCTTCAACTCCACGCCTATGGCCATCGCCGGGGTTGACCAGCAGGGACGCATCGTGCGCACCAACGCGCCGTTCTTCTCGCTGTTCTCCAGCATCGTCGACCGCGACGCGATCGATCGCCATGTCCGCTTCGATTCGGTGATCCACGAGCGCGATCGCGCCGCCTTCGCGCTGGCGCTGGAGAAAGCGCGCCGCCGGCAGGCCGAGATCGATCCGATCGACACGGTGCTGCCCACCAATGAGGAACGCCACATCCGTCTCTATGTAAACGCCGTGGCGGACGGCCCCGGCATCGAGGAGGCCGAGGAGGCGGCGATCGTCTACGCGGTCGAGATGACCGAGCAGAAGGCGCTGGAAGGCCAGATGGCCCAGAGCCAGAAGATGCAGGCGGTCGGCCAGCTTGCCGGCGGCATCGCCCATGATTTCAACAACGTTCTGACAGCCATTATCATGGCCTCCGACCTGCTGCTCACCAACCACCGGCCGTCCGACCCGTCCTTCCCCGACATCATGAACATCAAGCAGAATGCCAACCGGGCGGCGTCGCTGGTCCGGCAGTTGCTTGCCTTCTCGCGAAAACAGACCTTGCGGCCGGAAGTCCTCAATCTCACCGACGTGCTCGCCGATCTGCGCATGCTCTTGGCCCGGCTGATCGGCAACAGCGTAAAACTCAAGGTCGACCACGGCCGCGACCTCTGGCCGGTCAAGGTCGATATCAGCCAGTTCGAGCAGGTCGTCGTCAATCTGGCCGTCAACGCGCGCGACGCCATGCCCTCCGGCGGCACGCTCACCGTCCGCACGCGCAATGTCACGGCGGAGGAATCGCGCAGGTTCGCTTCCTATCATCGGGAGCTGGAGAAAAGCGATTTCGTGCTGGTCGAGGTCGAGGACACCGGCACCGGCATCCCTCCGGACGTGCTGAAAAAGATCTTCGAGCCGTTTTTCACCACCAAGGAAGTGGGCAAGGGCACCGGGCTCGGCCTGTCGATGGTCTACGGCATCATCAAGCAGACCGGCGGTTTCATCTTCTGCGACTCCGAGGTCGGCAAGGGCTCGGTCTTCCGGATTTTCCTGCCGCGCCATGTTCCCGAAATCCGCGTCGTGCCGGAAGCGGCGAACCAACCTGGATCGCCCGATCAGGCGTCGCCTTCGGCCGCCAATGGAGCCGCTACGCCGGCCAAGCAGCCGGACGCTACGCGCGATCTCTCCGGTTCGGCGACGGTCCTGCTCGTCGAGGACGAGGACGCGGTGCGCATGGGCGGCATGCGGGCACTCACCTCTCGAGGCTACACCGTCCACGAGGCGTCCTCCGGCGTCGAGGCGCTCGACATCTACCGTGAGCTGGAAGGCAAGATCGACATCGTGGTCTCCGACGTGGTCATGCCGGAGATGGACGGGCCGACGCTGCTCGGCGAGTTGCGCAAGATCGACCCGGATATCAAATTCATCTTCGTTTCCGGCTATGCCGAGGACGCCTTCGCCCGCAATCTGCCGGCCGAGGCGAAATTCGGCTTCCTGCCGAAGCCTTTTTCTCTCAAGCAGCTTGCAACCGTCGTAAAGGAAGTGCTGGAAGGCGAGTAGGTTCGCTGGGACGCGCTTTCGCGAGGGAATGCGCAACCCTTTCGAGCCGTTGGTCCCGCGGGGCTATCTATGTGGACGCTGCTGAACCTGGTCGGAGACCCTCATGACGCCGCACAACGAGGCTTCGCCGGGTGACTATGCCGAAACCGTCCTGGTTCCCGGCGATCCCTTGCGCGCCAGATGGATGGCCGAGACGTTTCTCGACGATTGCCGCTGTGTGAACAATGTGCGCGGCGCTCTGGGTTTCACCGGGTTCTATGAGGGAAAGCGCGTCAGCGTGCAGACGACCGGAATGGGCCGGCCCTCCTTCACCATCTACATCCACGAACTCGTCGCATCCTATGGCGTGCGTAACATTATCCGCGTCGGTTCCTGCGGCGCGCTGACCGCGTCGACGCCGTTGCGCGACATATTCATCGCCCAGAGCGCGGTGATGGATTTGGACGTTGCAGCCGGCCAACCGACCGGTCATCCCGATGAGGAACTGGCAAGCCTTGCCGCGGAAGCAGCGCGCGCCGCGAAAATTCCCTTCCATGCCGGGCCGATGGTCTCGAGCGACGTCTTCTACCATCCCGAGCCGGAAACCCGCTTTGATTTGCCGCGGGCAAACGGGATCACCGCCGTGGACATGGAAACGGCGAATCTCTTCGCGCTTTCCGCCTCCCTCGGCTTTCGGGCGGTGTCGATCTGCACCGTGGTCGACAGTCTGTTGACGGGCGAGGAGACGGCGCTGTGCGAACGGCAGGAATTGTTCCGGACGGCGGCGCGGGTCGCATTCGACGTGGCCAAGGCGATCGGCTAAGGCCAGCCGCGAACTGTTCGCGGACGAAGCGACGCGCGCATCGCGCCCTATTGGTAGGCGTTGAAGTAGACGCTCAGGCAGCTTCGCTGTGCAGCGCGGCCTGCTCCATGTCGCTCGGCCGGTGGCCGCGCAGATAGAGCGCGCAGGTGGTGCGCAGCATGGACGCGAAGTTTGGGATCTGGCCGTTGATCTCGATCGCCTCGTCATAGAGCTTCGAGATGAATTTCGGCGTCGTCAGGCCCTGGCCGGCCGCGATCTCGTCGAGCAATTCCCAAAACGTAACTTCGAGCTGGATGCTGGTCGAATGTCCACCGATTCGGATGGAGCGGTTGATCTGCCTGTAACCCTCGGGATCCTGGCCCGCGAATACCCTGCACATGTCGGTCTCCTCCTCGTTCTTGGTCTTGGCCGCGACGGTTGAAGACGGGCGGCGGAGCTTCTCTTCCCGGAACCATATTCCGCGCAAACGATGTCCGCCGCAATCGGACTTTCGTCCGCCGGGCCGAAATCGGCTTCACAATCGTGGTAACCGGCTGCCACCACATGCGGGCCGGGCGGCTCATAATCGTTTCCGACAGCATGACGGAGATCGATTTGGCCAAGGCAGTACACAGCATGATCCGCGTCCTGGACGAGGCGCGTTCCGTATCTTTCTACAAGACCGCTTTCGCGCTCGACATAGCCGACCGTCTGGATTTTGAGACCTTTACGCTCATCTACCTGCGAAACGGGAAGGCCGATTTCGAGGTCGAGTTGACCGTCAACAAGGGGCGCGCCGAGCCCTATGCGCTCGGCGACGGCTACGGGCATATCGCCTTCGTCGTCGACGATCTCGACGCCGAGCATGCCCGCTTTGAGGCAGCCGGATTCAATCCGCGCAAGATCGTCGAGTTCAACAAGGATGGCGGGCTGCTGGCGCGCTTCTTCTTCGTCGAGGATCCGGACGGCTACAAGATCGAGGTTCTGCAGAAGCACGGACGCTTTCGATAGCAGCGCGCGGGAGGGACGCTCGCCAGCCAGCAAGGGCGCCGGACAGCGCCGACAGCAAGCAAGGGAGGTAGGAATGGTCACCATCTACGACAAGCGGCCCGGTATCTCGCGCCGCGAACTGCTCAGGCGGGGAGGGGCGGCCGGCGCCCTGCTCGTCATCAGCGGCACGGCAGTCATCAGCCCGCGGAACGCCTGGGGCCTGGAGACCACCACGCTGAAACCGGAAAGCATGGCGACGCTGATCCAGATGGCGCGCGACGTCTATCCGCACGATCAGGTGCCGGACAAATATTACGCCATCGCCGTCAAGAGCCATGACGAGGCGGCCGCCAAGGATTCTGCCCACAAGGACCTCATCGAGAAGGGCGTCGCCGATCTCGACCAGCGCTCCGGCGCTATCGGTTATCGCGGTCTCGGCTGGGAGGATCAGCGCGTCGCCGTGTTGCGCCAGATCGAGGGTACGCCGTTCTTCCAGGCGATCCGCGGCGGGCTGGTCGTCGGTCTCTACAATCAGCCGGAGATCTGGCCGATTTTCGGCTACGAGGGCGAATCCTATTCCAAGGGCGGTTACATCGCGCGCGGTTTCGACGACATCGAGTGGCTCTGACTGCCAGCCGATCCCGTCGAAACCTGTGAATTCAAAGCCTTTGGGAGGAAACCATGGCTGCAAAGTATGATCTCAACGACGACAGCGTTGTCGTCATCATTGGTTCGGGCGCCGGCGGCGGCACGCTCGGCAACGAACTCGCGCAGAAAGGCATCGACACCGTCATCCTCGAAGCCGGACCGCGGGTCGAGTATGACGAATTCGTCAACAACGAATGGGAGTCTTTCGGCCAATTGGCATGGAAGGACCTGCGCACCACCGGCGGCACCTGGCGGGTGGCGAAGGATTTTCCCAACCTGCCGGCCTGGATCGTCAAGGCGGTCGGCGGCTCGACAACGCACTGGGCGGGCGCCTCGCTGCGTTTCCAGGAGCATGAGTTCAAGACCCTGACCCACTACGGCAAGATCGAGGGCGCAAGCCTCCTCGACTGGCCGATCTCGCTCGCCGACCTGGAGCCTTACTACGCCAAGGCCGAGGACAAGATGGGCGTGACCCGCACCAACGGCATCGAGGGACTGCCAGGCAACAACAACTTCAAGATCCTGAAGGCCGGCGCCGACAAGCTTGGCTACAAGGAATGCCACACCGGCAACATGGCCATCAATTCGGCCGAACGCGACGACCGCAACTCCTGCCAGCAAACCGGATTCTGCTTCCAGGGCTGCAAATGGGGCGCCAAGTGGTCCACGCTTTACACCGAAATCCCGAAGGGCGAGGCGACCGGCAAACTTGAGGTCCGGCCCAATGCGCAGGCGGTCAAGATCGAACACGACGCCACCGGCAAGGTGACCGGCGTTACCTATGCCGACAAGGACGGCAAGCTGCACACGCAGAAGGCGCGCATCGTGTCGGTGGCCGGCAACTCGATCGAAAGCCCGCGCCTGCTGCTGAACTCGTCCTCGACCATGTTCCCGAACGGTTTGGCCAACTCATCCGGCCAGGTCGGCAAGAACTACATGCGCCACACTACCGGCTCGGTCTATGCGATCTTCGACAAGCCGGTGCATTTCTACCGCGGCACGACCATGGCAGGCATCATCCGCGACGAGGCGAAACACGACACGTCGCGCGGCTTCTCCGGAGGTTACGAGATGGAGACGCTGGCGCTCGGCGTGCCGTTCATGGCCGCCTTCCTCGACCCCGGCGCCTGGGGACGTTCGTTCACCACGGCGCTCGACCATTACGACCACATGGCCGGCATGTGGATCGTCGGCGAGGACATGCCGCGCGACATCAACGCGGTGACGCTCGATCCCGAAGCGAAGGATGCGTTCGGCATGCCGGTCGCGCATGTCGCCTTCACCGACCACGAGAACGATGAGGCAATGCGCGCCCATGCCTACCGCCAGGGCACCGCGCTCTACGATGCCGTCGGCGCGACCCGCACCTTCCCGACGCCGCCCTATCCCTCGACCCACAATCTTGGCACCAACCGGATGAGCGAGAAGCCGAGCGATGGCGTCGTCAACAAGTTCGGCCAGACCCACGACATCAAGAACCTGTTCGTCTCCGACGGCAGCCAGTTCACCACCGGCGGAGCGGAGAACCCGACGCTGACCATCGTCACGCTGGCGATCCGCCAAGCCGACTACATCGCGCAGGAGATGAGCGCGAAGAACATCTGACGCCCTCCCAAGGGGCCTTCTGGCCGGCGGGGTTTGCCGATGCGGCGCCCCGCCGGCTTTTTGTCTCCAAATTCAAGGCTTGTACGGTCCGGGCGTTTTTTCGGCTGCCCGGTGTCGGAACCGGTCGGGCGCCAACGTCCTCGTGGCATCGGCCGGCCGCCTTGACGAGCGCGCCGCCGCCATGAGGAGACGAAAATGCTGAAAACGGTCCTGATGACATTGCTTGCCACCGCCACGCTCACCGTTCCTGCCGCTGTGCGTGCGCAGGAAGCCGCGCAACCCAAGGCCGATGCCGCGACCGAAAAGAGCGGTTACGTCGAGGCCGGTGGGATCAACTATTACTACGAAATCCATGGCAGCGGCGATCCGCTGTTGCTGCTCCATGGCGGGCTGGGTTCGACCGGCATGTTCGCGCCGATCCTGCCGCAACTGGCCGCAAATCGCACGGTCATCGGCGTCGATCTGCAGGGTCATGGCCATACCGCGCTGGGTGATCGTCCGATCAGCCTGGAAGCCATCGGTGACGACATGGCGACCGTCGTCAAGGCGCTGGGTTACGACAAGGTGGACGTGCTCGGCTATTCCTTCGGCGGCGGTGTCGGCTTCCGCTTCGCCGTGCAGCATCCCGAGGCCGTTCGCCGCCTGGCGCTGGTTTCGGCCGGCTACGCGCGCGACGGATTTTATGCCGATATTCTCGCCCAGCAGGCTCAGGTCGGCGCGGCCATGGCCGACTTCATGAAAGACACGCCGATGTACAAATCCTACGTCGCGGAGGCGCCCAAGCCGGAGGATTTTCCAAGACTGCTCGATGCTATGGGTAAGCTTATGACCGTGGACTATGACTATTCGGCCGACGTGCAGACACTGAAGATGCCGGTCATGCTGGTGTTCGGCGACAGCGACATGTACCGGCCCGAGCACGTGATAAAATTCTATCAGCTCCTCGGCGGCGGGCTGAAGGATGCCGGCTGGATGCGCGAGAACCTTTCGCGGAACCGGCTGGCGATCATCCCCAACCGCACCCACTACGACATGTTTTTCGCGCCGGAGCTGACGACAACGGTACTGCCGTTCCTGAACGGTCAGACCGCGGTGAAGAACTGGGACGACGTGGTAAACGAATCGCAGTGAGTTTGCGGGTCATCCGAAATCCGGGTTCGGCGGTCGGGGCTTTCGGCGCTTCGTGGCGAACCACCACCTAGAAGACGCACCTTGGTCACCGAGGCTCTGTTGCCCCCCGGCGCTTGCGATTCGTGCATCGTGGCATCCGAAAGCAAGTTGTTGGCAGCGCAGAGCAAGCGCAGGATCATCGAGTGCAACTAGTAATGGCTGGCTTTGACTTCGCGTCAAGGCAAGCGAGCACTTGGGCTTGGGGCGAGTTCTGGGCTGGCGGCAATACTGCTTGGTGCAGCACCATGCTGCCCAACTCGTGGCGGGACGCTTGCGCTCCGGTTTCGCGCGGCGTCTCGCCGCCTTTCGATATTTTGCCCAACAAGCTCATGGCGGAGATTCTCCGCCGTTTGAGGCCGGCGGCGCGAGTAATGCATAACAGGCAACCCGCGCCGCCGCGCGCTCGCCGCGGCAGCCCGAAAAAAACCAACATGCAGGCTAGACGCCCAGAGAACGCCGATAGGCCAACGGGCTCTTGCCGAACCAACGCTGACAGGCATGGGTCATGCCGCTCGGGTGATGAAATCCGAGCAGCCACGCGATCTGCGAAATCTGTATTTCGGGTTCCTCAATGTACCGCACCGCCAGGTCGCGCCGCAACTGGTCGAGGATTTCCACAAAACTCAGTTCCTCGGCCTGCAAACGGCGGGCAAATGTCCGCTCGCTCAGCCCCAGGCGCTTGGCGACGATCTTGGATCTTGCTTCCGCGTGAGGCAGGAGGGGCGCAATGGCATTTTCCACGACAGTGCGAAACGGCTGGGGCTTCGAGGTGCGGGTCGTTTTTGCTTCCTCGCAACTCTTTACCATCAACTCGTTCAGAAACGGATCGTCGCCAACCAATGGCAGCTTGACCACGGCCGCGTCGAAACGCATCTCGTCCGAATACGCGCCGAACTGAACCCCGCAGCCCAGCCTGCGCTCGACTTCACGCAGGTCTCCAGACCGATGGTGAATAAAACTCGCGCCGGTCGGCATTATCCGTTGTCCGACAAACTGCCGGCACATCCGCAAGAGAACGAGGAAGAGAAACTCGAGATGGTGCCGGTCCCTGTGACGCGCTATCCCGGCAAACGAGAGGCTCACGCGGCATGCCGAATCAACCTGGATACGGGCTACCAGCGCCTCGTTGGTTACGCAGACATATCGTTCCACGCGGCGAAGAGCGTCGCCAAGCGTGTGGGAAGAGGCCGCGACATAATAAAACATCCCCATCTCGCGCAGATCGAAAGTCTCGGCAAGGGACAGTCCGAACCACGCGTCGCCGGCCGCTTCCGACGCCAGATCGAGAAAATCAATCTGGGCGGCCGCCGCAACACGCTTGCCCCCCGAAAGCGCGGCGGAAGTGAGGCCGGATTGCGCAAGCAACGGCCTGGGGTCGACCGCCCGCGCCCGCAACGCGGCCAATGCAAGGCGGGCCGCCAGTCCCGCTGTGGTCGGGACTGCGGCCACCTTTCGGAAGGGCGCTTTGGTCAGTTGGTCCAAGTGCGGCCGCCGCGTCAGTCTCTCGCGCTTGTTCATACCGGGTCTGGCAGCCGGGAGCAAATCGCCAGCCGCGGCCGGGCCGCGCCGGCGGGCAGAAGTCCCCGCGCTGTCGATGGAATGGCGATCGCCTGTCGGTGGGAATACATCTTCCGGCGGTGGCTTTCGATTCCTTTTGCCGCGCAGCGTAATGGCCTTGGTCTTCGCTGCGAGGCCTTGGCCTTCGCCGCGAGACCGCCTATCGATGGTGGCGAGGTGTTGCCATGCTGAGAGTCCAGAAAATCCCGATCGACTCGATCTATGTGCCGGCGGCCCGGCGCAAGACGCTGCATCCCGAGACGGTGCGGCTACTGGCAGAGGATATTCTCGAAAACGGCATGAAGCTACCGATACAGGTCCGCCTCGACGGCAACCGGCACGTGCTGGTGGAAGGTCTGCATCGGCTCGAAGCGGCGAAATGGCTCGGCGAGACCACCATCGACGCGTATCTGGTGCATGCGCGCCGGCATTGAGGATTTTGTTCATGACCAGATTTCTGGGCGGCTGCCTATGCGGCGCGGTGCGGTATTGCGCCGAAGCCGAACCGATCAACCAGCGCGTCTGCCATTGCCGACTTTGCCAGCGGGCCATTGGCGCGGCCTTCAATGCACGCATCCTGTTCAGCATCGACGACGTGATTTTCGACGGCATGGTGGCGACCGTGCATTCCTCGCCGGACCTGAAGCGCGGCTTCTGCCCCAACTGCGGCACCACGATCTTCTCGCGCCGCGACGCCGCCGGCATCATGGGCATCACCACCGGATCGCTCGACGACCCGTCAGTGTTTCAACCAGAGATGCACATTTTCACCGCCTCGAAGCAGCCATGGGTGACCATCGACGACGGCCTGCCGCAATACGAGGCCGGGCCTCCGCCGGCGTAAGCGGTCGCAGACACTGCTAGTCCGCCGCAACCCTTCCCCCGATCATCCCCGTAATCTCGGCCGCCGCCTCCCGTATCATCGGCCCCAGTTCGGCAACCCGCTCCGGCGTCACGCGCGCGGTCGGGCCGGACACGGAAATGCCGCCGATCGGCTCGCCGAACTCGTTGAAGATGGCGGATGCCACGCAGCGCATGCCGGGGTGGCGCTCCTCGTCGTCGAGCGACCAGCCGCGCCGCTTGATCGTGCCGAGGTCGCGGATGAGGGCAGGGGCGTCGGCCAGCGTCCTGCCGGTAAACGCTTCCAGCCCGGTGCGGCGGATGATTTGCGTGACCCGCTCCGCCGGCAGGTTCGCCAGCACCGCCTTGCCGATGCCGCTCGCATGAAATGGGCTGCGCGTGCCCGGCCGGAAGAAGGCGCGGATCGCCTGATGAGTCTCGACCTGGCTGATGAAAACCACGCAATCGTCCTCGGCCAGCCCGAGATTGGCGGTCTCGCCAGTCCTTTCCATCAGGTCCTGCATGACGCCGCGCGCCCGGTCCGCCAGTTTGCGCCGCCGCAGGAAGGCCGCGCCCATCCTGTAGGTGGCGACGCCGATCGACCATAGCTGCTCGGTCTTCTCGAACTCGACCATGCCATGCGTCTCCAGCGTGGTCAGCATTCGATAGGCGGTCGACGCCGCGATGCCCGAGCGCTCGGCCACCTCGCTCAGCGACAGTCCGTCGGCTTCCGCGACGATGGCCAGAATCTTCAGGCCGCGGTCGAGCGATTGCACCGCGTTGGCCTCGGGCGTGGCGTTGAAGGCGCGGGGCCGGCCGCGCTGGCGCTTCTCGGGATTTTGCATCGCACAAAAATAAAAAACTTTTCTGGAATTGGGAAGAGCGAATTTCTGGAAAACAGATTGTGCTTTGAAATCAGTGAATAATGTAAATTCATAAGGAATGAAAAAATATTCTGGAAAAATTGAAAAATGCCTGCCGCTCTGGCATTCTCCCCCCAATTCCAATCGCATTCGAAACTAGGAAAGGGCCGGCCATGCCGAAAATGCGCGCTGTCGATGCCGCTGTTCTCGTCCTCGAAAAGGAGGGCATTTCCTGTGCCTTCGGCGTGCCCGGCGCGGCGATCAATCCCTTCTATTCGGCGATGCGGGCGCGCGGCTCGATCCGCCACATCCTGGCGCGCCATGTCGAGGCCGCCTCGCACATGGCGGAGGGTTTTACCCGCGCCAAGGCTGGCAATATCGGCCTGTGCGTCGGCACCTCCGGCCCGGCCGGCACCGACATGATCACCGGCCTCTATTCGGCGTCGGCCGATTCCATTCCCATCCTCTGCATCACCGGCCAGGCGCCGCGCGCCCGACTCACCAAGGAGGATTTCCAGGCCGTCGACATCGCCGCGATTGCCGCGCCTGTCGCCAAATGGGCGGTCACCGTCATGGAGCCCTACCAGGTGCCGATGGCCTTGCAGAAGGCTTTTCATCTCATGCGCTCGGGCCGTCCGGGGCCGGTCCTCGTCGACCTGCCGATCGACGTGCAGCTCGCCGAGATCGAGTTCGACATCGACGCCTATGAGCCTTTCGCCGTCGCAAAACCGGCGATGACGCGAAAACAGGCCGAAAAGGTTCTGGCGATGCTCAACGAAGCTGAGCGCCCGCTGGTCGTCGCCGGCGGCGGCATCATCAACGCCGACGCCTCCGACCTTTTGATCGAGTTCGCCGAGATATCAGGCGTTCCGGTCATCCCGACCCTGATGGGCTGGGGCTCCATCCCCGACGACCACCGCCTGATGGCCGGCATGTGCGGCCTGCAAACTTCGCACCGTTACGGCAACGCCACCATGCTCGCCTCGGATTTTGTCCTTGGCGTCGGCAACCGCTGGGCCAACCGCCACACCGGTTCGGTCGACAAATACCGGGAGGGGCGCAAATTTGTTCACATCGACATCGAGCCGACGCAGATCGGCCGGGTCTTTGCGCCGGATCTCGGTATCGCGTCCGATGCAGGTGCTGCCCTGAAGGCGCTGCTCGACGTCGCCACCGAATGGAAGACGGCAGGCAAACTGCGCGACTGGTCGGGCTGGGCCAAGGAGTGTCAGCAGCGCAAGAAGACGCTGAAGCGCAAAACGCATTTCGACCAGGTGCCGCTGAAGCCGCAGCGCGTCTATGAGGAGATGAACAAGGCGTTCGGCCGCGACACCACCTATGTCACCACCATCGGCCTCAGCCAGATCGCCGGCGCGCAGTTTTTGCATGTCTACAAGCCGCGCAACTGGATCAATTGCGGCCAGGCCGGCCCGCTCGGCTGGACGCTGCCCGCCGCGCTCGGCGTGCGCGCCGCCAATCCCGACGCTGACATCGTCGCTTTGTCTGGCGACTATGATTTCCAGTTCATGATCGAGGAACTGGCGGTCGGCGCGCAGCACAGATTGCCCTACATCCACGTCGTCGTGAACAACGCCTATCTCGGCCTGATCCGCCAGGCGCAGCGCGGCTTCTCCATGGATTTCGAGGTCAGCCTCGCCTTCGAGAACATCAATCGCGGCGAGGGCGCCGAGCCCGGCTACGGCGTCGACCATATCGCGGTCGCCGAGGCGATGGGCTGCAAGGCGATTCGCGTGCGCCGGCCCGAGGATTGCGCGGCTGCCTTCGCGGAAGCCGAGAAACTGATGGCGGAGCATCAGGTTCCGGTGGTCGTCGAGTTCATCCTGGAGCGGGTCACCAACATTTCGATGGGCACCGAGATCGACGCGGTTGTCGAATTCGAGGAACTGGCCGAACGCAACGAGGACGCGCCGACGGCGATTGCGTTGCTGGATTGAGGGTATGACATCGGTGCGTCCTTCGAGGCTCGCCCATTCGAGTTGGCGCCCGGTTTTCGCTGGCGGGGAGGGCTCGCACCTCAGGATGAGGACCGGTGGGGCTGTATCGCTAATCGCCAGCGTTGTTGGTCTGGTGAGTTGTACGCGGAATTGGATCTACAACGAGAGTTGCACACAAGATCGAGAGATGGTGCACCATGTAAGCGGACGGAATTTTAGTGACGGACTTTGAAAATAGGCGAATCGCGCCGCCGGTCCTCATCCTGAGGTGCGAGCCCGCACGACGGACAAAGTCTTGGCACTAAACTCACAAGGGCGAGCCTAGAAGGACGCACCGGAAGCTTCTACATTCGAAGGAAACCCAAATGCCGCGTTTTTCCGCCAACCTGTCGATGCTTTTCACCGAGCATGATTTCCTCGATCGCTTCGACGCCGCCGCCCGCGCCGGCTTCACCGGGGTCGAATATGTCGGCCCGTATGATCATCCGCCCGAGACGGTCGCCGCACGGCTGAACAAGAACGGCCTGACGCAGGTATTGTTCAACCTTCCGCCCGGCAACTGGGCGGCTGGCGAGCGGGGCATCGGCTGCCTGCCCGACCGCATCGACGAGTTCCGCAAAAGCGTGGATACGGCGATCACCTACGCCAAGGCGACCGGCTGCGGCCAGGTCAACTGCCTCGCCGGCATCGCGCCCACCGGTGCCAACCGCGAAGCGCTTGAAAACGTCTTTGTCGAAAACCTGAAATACGCCGCCCCGCGTTTCGAGGCCGCCGGGATCAAACTGCTGGTCGAGGCGATCAACACCAGGGTCGACATCCCCGGCTTCTTCCTGACCAATTCGGCCCAGGCGCTGGCGATCATCGACCGCGTCGGTTCGGACAATCTCTATTTCCAGTACGACATCTACCACATGCAAATCATGGAGGGGGATCTCGCCCGCACCATCGAGGAAAACCTCGGCCGCATCGCGCATATCCAGCTTGCGGACAATCCCGGCCGCCACGAACCGGGGACGGGCGAGATCAATTTTCCCTACCTCTACGAACACCTGGAACGGATCGGCTATGCGGGTTGGATCGGCGCCGAATACAAGCCGCGCGCTGGCACCGAGGCGGGACTGGGGTGGTTCAAGGCGTTGAGCGGAAGGAAGAGCGCGGCGTAACGCCGGTTTCCCTCCCCCTTGAGGGGAGGGTGGCCGCGTAGCGGCCGGGTGGGGTCACCTCCACCGCACCAGCTTCAAGAGAACGTCGAGCACTGCCGCGGCGACCGCACCCGCCTCGCTTCGCTCGGCACCCTCCCTCAGGGGGGAGGGAAGAACCGGAGAACACCATGCAAACAATCGGCTTCATCGGTCTCGGCATCATGGGCGCGCCGATGGCGGGACATCTGCTCGACGCCGGCTATACGGTCCTCACGTCGGACCACAGGAAACCGGCGCCGGCTGATCTTGTGGCCAAAGGGCTGAAGACCGTCTCCGGCCATGCCGCTGTGGCAAAGGCCGCTGACATCGTCATCACCATGGTCCCCGACACGCCGCAAGTCGCGGACGTGCTGTTCGGTGAAAACGGTGTCGCCGAAGGGCTTTCCAAGGGAAAACTCGTCATCGACATGAGCTCGATCTCGCCGATCGAGACGAAAAAATTCGCGGAAAAAATCAACGCACTGGGCTGCGACTATCTCGACGCGCCGGTGTCGGGCGGCGAGGTCGGCGCCAAGGCGGCGTCACTGACCATCATGGTCGGCGGCCCGGAGGCGGCGTTCGAGCGGGCGAAGCCGGTGTTCGAGAAGATGGGAAAAAACATCACGCTGGTCGGCGGCAACGGCGTCGGCCAGACCACCAAGGTCGCCAACCAGATCGTCGTTGCGCTGACCATCGAGGCGGTCGCCGAGGCGCTGGTGTTCGCGTCGAAAGCCGGCGCCGATCCGGCAAAGGTCCGGCAGGCGCTGATGGGCGGGCTGGCCGCGTCGCGCATCCTAGAAGTGCATGGCGAGCGCATGGTCAAGCGCACTTTTGCGCCCGGCTTCCGCATCGAACTGCACCAGAAGGATTTGAATCTCGCGCTGGAAGGCGCCAAGGCTCTCGGCGTGGCGCTGCCGAACACCTCGACGACGCAGCAGCTATTCAATTCCTGCGCGGCCAATGGCGGCGCGAAGGAGGATCACTCGGCGCTGGTGCGGGCGCTGGAGCGCATGGCGGGACACGAGGTGGCATGAATCGTCGTCACCTATCCGCCAGCAACGGGGCGGGATGAGTCGCCGGCTATAAGCTTTCTTTGGCCCCCGGATGCGCTACCGGCCGCCACCGTCGCGCGAGCATGACGAACCAGGAACCGCGCAATTGGCCGGTTGCACACCGGGGACGCCCGCCAGATTCTGGCAGGCCGTCAGCGTCGAGAGCGTAGTGGCGGCCAGGAAAACGATTCCGAAAAATTTTCGCATGTCCGAAAGTCCTCGCGGCGGCCTATGCCCCTGACAACAACCCTTGCGGGCATCAACGGTCCGAAGTCAATTGTTGCAGACGCGGCCTGGGACTGAAAATTCAAATACAAGTGAAGTGGGCTGTCGTGTCTCCGCGGACCGCGAGAAAACGCTGCGCCGCGTAGCGCCCTAAGGCCGCCGCGCTCAAGATGTCGGGCGAGCGGACTGGACTGACATCAGGAACTGCTCCGGTCGAACGGCCGCGCCTGTTCAGCAAGGTTCTGCCCAAAACCTCAGTGTGCGGAGCAGGACGAGCCGACCGATCCGCAATTGGGCGGGACGGAACCGGGCTGGCCGGCGGTGTTCTGGCAGCCCGCCAGCGCGCTCATGACGAAGCCGGCGATGACCAACATTCCGAGAAACCGCCGCATGTCCGAACTCCTCGGTCCAACCCGCGCAATTGCGCGGGATGACATGCCCTCATCCGCCCCGGTCAATACTTATAGGTGAAATGCCTGCCGGCAAGTCCGCGGCAGCGGTCGGCCTGCATACTCCTGTCAACGTACCGCCAAAAACCTTCTCGCTGCGTAAAGCGCCACCGCCGCCGCGTTCGACACATTGAGCGAGCGGATGGCGCCCGGCATGTCGAGCCGGGCCAGCGCGGCGACGGTTTCGCGCGTCTTCTGGCGCAGCCCCTTGCCTTCGGCGCCGAGCACCAGCGCCAGCCGTTCACCGGCAAAGCTTGCCTCCAGTTCCGCGGGTCCCTCCGAATCGAGGCCGATGCTGCGGAAGCCGGCCCCGTGCAGTTCGTCGAGCGCGGCGGCCAGATTCTTCACCTCGATCAGGTCGATATGCTCCAGGGCGCCCGAGGCGGCCTTTCCCAGCACGCCGCTTTCGGTCGGGCTGTGGCGCGACGTGGTGATCAGCGCGCCGGCGCCGAAGGCCACCGCCGAGCGCAGCACCGCGCCGACATTGTGCGGATCGGTCACTTGGTCGAGCACCACGACGAGGTTGGTTTCGCCCAACGCCGACAGCGGTTTTGGCTTCAGCGGCAGCGCATCGATCATCACGCCCTGATGCACGGCCTCGCTGCCGGTCAGCCTGTCGATATCCTTCGGCTCGACCAGGTCCGTCTTGAAGGGCAGGGCGGTTATGTCCGAAATACCCAGCCGCTCCAGCGCGTTGCGGGTCACCAGCATGGTCTTGATCTTGCGGCGCGGATTGTCGAGCGCGGCGCGCACCGTGTGCAGGCCGTAGAGCCGCACCAGCCCGTCAGCCGGGCCGTCGCCGGCCGGGATCGGCGCGCGCGGACGCTGCACCGGGCCGCCGGCCTTCTGGTCGCGATGCGCGCGCCGCAGTTTTGCGTAATGCGTATCTTTGGGGGTGCCGGATTTTTTGTCGTCGCTCATTGTTCGCCTATAGCCGGGATGCCGCGCATTTCACAGGCGGGCCTCTCCGAAATTGCGGTCGAATTCGAGTTTGGCGTGGTTGACAGGATTTTGCCGGCCCTCCATAAGGCGCTTCGCTTTCCGGGCTTACAGTTCCCCCGGACGGCACGCAGCCTCGAAAACAGGCTCCGGACGGTAGGAAGGGTGCCCGAGTGGTTAAAGGGGACGGACTGTAAATCCGTTGGCTCAGCCTACGTTGGTTCGAATCCAACCCCTTCCACCACCTCCGGATATTGCATAAGGTTGCGACGCGACGCGGGTGTAGCTCAATGGTAGAGCAGCAGCCTTCCAAGCTGAATACGAGGGTTCGATTCCCTTCACCCGCTCCAATTGCCCTATGATCGTCCTGCCCTGAGCTGATCGCGCGCCTCCATCAGCGCGAAACCCAGCAAGTTCTCGCCGCGCCACAATAGCGGGTTCTCGGCGCCGGCATCGTCCGCCGCCATGCCAATGCCCCAGATGCGGTCGACCGGGCTTGCCTCGATCAGGATCCGGTTGCCGGTGTTCAGCAGAAAATCCTTCAACGACGGGCTCTGACCAAACTTCGCGACGCTGCCCGCCAGCACGATCCGATACTTTTCCTTGTTCCAGAGATCGTTGTCGAAGCCGGAGACCTTTCGCCCAAGCTCCTTCGCCTGCTTGGGGCTCGTTGCCTCGGCGATTTTCGCGGCGATGGCCGTATCATGGAACAGCAGCGCCTTCTGCCGCATCATCCAGTGCTCGGCGGTCGCGTATTTGTGCCCGCCGACCATGAACGGCGCCGGCCACCACTGGCTGAAACAGGATGAGGAAAGGCTCCCGTCCTTCGCCGCTTGGTGGCCCCAGAAAAACAGGAAGCGCTGCTTCGCCTTTCGCCTGAACTCTTCTTCCAGCCAGGCGCGGTGGTATTTCATGCCGGAAATGTCTCCGTTCCCTGGCCATGCCGATCCTGACCGCCGCCGAGTAAGGCGGCGGGATCAGCAGCGTTTACGCAATGCCGCCGCTGTTTAGCTGAATTTAAACCATGTTGCGACATGATGAGGCCGTTCGAGTAACGAGTGCTTGCCATGTCGCGTGATCACAACAGCCAAGACGCATTGAAGCTGACCCGCCGCACGTTCCTGGTCGCGGCCGGTTCGACGACGCTCGCCGCCTGTTCGCCGTCGCTGGAGGGGGCGGGGCTCGACATGAGTTCCACCGGCTCGATCCGGCCGAAGATCAGCGTCGACGCGGCCGTCACCAATCCGGCGACCATGTACGCCTCGGTCACCGAAGGACCGTTCGTCCTGCCGGCGATCCCCTACGAAAAAATCCCGCGCGAGTTCCGCCGCCAGATCGTGCAGGATCCGACCGGCGAGGCGCCCGGCACCATCGTCGTCGATCTCAGGAACCATTTTCTCTATCTCGTGCAGAGCGGCGGCGATGCGCTGCGCTACGGCGTCGGTATCGGCAAGGCAGGGTTCGAGTGGTCGGGCCGCGCCAACATCCAGTACAAGCGCGAATGGCCGACCTGGAAGCCGCCTTCAGAGATGATCGCCCGCAAGCCGGAACTGGTGAAATGGGCGAACGGCCAGCCCGGCGGCATCGACAATCCGCTCGGCGCGCGTGCGCTCTACATCTTCAAGGACGGCGTCGACACCGGCTACCGCATCCACGGCTCGCCCGAATGGTGGACGATCGGCCAGAACATGTCCTCCGGCTGCGTGCGCATGATCAACCAGGACGTCATCGACCTTTACAACCGCGTTCCGGGCAAGACGACCGTCGTCGTCCACTGAGGTTTTGAGCCGTTTGCCGTGGCGGCTCGTCCTGCCTCGGCGCGTCCCGCCGGAGGTCGCGAGCCATGTCGATCGGGCTCGCTTTTTCAACGCTTTTTCCTCGGCTTTTTCCGGCTCCGTCCGCCGCCTTGCGCGTGCGGCCAAAAATCCTATCTAACGGACTTCCCGTGGGATAGCCGGAATGCACGACCTCGCAGGGCAGGGTGGGTGAAAACCCCTTGTCTTTTCGCGCTGTTGTCGCTAATCGGCGCCACTAAAGCAGACCTCAGAGAGCTGACGCCAAGGAAAGAGCAGAATGGCCAAGAGCAAATTCGAGCGGACGAAGCCGCATGTGAACATTGGCACGATCGGCCATGTCGACCATGGCAAGACGTCGCTGACGGCGGCGATCACCAAGTATTTCGGTGAATACAAGGCCTATGACCAGATCGACGCCGCTCCCGAGGAGAAGGCGCGCGGCATCACGATCTCGACCGCCCACGTCGAATACGAGACGGCCAAGCGCCACTATGCTCACGTCGACTGCCCCGGCCACGCCGACTATGTGAAGAACATGATCACCGGCGCGGCGCAGATGGACGGCGCGATCCTGGTGGTTTCGGCCGCCGATGGCCCGATGCCGCAGACCCGCGAGCACATTCTTCTGGCCCGCCAGGTCGGCGTGCCGTCGATCGTCGTGTTTCTCAACAAGGTCGACCAGGTTGACGACGCCGAGCTGCTTGAGCTGGTCGAGCTCGAGGTTCGCGAGCTTCTGTCGAAGAACGAGTTTCCGGGCGACGACATTCCGATCGTTCCGGGCTCGGCGCTGGCAGCCCTCGAAGACTCCAACAAGGAGATCGGCGAGAACGCGATCCGCAAGCTGATGGAAGCCGTCGACGCCTACATCCCGACGCCGGAGCGTCCGATCGACCAGCCGTTCCTGATGCCGATCGAGGACGTGTTCTCGATCTCGGGCCGCGGCACGGTGGTGACGGGGCGCGTCGAGCGCGGCATCGTCAAGGTCGGCGAGGAGCTTGAGATCGTCGGCATCCGTCCGACCCAGAAGACGACCTGCACGGGCGTCGAGATGTTCCGCAAGCTGCTCGACCAGGGCCAGGCGGGCGACAACATTGGCGCGCTGCTGCGCGGCATCGACCGCGAGGGCGTCGAGCGCGGCCAGGTTCTGGCCAAGCCCGGTTCGGTGAAGCCGCACAAGAAGTTCAAGGCGGAAGCCTACATCCTGACGAAGGAGGAGGGTGGCCGTCACACGCCGTTCTTCACCAACTACCGTCCGCAGTTCTACTTCCGCACGACCGACGTGACCGGCATCGTGACGCTGGCCGAGGGCACCGAGATGGTGATGCCGGGCGACAATGTGACGGTCGACGTCGAGCTGATCGTGCCGATCGCCATGGAGGAGAAGCTGCGCTTCGCCATCCGCGAAGGCGGCCGCACCGTCGGCGCCGGCGTCGTCGTCAGCATCAAAGAGTAGAAATCGACTTATTGGTCTACTGCGCAGGGCGGCCCTTCGGCCGCCCTGTCGCTTTTGAGGTTTCGGTGACGGCTTGCCTTGCAGCGAGTCATTCACCATCTTAAAGCTATGATCATTCCGCAGGCCTTGAACCTGCTGCGAGTGGAGAGTTTTTCGAATGGGACGTTTCGCCGTCATATCCCTGACCGACAAGGCCGCCATCCGCGTGCGCGAGATCGTCGATACGCGCGACAGCGCCAAGGGCATCCGCCTTGGCATCAAGAAGGGCGGCTGCGCCGGCATGGAATACACGATCGATCTCGTCACCGAGCCGAAGCCCGGCGACGACCATGTCGAGCGCGATGGCGCGCATGTCTATGTCGCGCCGGAGGCCGCGCTCTTCCTGCTCGGCACCGAGATGGATTTCGAGACGACGACGCTGCGCACCGGCTTCACCTTCCGCAACCCGAACCAGAGCTCGGCCTGCGGCTGCGGCGAGTCGGTCGAGTTGAAGCCCGCCGACCTCAAGGCCCTGGCCGAGGCGCGCGCGTCGGCTTAAGCGGGTTGGGCGGACGACGGCGGCACGGTTTGCCTTGATCTTGCGCGCCGCCCCTCACTGTCCTGCCGGACATCTCTCCCCGCATACGGGGAGAGAGACTCTGTTTGCTCTGATTTCGCCAATCGCCCACGTTGGAGATTAGCGAAACCGGCCTCCACAGCGTCCTTCTCCCGTTCTTGCGGGGAGAAGTGCCCGGCAGGGCGATGAGGGGCAGCGCAAACCGTCAAGATGAGCCGATCTCGGCATCACGCTGAAAACGAAAGAGAAATCGTGCCGATTCTCCCCTCGGACCATCCCTCTGCAAGCGCCCCGGCAGCGTTATTTTCTTGGCATTCATCCCCGCTCGCTCGATCCAAGCGATAATCCCGATGCCTGTGCTGGAGGCGGGCGGCGATGGACGGGACCTGGGCAATCGAACGAAACCTGGAAGCCTTGAAGCGCATCCTCGTCATGCTCGTCGCCATGGCCGGGATGGGCGTCAGGGGGCATAGCGCTGGCGACCTTGGCACTGGGGACCTTGGCACTAGGGACCTTGGCACTGGGGACCCTGGTACTGGGAGCGTTGGCGCTGGCGACCTTGGCGCTGGGGGACAGTTTACTTTCTTTCCGCGGAAAGGCGCTGCCGCTTCAAGGCAGGTGCTGGCGGAAAAAAGTAAACTGTCCCCGGCACTTACCCTCCCGCGCCATCTCTACCTCGCCATCCTGCGGCTGCTGCGTCCGGCCGAAGCGGCCGCGCGGCGGCTGATCATCGCGGCGGCGCGCGGGATCGTGGTAAAGCTTCCGCCGCTGCGCCCGCGCAAACCGAAGCCCGAGATGCTGCGGGGTCCCCGCGCCTTCATGCCAAAGGGCCCAAAGAAACGTCGCCGGCCCACCCGGCGCATCCTCTCGCTATCGCTGCTCGATCCGCCGCGTCGGCTGTTCCGCGTCTCCCGCCGCCCTGTGCCCGCCCACGCTGCCCCGCGCATCTTGGGCCTCGATTTCAACGCGACCTACCGCCCTCTGCCGCCACTGCCATCGGCGGACGATCCGATAGACGCCGCCCGTCTCGGCCAGCGCCTTGCCGCGCTCGGCGCGGCACTCGAAGACCTGCCGGGCCAGGCCAAACGCTTCGCCCGCTGGAAGGCGCGGCGCGACGCCGCGATTGCGCGGGACGGCCCCATCTCCGTCAAACGCCTCTCGCCGCTGCGGCGCGGACGTCCGCCCGGCGGCCGGCTGTCCCGCTACGATCCATCGGCGACCAATCCGCGCAACATCCGCGAGGTCGACGAGATCCTCGCCCACGCCCACGCGCTGGCCGTCTACGCGCTGGATCGCCCCGATACGTCATGACGGCGACAACGGACCAGAAAAGTTGGGTATCTGGGCCGGCGCGGATTTTTCGCGGTCTGGCAAGCATGAGGCGCGCCTTTAGAAGGCAGTCGGCAGCAGGCAATAGGCAGCCGGATCGTTTTGGGGAGTCGATCCTGGCGGCGCTGTCCGTTTCAAGTATCAAGTTGGACGGTCCGACTGCCTATTGCCTACTGCCGACTGCCTTACTACCCAGATCAAAATTCCCGCCGCGCTTGCATTTCCAAGAATCCCCCTCTATATGCCGCGCCATTCCACACACGGACTTTGGTGTCTGCCCGGGAGAAATCCGGCTGAAACCTCCGGTGGCGCGAGGAAATCATTCCGACCGCCTGTGTCCGTGGAGGCCAACCGGAAAGGAACTTTGAATGGCCCTGCCTGATTTCAGCATGCGTCAGCTTTTGGAAGCCGGCGTTCACTTCGGACACCAGACCCACCGCTGGAACCCGAAAATGGCGCCCTACATCTTCGGCGCCCGCAACAACATCCATGTCATCGACCTCTCGCAGACCGTGCCGCTGCTGCACCAGGCACTGAAGCAGGTTTCGGACGTCGTGTCGCGCGGCGGCCGCGTGCTGTTCGTCGGCACCAAGCGCCAGGCGGCCGACATCGTCGCCGATGCGGCACAGCGTTCGGCGCAGTACTATGTCAACTCCCGTTGGCTCGGCGGCATGCTGACCAACTGGAAGACGATCTCGAATTCGATCCAGCGCCTGCGCAAGCTTGACGAACTGCTTTCGGGCGAGGGCCAGGGCTTCACCAAGAAGGAGCTGCTCAACCTGCAGCGCGAGCGCGAAAAGCTCGACAAGGCGCTGGGCGGCATCAAGGACATGGGTTCGACGCCGGACCTGATGTTCGTGATCGACACCAACAAGGAGGCGATTGCCATTTTGGAGGCCAAGCGCCTCGGCATTCCGGTCGTGGCCGTCATCGATTCGAACTGCGATCCGGAGAAGATCGACTTCCCGATCCCCGGCAATGACGACGCGGCGCGCGCCATCCAGCTCTATTGCGACCTCATCGCCAAGGCGGCGATCGACGGGATCGCACGCCAGCAGGGCTCCTACGGCGTAGACCTCGGCGCTGCCGAAGAAGCTCCGGTCGAGCCGGCTCTGGAAGAGCTTCCGGCCGAGCAGACCGCTGCGGATGACTCGGCCGCCCAGGCCTGAGGTCTTTCGGGCTCGAAAGGGCCCGTCTCCATTAAATTGGGCACGCTTGTCGTGCCGGCGTCAGGCGCATCGTCGATAATCCGATGGTGCGCCAGCGCATTTTAAGAAGCAAAGAGGCGAAGATGAGCATTACTGCAGCACAGGTAAAAGAGCTCCGCGAGATCACCGGCGCGGGCATGATGGATTGCAAGGCAGCCCTTGCCGAGACCAATGGCGACATGCAGGCCGCCGTCGACTGGCTGCGCGCCAAGGGCATTTCGAAGGCCGACAAGAAGGCCGGCCGCACCGCGGCCGAGGGCCTGATCGGCGTCGATTCGGGGCTGCGCGAGGCGGTCGTCGTCGAGGTCAATTCGGAGACCGATTTCGTCGCCCGCAACGCCGCCTTCCAGGAGATCGTCAGCAACGTCGCCAAGGTCGCGCTGGCTTTCGGCCCGAACCATGACGCCATCTCCAACGCGAACTATCCGCATTCCGACAAGTCGGTCGCCGACACGATCAAGGACGCGGTCGGCACCATCGGCGAGAACATGAGCTTTCGCCGCGCGGCAAAACTGTCGGTCGAGCAGGGCACCGTCGCGACCTACGTTCACAACGCGGTCGCCGACGGCCTCGGCAAGCTCGGCGTGCTGGTGGCGATCGAGACCGCCGGCAATGCGGACGCGGCGCGCGCCTTCGGCCGCCAGGTCGCCATGCATGTCGCCGCCACCAGCCCGCTGGCGCTGACGGCGGAGGAAGTCGACCCGGCCGCGGTCGCCCGCGAGAAGGCGATCTTCACCGAGCAGGCCCGCGAATCCGGCAAGCCGGACAACGTCATCGAGAAGATGATCGAGGGCCGCCTGCGCAAATTCTACGAGGAGGTGGTGCTCCTCAAGCAGGCCTTCGTCATCAATCCCGACCTGACGGTCGAGAAGGCGCTGAAGGAAGCCGAGAAAGAGATCGGCGCGCCGGCCAAGATCACCGGCTTCGTGCGCTTCGCGCTCGGCGAGGGCATCGAGAAGGACAAGTCCGACTTTGCCGCCGAGGTCGCGGCCGCCGTCAAGAAGTAAGCCTTCGAAAACGATCGGCTTTCAGCCAAGGGCGTCGCGTGACATCGCGGCGCCCTTCGTGTATCGGGACTCCGCATCGGCCAGTCGGCATGCCGACGGCGGAATTGCGAGACATTTCGAGGAGTTCGATGGCCAAGCCCCACTATAAGCGCGTCCTGCTGAAGGCTTCCGGCGAGGCGCTGATGGGCGAGCAGCATTTCGGCATCGACGTTTCCGTCGTCGACCGCATCGCGTCCGACATCGCCGAGGCCCGCGCGCTGGGCGTCGAGGTCGGCGTCGTGATTGGCGGCGGCAACATCTTCCGCGGCGTCGCGGTGGCGTCCAAGGGCGGCGACCGCGTCACCGGCGACCATATGGGCATGCTCGCCACCGTCATCAATTCGCTGGCGCTCCGCACCTCGCTGGTCAAGATCGGCGTCGACGCGGTGGTGCTTTCGGCCATCGCCATGCCCGAACTTTGCGAGAGCTTTTCCCAGCGCCAGGCGACCGCCTACATGGACGCCGGCAAGGTGGTGATCTTCGCCGGCGGCACCGGCAATCCGTTCTTCACCACCGATTCGGCAGCCGCGCTCCGCGCCGCCGAGATCGGCGCCGACGCGCTGTTCAAGGGCACGCAGGTCGACGGCGTCTATTCCGCCGACCCGAAGAAGGATCCGACCGCCACGCGGTACGACCGCATCAGCCACGCGGACGTCATCCGCAAGAACCTGGCGATCATGGATACCGCGGCGATTGCGCTTGCGCGTGAAAACAACATCCCGATAATTGTGTATTCGATCCACGAAAAAGGCGGGTTCGGCGAAATTCTCAATGGCGCAGGCCATTGCACGGTCGTCGCCGATTGACCGGGAAGCCTGCGTGTCGAGTGTGGATTAAGGAGTGAGACGATGACGAACGGGGCAAATTTCGACGACATCCAGCGCCGCATGGATGGGGCGATCTCCGCATTCAAGCATGACCTGGCATCGCTGCGCACGGGTCGCGCATCGGCGAACCTGCTCGACCCGATCAATGTGTCCGCCTATGGCACGACCATGCCCGTGTCTCAGGTGGCGACGGTCTCGGTTCCCGAACCGCGCATGATCTCGGTGTCGGTCTGGGACAAGTCGATGGTCAATGCCGTCGACCGCGCCATCCGCGAATCCAACCTCGGCTTCAACCCGATCATGGACGGCACCACGCTGCGCATCCCGTTGCCGGAACTCAACGAGCAGCGCCGCAAGGAACTGGTCAAGAAGGCGCATGAATATGCGGAGAATGCGAAGGTCGCTGCCCGGCATGTCCGCCGCGACGGCATGGATCATCTGAAGAAGGCGGAGAAGGACGGCGACATCGGCGAGGACGAGCACCGAAAGCAGTCGGATCGCGTCCAGAAGATGACCGACGACACGATCTCGACCATCGACAGCCTGCTTTCCGGCAAGGAAGCCGAAATCATGCACGTCTGAGGCGCCGAGCCCATGACCACGCCCGCGCATGTCGCGATCATCATGGACGGCAATGGCCGCTGGGCAAAGGCGAGGGGCCTGCCCAGGCTCGCCGGACATCGGGCGGGGGTGGAGGCGCTGCGGCAGTCGGTCAAGACGGCGTCGAGGCTCGGCATCGAATGGCTCACCGTCTATGCCTTTTCCTCGGAGAACTGGTCGCGGCCGCCGTCGGAGGTCAGCGATCTGCTCGGCCTGCTCAAACTGTTCATCCGCCGCGATCTGGCGGAACTGCACCGCTCCGGCGTGCGGGTGCGGGTCATCGGCGAGCGGGACGACCTTCAGCCCGACATCAGGTTGCTGCTTGAGGAGGCAGAATCGTTGACCGCCGGCAACGGCGCGCTCAATCTCGTCATCGCCTTCAATTATGGCGGCCGCGACGAGATCGTGCGGGCGATGCGCAAGATTGCCGCCGATGTCGAGGCCGGGCGGACCAGTTCCGCGTCGATCACGCCGCAGACTGTTTCCGAGGCGCTCGACACCAACGGCATTCCCGACCCTGACCTGGTGATCCGCACCAGCGGCGAGATGCGCCTTTCCAATTTTCTGCTCTGGCAAGCGGCTTACAGCGAGTTGATCTTCCTTCCTTGTCTGTGGCCGGATTTTACGCCCGAGCAGTTCGAGGAGGCGTTGCGGCAGTTCAGCGTGCGGGAGCGGCGGTTCGGCGGACGCAACGAGCGCGACGTCGTCTCGTCCAGCGCCTGAGCAGAGCGCGCATGAGCAATCTCCAGATGAGAATCGTGTCGGCGGTGATTCTTGCCGCCGTCGTGCTGGTCATCACCTGGCTGGGCGGCTTGCCGTTTCGCTTGCTTGCGGCGCTTATCGCGGCGGCGATCTTCTACGAGTGGTCGCGGATGGCGCGGCCGGCGACCGGCGGCGAATTGGCGCGGGGCGGCTTCGGCTTCCTGCCGGATGCTCTGATTCTGATTTTCGCCGTGGCGATCATAATCGGCCTGCCGGCGCTGGTGCTGCTCGGCATGGCCGTGGCGGTTGTCATCCTGCTCGCGGCGTTGTCGGCAAGCCGCGGGCATGACCAGTGGTCCGCCGCGGGGTTCGGCTACGCTTCGCTGTCCGGCATGTCTCTCGCGATGCTGCGCGGGGACGATGCGGCCGGGCTCATCGCCATCCTGTTCCTGTTCGCCGTCGTCTGGGCCACCGACATTTTTGCCTACTTCGTCGGACGCGCCGTCGGCGGCCCGAAACTCGCGCCGGCGATATCGCCGGGCAAGACTCAGAGCGGGGCGCTAGGAGGGATGGTCGCCGGCGTGATTGCCGGCGTGGTCCTCGGTGTCGTCGCGGGGCTGTCGGACCTTTGGCTGCTGGCCCTCGTGGCCGCGCTGCTGTCCGCCGTCTCCCAGGCGGGCGATCTGTTCGAATCCTGGGTCAAGCGCCGGCATGGGGTAAAGGATTCGGGCTGGATCATTCCCGGTCACGGCGGCGTGATGGACCGTGTCGACGGTCTTGTGGCGGCGGCGTTCACCCTCTACCTCATCGGTTGGGCGCTTGGTGACGGCGATCGGCCGGCGCTTGGCCTGTTTGCCGGATGACGAGCGCCGGGCTATCCGACGCGAAATGGAAGAGCCTTCGATTCGCCGCCATCGCGCCATAGCGCTAGCTGGTGCGGCGGTATCGTCCGCAAGAAGGGTGTGACTTGAACGAGATTCTGTCGGCCGTCTTTGGCACGCAAGGGCTCCTCCTCGGCACCATCGTGCCGTTCCTTTTCGTGCTGACCGTGGTCGTGTTCGTGCACGAGATGGGCCACTATCTCGTCGGCCGCTGGTGCGGCATCGGCGTCCAGGCATTCTCGATCGGCTTCGGCCCCGAACTTATCGGCTTCAACGACCGCCACGGCACGCGCTGGAAGCTCTGCGCGATCCCGCTCGGCGGCTACGTCAAATTCGTAGGCGACATGAGCGTCACGAGCACGCCCGACCCGGAGGCCGAGAAGAGCCTGTCGGCGGAAGAACGCAGGATAGCCTTCCACACTCAGCCGGTGTGGAAACGCGCGCTGACGGTGTTCGCCGGGCCGGCCTTCAACTTCCTGCTGACGATTGCCGTCTTCGCGGTGCTGTTCACCGCTTATGGCCGCTATGTCGTCGAGCCGATGGTTGCCGAGGTCCGCGCCGACAGCCCTGCGCAGAAGGCTGGCTTCATGCCTGGCGACCGCTTCGTTTCCGTCGACGGAACACCGGTGACGACCTTTGCCGATGTGCAGCGCCTGGTGTCAGGCCGGGCAGGGGATTCGATCGTCTTCACGATTCTTCGCGACGGGGTGGAAAAGACGCTGACGGCGACACCGGAACTGCTGGAACAAAAGGACGCACTGGGCAATGTCGTGAAGATCGGTGCGATCGGCGTGATCAACAATGAGGAGCTTGGGCAGCCGCGACATATCGCCTACAGCCCGGGCGGCGCCCTGGTCGAAGCGGTGACCGAGACCGGGCACATCATTGTCCGCACGGGTCAATTTTTAAAACGATTTGTCGTTGGCCGTGAAGACAAATGCCAGCTCGGAGGGCCGGTAAGGATCGCCGAGATGGCCGGAAAAGCTGCCAAGGCCGGCTTCGAATGGCTGGTGCAGCTCGTTGCGCTGTTGTCGGTCGGCATCGGCATCCTGAACCTCCTGCCGATTCCGCCTCTGGACGGCGGTCACCTTGTCTTCTACGCCTACGAGGCCGCTTTCCGCCGCCCGGCGTCGGAGCGGATGATGGAGGCTGTCTACCGAACGGGAATGTTCATTGTTCTGGGTTTCATGGTGTTCGTGTTCTGGAATGACCTGTTCGGCTGCTGATTTCTCAATGAAATTGGGCTCGCCGTCCACCTTGTTACAGCATCGTTTACCATGACGACCAAATGGCGTGACACCAATGTCACGTGGGACTGCGAAGTAAACGGTGGTTAACCAGAAGCCTTGCGTATAGGGAAAATCCGGTTAATACCGTACGTGAAAATGTCCGCGACGTCCGGTTTTCTCGCCGTGGGGACTACGAGAAAAAGGTAATTTGAGCCCGATGAAGGCAGTTTCGAAGTTTCTGGGCGCCGCGTCGGCGATTGCCCTTTCAGCGGCGGTCGCCGCTCCAAGTGCTGTCGTGATGCAGTTCGCTGCGATCTCGGCCGCCGAAGCGGCTGTCGTCAGCCGTGTCGAAGTGCGCGGCAATCAGCGTGTCGAGGCGGACACGATCCGCAGCCAGGCGGGAATTGTGCCGGGCAAATCTTTCTCCAGCGCCGACATCGATGAGGCCGTGAAGCGGCTCTTCGGAACGGGGCTGTTCTCCGACGTCAAGATCAACCAGGTCGGGTCGACGCTGGTCATCGATGTTTCCGAATACCGCGTCGTCAATCAGGTGCTCTTCCAGGGCAACAAGAAAATCAAGGACGCGCCCCTTGCCGGCGCCGTCCAATTGAAGCCTCGTGGAACGTTTTCGGACGCCGCGATGGAGGCCGATGCGGAGACGATTCGCGAGGCCTATCGCCGGGTAGGCCGCGACGATGCCACGGTGACGACGCAGGTCATCGACCTGGGTGACAACCGCGTGAACGTCGTCTTCAACATCCAGGAGGGCGATCGCACCAAGATCGCGGCGATCAATTTCGTCGGCAACAATGCGTTCGGTGATCGCCGTCTCTCTGATGTGATTGCGACGAAGCGTTCGAACTTCCTGTCGTTCCTGCTGCGCGACGACATCTATGACGAAGACCGTCTGCGCGCGGACGAAGAATTGCTGCGCCGCTTCTATTTCAATCGCGGCTACGCGGATTTCCGCGTCGTGTCGGCCTTCGGCGAACTCGACGAGGCGTCGAACCAATATACGATCACCATCACGGTCGAAGAGGGTGAGCGCTACACCTTCGGCGACATCACGGTCGACAGCACCATCCCGGACGTGAACACCGAGGAGTTGCAGTCGGCGATCGAAACGCATGCCGGCGACGTCTACAATGCCAAGAACGTCGAGGACACGATCATCGCGCTGACCGAGCGGGTTGCCGGCCAGGGCTATGCATTCGCCCAGGTCACGCCGCGCGGCGATCGGAATTTCGAGAACCACACGATTTCCGTCACCTACGCGATCGACCAGGGTCCCCGTACCTACATCGAGCGCATCGAAATCCGCGGCAATGCGCGCACACGCGACTTCGTCATCCGTCGCGAGTTCGATCTGAGCGAAGGCGATGCGTTCAATCAGGTTCTGGTCCAGCGCGCCAAGCGGCGGCTGGAAGCGTTGAATTTCTTCGAGCGCGTCGATATTTCCACCGCTCCCGGCTCCGAGCCGGACCAGGTCGTCCTGGTGGTCGATGTGGTCGAGAAGTCGACGGGCGAACTGTCGATCGGCGCCGGTTACACGACGGGCGGCGACTCTCCCGGACCGTCGATCGAAGGTTCGATCACCGAGCGGAATTTCCTCGGCCGCGGCCAGTTCATCCGGTTTGCCGCGGGTGTGGGCAAGAACTCGAACGACTTCACCTTCTCGTTTACCGAGCCTTATTTCCTCGGGCGTCGTATCGCGGCCGGTTTCGACATCTTCCGCAATACCCGCAACTACGACGACTATGATACCGAGACGACCGGCGCGACCGTTCGCTTCGGCTTGCCGATCACACAGGCCCTGACCACCCAGACGGCTTATACTTTCCAGCAGGAGAAGTATGAACTCGACGATGGTTGCGACGACGACAATGGAGACGGAGTCTCGGATTGCGGTTTGTCTCAAGCGATTGTCCAAGGCGCGGAAGATAGCCCGTGGTACAAGTCGTCGATCTCGCAGTCGTTGATTTACAACACCATCGACGACATGAAGGCGCCGCATTCCGGTATCTACGCGACCATGACTGGCGAGTTTGCGGGCATCGGCGGTGACGCCAAATACGTAAAGTTCACCGCTCGGGGCTCGTACTATAAAACGCTTTCGGAAGAATACGATATCGTTGGAATGGCGCTGGCTGGCGGCGGCTACGTCGCCGGTTACGGAAGCGAATCCAACCTTCGCATCTTCGATCAGTTCCAGAGCAACGATCGTATGATCCGCGGCTTCGAGTACAATGGCATCGGTCCCTACGATGATGGGACCAGAGACAAGGATCATATCGGCGGCACGACGTATTTGAACGCCACTCTCGAGGCGCAGTTCCCGATGCCGGTCATTCCCGAGAGCTTTGGCCTGCGCGGCGCTGTCTTTGCGGACGCTGCGACGCTTTTCGGCAACAGCATTTCCAGCAGCGTCGTTTCGGACGTCGCAGGCGATGGAATGGACTGGCGTGCCTCGGTCGGCGCGAGCCTGATCTGGGCCTCGCCGTTCGGTCCGCTGCGCGTCGACTATGCCCTCCCTGTGGTCAAGCAAGACAACGACCAGGAGCAGAATTTCAACTTCGGCATGTCCACCCGCTGGTAGGCGAAATGACTGTTCCGGGCTGTAGCCCGGATCTGAAGGCCCGCATGTCCGATACTGAATTCTTCGTGCCGGCCCGGCGCTACTCGGCTGCGGACATCGCGGCGCTGACTGGTGCCGAGATAGGCACGGCTGATCTCGCGAGTATCCAGATAGGCTCCATCGCCGCCGCGTCCGTCGGCGGCGATGGGACTCTGGTTTTCGTCGAGGGAAAACGCAACGCGGCGTTGATGGACGGCCTGTCGGCCGCGGCCGTGTTGTGCACGCAGGATATTGCCGACCGTGTGCCGGCCGGTGTCGCGGTCCTGATCACGCCACGGCCGCAATATGCCTTCGCGATGATCGGCCGGCTGCTTTTTCCCGATGCAGCTTCGCCGGGACCGATGACCGGCGAAACTGGAATTTCGGCGGGGGCACATGTCGATCCCTCGGCCCGCCTTGAACCGGGCGTCGTGGTCGAGGCGGGGGCGGTCGTTTCTGCAAACGTCGAGATCGGTGCGGGGACCATCGTCGCACCGAACGCCGTTGTCGGCCGAAACTGCAAGATCGGCCGCAACGCCTATGTCGGCCCGAACGCCGTTGTCCAATATGCGCTGCTCGGCGACCGCGTAGTCATCCATGCCGGCGCCAAGATCGGCCAGGATGGATTCGGTTTTGTCTTCGGAAAATCCGGTCCCGAGCGGATCCCGCAGATCGGCCGGGTCGTCATCCAGGACAATGTCGAGGTCGGCGCCAATTCGACGGTCGATCGCGGCGCGCTCGGCGATACGGTGATCGGCGAGAATACCAAGATCGACAACCTCGTGCAGATTGCGCACAACGTTCGCATCGGCCGCAACTGCGTGATCGCCGGACTGTCCGGCATATCCGGCTCGGTAACGGTCGGCGACAACGTCATGGTGGCGGGCGGGGTCGGCATCGCCGATCATCTCAGCATCGGCAGCGGCGCACAGCTTGCGGCCCGCAGCGGCTTCATGCATGACGTTCCCGCGCGCGAAATCTGGGCGGGTTATCCTGCCAAGCCGATCGGCCAGGCGATGCGCGAGGTGGCTGTTCTGGCGAAGCTCGCGAAGCCCAAGGGGAGGAAGCAGGACGATGGCTGACGTGGCTCCAGCGGCGATGGAAGCGATCGACATCATCGGCGTCATGAAGCTTCTGCCGCATCGCTATCCGTTCCTTCTCGTGGACAGGATCGTCGACATCGACGGCGACAATTCCGCGGTCGGCATCAAGAACGTCTCGATCAACGAGCCGCATTTTCAGGGCCATTTTCCCGGCCAGCCGGTGATGCCGGGCGTTCTCATCGTCGAGGCGATGGCGCAGACGGCGGGCGCCATCTGCATCCGCAACCGTGGTTCGCACATACCGTCGATCGTCTATTTCATGACCATCGACAATGCGAAATTCCGCAGGCCGGTCGTGCCGGGAGACCGGCTCGAAATCCATGTGAAGAAACTGAAGCAGCGCGGCACCATCTGGCGTTTCGCCTGTGAGGCGCTGGTCGACGGGGCGAAGGCGGCGGAGGCAGAGATCTCCGCCATGATCGCAACGTCGGCCGCTTGAACCGGAAGATCATGCAAGACGACACATTCATTCATCCGCTGGCACTCGTCGAACCGGGCGCCAGCATCGGCGCCGGTGCGCATATCGGGCCTTTCTGTCATGTCGGACCCGACGTGGTGCTGGGCGAGCGCACGCGGCTGATCAGCCATGTCGTCATAACAGGCGCGACGACGATCGGCAGCGACTGCACCGTTCATCCGCAAGCCGTCCTCGGCGGTCCGCCGCAGAGCACCGGTCACAAGGGCGGACGCACAACGCTTACGATCGGCGACAAATGCATCATCCGCGAATATGTCAGCATCAACACCGGCACCGATTTCGGACGCGGCGCAACGACGGTCGGCAATAACGGCCATTTCCTCGCTTATGTCCACATCGCCCATGACTGCGCCATCGGCAACAATGTGACGATGACCAACGGGGCGACGCTTGCCGGCCATATCGAAGTCGGCGACTTCGTCGGCATCGGCGGGCTGAGTGCCATCCACCAGTACACGCGCATCGGCCACAACTCCTTTATCGCTGGTGGCTCGATGATCCTCGGCGACGTCATTCCCTATGCGATGGTTGGCGGCAACCGGGCTACGCTGCGCGGCATGAATGTCGTCGGCATGAAGCGCTCCGGTGTTCCGAAGGCCGAAATCCTCAAGCTGCGGCAGGCCTACAGGCTGCTCTTCGACCGTACGCACCCGCTTGCCGAGAACATCGAATCGGCCCGGGAAAGGTTCGCGGACTCCGTCTACGCGATGAAGGTCATCGACTTCCTGGTTGCGCGCGGCAAAAGGCAATTCACGCTTCCGCCGCTGAAAGGGGCGGACGATGACGACGCCGACGACCAGGACTAGCCGGCCGCTGGTCGAGCTTGGTCCGGCCGACAAGGTCGCAGTCGTTGCCGGCAGTGGGCGTCTGCCCGTGAATATAGCCGAAAGCCTGGCCCTGCATGGGCATCCGCCACTGGTGTTACGGGTGCGGGGCGAGGCTGACGACGGTTCGGCGTTCGATGCCTTCGAAACCGAGGAGATCAGCCTCGGCGAGTTCGCCGAACTGGCCCCGCGGCTGAAGCGCCGCGGCGTGACCCACGTCGTCTTGGCGGGCGGCATAAGCCGGCGGCCCGCCTGGCGGGAGATCCGCATCAGTTTCTCGCTATTTCGCCATCTGGCGAGAGCAGTGACGGCTCTGGCGCGCGGCGATGACGGGCTGTTGCGCATCCTTGTGAAGGGGATTGAGAGCGAAGGTTTCCGTGTCGTCGGCGCGCATGAGATCGTGCCGGATCTGCTCGCCGTTGAAGGCCCGATGACCCGCGCAAGACCCCTCAAATCCGACAAGTCCGATCTCGACGCCGCTTACGCGGCCGCGCGGGCGATCGGCGCGCTCGACATCGGACAGGGAACGGTATCGATCGGCGGCCGGGTGATTGCGGTCGAGGGCGTCGAGGGCACGGACGGCCTGCTGCAGCGGGTGCGCGATCTGCGCGGACACGGCCGCCTGGCGGGCAAGGGCCGTGGCGTTCTGGTGAAATGCGCCAAGCCAGGGCAGGAAATGCGCGCCGATCTGCCTTCGATCGGCCCCTTGACGGTCGAGGCCGCGCACGCGGCGGGCCTTGCCGGCATCGGCGTCGAGGCCGGCCGTTCGCTTGTGCTCGACAGCGCCGAACTGGTGGCGCGCGCCGACGCGCTGGGCCTGTTCGTCGTCGGCCTGCCGCAGGGCGGTCCCACATGAACTCCGGGCTGCTGAAGATCGCTGTGATTGCCGGCGAGGAGTCGGGGGACCTTCTTGGCCACGATCTGATCGAAGCGCTGCGACGTACCTCGGGGCGCGACGTGGAACTGATCGGAACCGGCGGGCGACACCTGGAGTCGGTCGGTTTGCATTCGCTGTTCGACGCTTCCGAGATCGCGCTGATGGGAGTGGGGGCGATCCTGCGCGACCTGCCGAGGCTGATCCGCCGCATTGGCCAAACGGCGCGCGCCATCGTTGCAGCCAAGCCGGATTGCCTTGTTACCATCGACAGTCCGGAGTTTTCGCTGCGGGTAGCCCGCAAGGTCCGCGCCGCCGATCCGTCCATCCCGATCGTCCACTATGTCTGCCCGTCAGTCTGGGCCTGGCGCCCCGGCCGCGCGCCGGCGATGCGTCCGCATGTCGATCACATCCTTTGCCTGCTGCCGTTCGAGCCCGCCGAACTCGAAAGGCTGGGAGGTCCGCCCGGAACCTTTGTCGGCCACCGGCTGACCACCGATCCGGGCATCGCGGTCGCCGCACGCATGCAGAAGGAACGGCAAGTTTCGCCCCCGGGAGATCCGCGCAACCTGCTCGTCCTGCCGGGATCGCGGCGCAGCGAGGTCAATGCGTTGCTCGGTCCGTTCGGGGAGACGCTGGCACGGCTAAGAACTCGCGGGCACCGGCTGAACCTGTCGTTGCCGACCGTGCCGCATGTCGCCGAGACTGTGCGCAAGGCCACGTCCGACTGGCCGGACAGGCCTGAAATCATCCTCGACCCGGAACGCAAGTGGCAGGCTTTCGGCGAGGCCGATGCCGCGCTAATAGCGTCCGGAACGGTCTCGCTCGAACTTGCGCTGGCCGGCGTGCCGTTCGTTTCCTGCTACAAGGTCGACGCCGTCGGCCGGATGTTCCAGTACCTGGTCACGGTCTGGTCGGCGCTGCTGCCCAACATCATCGCCGACCGTTCGATCGTGCCGGAGTTCTACAATTTCTACGTCCGCCCCGAGCATCTGGCGCGCGATCTGGAAGCGCTGTTCGCCGACACCGGAATGCGTGTTTGGCAGAAGGACGGATTCGCCGAAGTGGCGCGGCGCATGCGGACGGAAAAACCGTCGGGGGAACTGGCGGCGGAAGTGGTGTTGAAGGCAGTAGGCAGTAGGCAGTAGGCAGTATCTTTCGCTACTGCCGACTTCCTGTCCCCGACTGCCCCCATCTCTTCGCAATCGGCATAAAATCGCGGATGGTCGGGCCGGTGTAGAGTTGGCGCGGCCGGCCGGGCATCAAGAGCACCCAACTATTCCGACTGGCACCGATGCTGTCTTCGTCAGAGATCGGAGGTCTCGCTCCGAATGAAACACTCGACAGAAGGTTCTTTTACCCGCATTATGTTCTTTTTTCAGGAAGCGTTGAGGGCACCGAATATAACTGACTGGGGAGGGCGGCGAAATGCAAATAGTATTCTGGTTCGGGTTCGCTGTCTGTCTTTTGGCTGCCGCAGTAGCAAAGGCAGCAGGAAGCCTTGAAATCCCTCAGCATCTACGATCTACACCACTCCGTTCCTCGAACATATACGACGAAGGTAGGGCCGGGCGTGAAGTAATAGCCAGAATAAGGTCTGGAATATACGAGGGATATCCGACGCAATTATGTGTAGACGACCTATATCGATGCGATAATGGAATATTTCTACCATATAAGACTGAAGAAGATGGAAAAGTCAGCTACGCCATTACCATTTCTACCCAAAATTGGGATAATTATCCTAGCGAAATCCAGTATGAAATAATACAAGGAATATTAGGATTCTTATGGGGAGTCAGTAAACAGTCTCATCAACCTTTGCTATCATATTTTGCCACGACACCCGCTTCTTCTCCGCTGGACTTCTTATCTCCTTCTTCCGTTTCAATGTTTGCGAAGTTCGGGCTTTCGGGATATTTGGAAGGCGGTAAGGGAAGGCACTCCTACGGACCAAACTGTTGGTACAATGCTGTCGCATCCATCGCTGACACGCGATCGAAGTATGCGGCCTCCAGGAAACTGACTGGCGGATCGTGGGACAAGCCACGCTTTATGGGTCCAACGGAGTTCCGCTGCCATATGAGGCAGTTTACCGCGGTGGAAACGCCCGCCTTTGGTGATATTATTCGCTATTATCGAGCTGAACCCGTCTACCAGGGAGATGCGTTTGGTGGAGAGATTCACGGCGCTGTCTTTGTCGGCGACGACGATTCATTTCGAGGAGATTCTTCGAGCGCCGATAAGGTCTTTCTTACCAAGAATGGCCGCAGCGATCTCAACTTTCTGATATTCCATGACATGCAGGGTCTAGACGACTTATACAAAGGAGGCCCGGAGAATCTGAAGCATTTCTTCAGGGTGAATGAAGGTGCCGCTATCGTGGACCCTGCTGTAACGGAGGGCACTTCAGCTTGCTCAGGAGCTTATCTCATCGATCGCAAGAACTACAAAGAGAGACTCGATTGCCTTGCAGGAAGAATCGATCCTCCACCCGGGGAAGGCAAGTCTTGCTATAGTTATCCCGAGAATTGGCTAGGGGACACAGATGAGACTGCGCCGCAGCCTGAGATGAAGCCCTTTATGTTGCAGGCGCCACCTAAGGCTCGCGTACCGGCTTATAACGTAAGTGGATAGATTGGCCACAAACAGGTGGGGAAGCCTGGCCCTTCGACGCATCTCGCCGACGTTGCTATCCTCGCTCACGATTGACCGTTTGCGATGTTAGAGCGTCGGGCGGGAAGAGTGAATCGCGGGTTTCGCAGTCGTTGCAAGTCTGATTCCATGGTGGCAGGAGGTGTTTGCCATGGGAAAGCCGATTTCGTCAGACTTGCGGGAACGGATCGTGCGCGGGGTCGACGCCGGCCAATCGCGGCGTGCGATGGCGGCGCGGTTCGAGGTTGCGCCGTCGACGGCGGTGCGTCTTCAGGCACGGTATGTGGCGACCGGGTCTGTCGCGCCGGCCAGGCAGGGCCGCCCGGCGGGCTCGGGCAAGCTTGCTCCGCACCGGGATGCGATCGTCGGCAAGGTCAAGGCCAAGCCCGACATTACCATGCCGGACCTGGCTCTCTGGCTGGAGGCCGAGCACGGTGTCAGCGTCGACCCGTCAAACCTGTCGAAGTTCCTGTGCCGGGAAGGCTTCACATATAAAAAAACAGCTGCTGGCGTCGGAGAAAGAACGCAGTGACGTGAAGGCGGCGCGTCGCGAATGGCTGGATCGCCGCCAGCCCTTCATGCGGGCCCAACCGGCACGGCTTGTCTTTATCGATGAAACCAGCGTCAAGACCAACATGACGCCGCTGCGGGGACGCAGCCCTTGCGGCGAACGGTTGCCGGCCGATGCTCCGTTCGGCAAGTGGCAGACCCAGACCTTCATCGCAGGCTTGCGATGCGATGAACTCATCGCCCCGTGGGTCATCGAAGGAGCGATGGATGGTGCGGCTTTCGATACCTATGTCGAGACCCAGTTGGCGCCGCATCTGGGGCGGGGCGACGCGGTGATCCTCGACAACCTCACCGTTCACAAGAGCCCGCGCGCCGCAAAGACCCTCGCCGAGCATGGCGCCTGGTTCCTGTTCCTGCCCAAATACTCTCCCGACCTCAACCCCTGTATGGATGGCTCCTGCGGGTCAAGGTGTCGGATCGGATTTGGTGAACAGGTCGGTTGCGGCCATGGATACGGCGTCTGAATGTGCAACGAGGTCGTTGCGCGCCCTGATGAATCTCCGCTTGGAGAACAGGTCCCACTCAATCGAGCGCGCTCGAGGCGCTTCGGATTGATCGGGGTGTCCTGGTTCTTCGTCTCCGTCTGTTCGCCATCACCTCACTTTGCCCTGACCATTCCGAGAGCCCGTCAGGCGGCCTGCGGCTCGTAACGCGATCCGTCCCTGAGAACGGCGAAGATGGTTCTTGCCATGCGATGTGCCAGGGCGACGGCGACGATCTTTGTCTTCTTGCGCATCAGCATGTTCGACAGCCAGTCCGATCCCGACTCGCGCTTGAGCCTGCATCTGAGCATGATCTGCGCCATGGCGCCCAGATAGAGCAAACGCCGGATATATCGATTGCCCATCTTC